>NZ_JAOQJZ010000018.1:0-42489 GCF_025567495.1 Hominimerdicola aceti | reverse complement strand
TTAAGTCGAACAAACAACCGTCCTATGCGTCCCCTCAAATGGTTTTCGCCTATCGAATTTCTTAATAATAGTGTCCAATATGATTGACAAACCTACATTTAGACCTTTGCAAACAAAAAAAACACCGCACAAAGACGATAGGCGCCCCTTGTGCGGTGTTGGCTTCTATATAATTTTTGAGAGAAAATCTTTCAAACGCTGATTTTCAGGGTGTGCAAAGAACTCTGACGGCTTGTTCTGTTCGAGTATTTTTCCGTCTGCCATAAACAGAACTCTTGAAGCAACTTCCCTTGCAAAGCCCATTTCGTGGGTAACGACAACCATTGTCATTCCGTCGTTTGCAAGCTGTTTCATAAGCTCCAGCACCTCGCCCACCATCTCAGGGTCAAGCGCAGAAGTAGGCTCGTCAAAAAGCATTACTTCAGGGTTCATCGCCAGTGAACGTGCGATTGCTATTCTCTGCTTCTGACCGCCTGAGAGCCTTGAAGGATACTCGTCAGCCTTATCTGGCAGACCAACTCTTTCCAAAAGCTCCTCCGCCTTTTTGTCGGCTTCATCGGCTGTCATAAGTCCAAGCTTCACAGGGGCAAGAGTGATATTCTTTTTTATTGTAAGATGTGGGAAGAGGTTGAAATGCTGAAAAACCATGCCCATTCTCTGTCTGAGCTTGTTCATTTCATGCTCGTTCGCCTGAGTGATGTTCTCGCCCTCGAAGAAAATATCTCCAGAAGTAGGTCTTTCCATAAGGTTAAGACAGCGGAGAAAGGTGGATTTTCCTGAGCCTGACGGACCAACGATAACGACCTTTTCGCCCTTTTCGATAGTTTCGTTTATATCTTTCAGCACTTCGACCTCGCCGAAAGACTTGCTGAGATGTTTAACGTCTATCACTTTGCGACAGCCTCCTTTCAAGCTTTCCTACCAGATGAGTAAGCACAACTACCATTATAAGGTAAATAAGTGCAACTGTTATAAGCGGCATGAATGCCGAGAACGTCTGAGAACGGATTATATCTCCGCCCTTTGTAAGGTCCTGAATTGCGATATATCCTGCAACAGAGGTTTCTTTAAGCAAGACTATGCACTCGTTTGCAAGGGCAGGCAGAACAGTTTTAAAAGCCTGCGGAAGAACGATTGATATCATTGTCTGACGATAGCTAAGGCCAAGGCTTCTTCCTGCTTCAAACTGACCGTTGTCAACTGACATGATACCTGAACGGACTATCTCAGCCACATATGCGCCTGAGTTCACGCCAAATGCAAGCACAGCCACAAGAGTCTTGTCTATGTTCACGCTTCCGAAAATAACAAAATATGTTATAAGGAGCTGAACTACCATAGGAGTTCCTCTTATCACTGTAAGATACACTCTGCAAAGGGCGTTGAGTATCTTCATTTTGCCTGTCTTATCATGAGTAGAGCGGACTATAGCCACAAGAAATCCCAACACAAAGCCAAGTATGACCGCAAAGAAGGTTATGATAAGTGTTGTTTTAAGACCATTGGTAAGATAATGCCAACGGCTCTCGTCCAAAAAATTTTGCTGGAAATCGTCGATCAATTTGTTCAATTCAGCACTTCCTGTTCTTTATCAAAATAATTTCGGCTGCCGCTCTACGACAGCCGAAGTGTGAAAAATTATTTCTTTCTTACGATTATTACCTGACTTGATGATGTGTAAGTGTCAGAGAAAAGAACGTTTTTCTCTCTGTCAGGTGTAACTGTCATACCTGCAACGCCAACGTCTGCCTTGCCTGACTGAACGGCTGAGATGATAGAATCAAATGCCATATCGTCTATCTTAAGCTCATAACCAAGCTTGTCGCAAACTGCCTGCATCATATCAGCATCGATACCAACGACCTTATCGTTCTCTTTGCTCTCATATGGAGGGAACTCAGCGTTTGTTGCCATTACAAGCGTACCCTTATCTCTGCTAACATTATCAGGGGACTTGTATGGGTTCTTGCCAGCGTTCTCGCCAACGTAGTTTGCCTTGATAGCGTCAAGTGTTCCGTCAGCCTTAAGCTCCTTGAGAGCACCGTTGACAGCTGTCTGAAGCTCAGTGTTGTCAAGCTTCATAGCGATAGCGTATTCTTCCTCAGCAAAAGGCTCGTCAAGTATTTCAAGATCGTCATTCTTCTCAACGAATACCTTAGCAGGCTCAGCGTCGATTATAACAGCGTCTATCTTGCCCTGCTTCAGAGCCTGAACAGCATCAGCGCCCTTGTTGTATTTTTCTACCTTAGCGTCCTTAACGTCCTCGGCATAGATGTCGCCTGTTGTTCCAAGCTGAACACCGATAGTCTTGCCCTCCAGATCGTCAACGCTGTGAACTGTATTAGCAGGCACTCCGCAGCCTGCAAGCATTGTAACGCTCATTGCCACTGCAATAAGTCCTGCTGCAAATTTCTTCATAACATACATTCCTTTCAAAAATTGATAGCGACAGCCCTCCAATACCGGCTGTGCATAAACCTATATCATATATTATAACTGAACACACGGCTTTTTGCAATAGCTTTTATCAGTGATTTAATATATAAATTATGAATTTTTTGTTTTGCCAAACCATTTTAGTAAACAAAAAAGGTATCCACCCAATGGGGACACCTCTTTGTGAAAATCAGCTTAGAAATTCATTGTGAACTGAACTCTGTGGTTGCCGTCTGCGTCATCATCTATCATTTCAGCCTTTACGATAGTGATAGGTGTAACAGGCTTTGACTGTTCGTTGTCTGAACCTGTTGTTCTCTCAACTTTAAGAAAGTCATCAACAACGTCCATGCCCTCTGTTACCATGCCGAAAGCCGCATACTGACCGTCAAGGAAAGTATCGTCATCGCTGTAGCAGATAAAGAACTGGCTTGAAGCACTGTCCATATCGCTTGCTCTTGCCATTGAAACAACGCCTCTTGTATGGCTCAGGCTGTTTTCAACGCCATTTGCTGAGAACTCGCCCTTGATAGTTTCCTTGCTTCCGCCTGTGCCGTCACCGTTAGGGTCACCGCCCTGTGCCATAAAGCCGTCTACAACTCTATGGAAAGTAAGTCCGTCATAGAACTTTTCCTTCACCAGCTTCTCGAAGTTCTCGCAGGTGATAGGTGCGTCATTGGCATAAAGCGTGATAACGAACTTCTTGTCAGTGTCAGCCGCAGATGTCTGTGATGAGCTGTCGCTCTTATCACCGCAGGCTGTAAGAATTGCGCAGGCAAGCACGCCTGCTGTACAAAGAGCCAATGCTCTGAATAGCTTTTTAAGTTTCATTTTTATCGTCCTTTCGATCATTATTAATGGCACTCCTGCCTTTTCACTAGCCTATTATAGCACCTCCCTGGAAAAAAATCAACATCAGACCATGTTTTTCACAGAATTTTCATCATACGAAGCCTAAAGTTGGCTTATTTAATATTGATTTTTGGCTCTTAATGGAGTATAATTATAATGTTTTTTTAAAGAAAAATATAAAAACTATGTTATGTATGGAGGACTGAACAAAATGGATAAGCTGAAAAAAGCTCTGCCCTTTATTTTCCCACCTCTGGCTGTATTGCTCATAATGGGATTTGCTTTTTATCGGCATGGGCTTTACCCTTTTGGTGACGGCACTGTTTCATGGTGTGATATGTCACAGCAGGTGATACCTCTGCTCACCGACTTCAAGGATATTTTCACAGGCAAGGACGGAATGTTCCTTAACTTCCACAATGCAGGAGGAATGGACCTGTGGGGCGTTTTCTTCTTCTTTATCGCAAGCCCCTACACCTTGCTTGTGCTTTTTGTTGACAAGGCTGACATAATCTACCTCGTCAACATTCTCACAGTGCTTAAAATGATGACAGCGGCTGTAACGGCGCAGATATATTTCCGCTCCTGTCAAAAAAAGCTCGACCCTTATATTGGCGCTGTACTCAGCGTCATATACGCATTCTGCGGCTATGGAATGTTCTATTATCAGAACAACATATGGCTTGACATGATGTATCTTTTCCCACTCCTCATGGTGGCATTCAGGGAGCTTTTCGAGAAAAAGCGCATTATCCCGTACACTGTCATGCTCACACTTATGATGATAGTGAACTACTACATCAGCTACATGATAGTTGTTTTCATAATGATTTTCATGGCGCTTTGCTGCTGGCGTTACCGCAAGGAGGAAAAATACAAGGACGTTCCATGCAGATTTGTTATAGGCTCGCTCCTTGGTGCATTGCTCTCAGCGGTGGTATGGATGCCATGCTTTCTGCAGTTTTTGTCAAGCGGACGTTCTAAATCAGTTATCCAACAGATCGAAACCGCCTCATTCATCACAAACTACAACACCACATTCTGCCTGCTGTTGTCAACGGCTTCGGTGATAGTGATAGTTGCGGTGTTTCTTCTTGACGGCAAAAAGAGAAGCAAGCGTCTTAATACCGACCTTATAATGCTCTTTTTGATGCTCGTACCTATTTTAATAGAGCCTGCGAACCTTATGTGGCACACGGGAAGCTATATGTCGTTCCCATGCAGATACGCTTTCATTACCATATTCTTTGCACTTATCTGCGCAGGATATTTTCTGTCATCGGAAAACGCAGTGGCAAAAGGAAAGAAAAACTGCGACCACTTTGTTATTTTCCTGATACTTGCGGCACTTATCTACGGCTTTTACAACTTCTCTGAGGGCTTTGTTGAGAACAATCGTGACGGAATGTCAAAATACACTAAAAGCCTTTGGCAGGACAGCACCGCCTTTGAGCTTTGCCTTGAATTTTTCATTGTGGCGGCGGCTTTCTATACTGTTATCGTTCTGCTGCACAAAAAGGGCTGGATATCAAAGAAGATATTTGCTGTCTTCCTCGCAATGTTTGTTGCGGCTGAGTCATACGCAAACGTGAACATTTATATGGTATCTCCAAGCATGAACAATACTCTCCGCGCGGCTAATCATCAGAAGATAATGGATCTTTCAGACAGGCTTGACGAAACAGAGGGCTTTTACAGAGTAAAGACCGCAAGCAAGCTTTTCGAGGTCAATCTGGTCGGCTCAATGGGCTACAATTCCCTGAGCCACTACACCTCCCTCACAAGCCGTGATTATATGTACATGATGAAGCAGCTTGGTTACTCTTCCTACTGGATGGAGGTAGGCTCATATGGCGGAACGGAGCTTACTGACGCTTTGCTGTCAGTAAAATATCTTATTGAAAAAGGTACAGGCTCGGCTGACGCTGTATATTCAAACGATACCTACGAGATAGTGCCGACAGAATACTATCTCCCCCTTGGCATTGTGACCGACGCTGACCTGAGCGGCAGTGAGGAGCTTTCCACAGGCACAAGAAGCAACGTTCAGAAGAAGCTTTTTGAACAGCTTTTCGGTGGCAACGGTAACGAGCTTATCACAGACTACGAATACACCACGATCTATGGTGTGCAGGACGACAGTAACTTTAAACCGAACTACACCCTCACTACTACTAGCGATGTAGCCTACATGGACTACAGCATAGATGTGACAGACAAGCAGACACTTTATTTTGACTGCTTCGACAAGCTTTCAAACAGCCTCAGCGAGGATATAAACGGAAGCTTCATGGTAACAGTGAACGGTCAGGTAAAGCAGATGGATTATCCGTCACAATCGAGCAACGGGCTTTTGAAGCTTGGGAAATTTGAAAATGAACACGTCAACGTGCGTGTGACCTTGAAGAAAGACATCACAAGCTGCCGTTCCTATGGCGTTTTCGGGCTTCACCACAATGTTCTTGAAAAGGCACTTGAGCAGGCACAGACCGCCGGTCTTACAGACAGTGACGGCAAGCTTTCTGGAAGCGTTAATGCAAAGGCAGGACAGAAATGTGTGCTTCAGATACCATATCAGGAGGGTCTGAAAATAAAGGTCAACGGCAAGGCTGTTTCATATGACAAGGTTTTCGGTGACCTTGTAAGCTTTGACTTGCAGGAGGGCGAGAACACCATAACTGTAACAAGCGTGCCAAAGGGCTTTTATGCAGGTCTTGCACTGACTATCGCAGGCATTGCACTGACAGCAGGATTTTTCTTCATAAGAAAGAAACTGAAATTCGGAGAAACTATGGAAGCCGCTGCACTTGTGGCTGTTATCGGTGCGGGAGCTATTGTGATCATAGTGGTTTATGTTGCACCTTGCATACTGAATATTTATAGCTGATAAATAGTACAGAACAATAATTCGGGACGTCGCATTTCTGTGAAACAGAAATTGAGCCGTTCCCCTACATAACAAAACTGCGGATAGCATTTTGCCGTCCGCAGTTTTTATTTTATCCGAATTTACTTATGCTCCTCCAGATACTTTTCAGTATCCATTGGATAACATTTCAGGTTTGGAAGCTCGTCAAGGGTGAGAACTCTTTCGCTGTTGTAGATCTTGTTCCACTCGTCAAATGTGGTGTACTGATCTGAAAGCTGTTTATCCTTGATACAGAACTCGCCGTTCCATGTACTGAACCACGCCCAGCGTGTGCCGTCGTTGAATGCTCCGTCAGGGTCGAACATCGAGCCGTTCTCTGTCATTGCGATTATCTTTTTTGTGGATGTGCTTGACTTCACAAGGTCATAATACCACTTCTGTGAAGAGCTGTCCCGCTCTGCAGGGTAACAGTCATAGCCCATGATGTCAACATACTCATCTCCCGGATACCAGTCAGGATTCTGTGCGTTCCATACCCAGATAAGGTTATTAAGACCATACTCATTTGTGAACTTGTCATACATAAGTTTCCAAAGCTGGATATAAGCGTCCTTTCCTGCCGAGCCCCACCAGAACCATGCGTTGCCAGGATACTTAGGGTCGCCTGCCGCCTCGTGGAGAGGTCGCCAAAGTATAGGCACGTTTGCGTCTGCAAGCTCTTTAAGTACCCCTGCCATATGGTCAAGGTCTGCTATGATAGAATCGTAGCCCTCTTTGTCCTCGCCACTTAGAGCCTTTGCAAGGTCGAAGTCTGTGTATTCAGAATAGAAGCCCTGCCACCATGCTCCGCCGTTCTTTTCCAGGTTTTTCTCAGGGGCATACCAATGCCAGCAAAGTGAAACTATTCCGTTTTCATTGTTGTACCAATCCATAGCCTGCAAAGGTACCATATCTCCGCCGCCTGCGCCATGTGAAAGTGCGCTGTTTGAAAGGTTTGAAACGTCAAGACCAAGTATAGCAGGCGTCTTGCCTGTGTGCTTCTTTATCTCCTTGAACTCACGGCAGTCCTTGCCCTCGTTATCTCCTGAGAACTGACCTGAGATAGTATACTTTCCGTAAACGTCCGTAAGGAAATTATATAGTCTTTTTGCCTCGTCAGAAGCGTTAGGGTTTGAAAGCTGATTTGATACCTCATACTGTGAAAGGTCGATAGCAGGAGCTGGGTTTATCTTTATCTTGTCAATATAGATATGACCATTGTCGCCCTTTATGCCTACCTTATGAGTACCTTCGTCGATAAGCACATTTTCAGCCATAGTGTCGCCAAACTCTGTTGTGGTTGATGTGAAGTTTGTGAGCGCAGCACCGTCAACAGTGATAAGATTTGACTGACCCTCGCCGTCTGCCGCCATTGTGAGAGTAATATTATAGCTTCCCTTTGCAGGAAAATCTATCTCGAACTCCACCATATCTCCCGATGAGCCTATGGAAACGAAGCCATCGCCAGAAAACTTACCAAGAAAATTCTTATCAAGCACTGCCGCACCTCCCGAAAGAGTTCCTTTTTCCGCCTCGGATTCGTAGCTGAAATCCTCAGGAACGTCATACTCTGTCGTTACGTCTGAAAGGTCGATATTGCCCATATCCTCAACGACAGGGGCTGTTGTAGTGGTAGTCTCGCCTGCTGACGAGCTGCCTGAGCTGCTGTTTCCTGTGCTGCTGCAGCCTGCTGCCGCACAAGCGATAAGCACTGCCATAACGGTAGCAACTGTTCTTTTCATCATTCCACGCATAATGTTCTCCTTATCATTTATAATTATAATATTCAAATTTTTATAAAGCCAAGCTTTGCGAAGCTCTCGCCTTTAGGCTTTATATTCCATACTTTTAAATATATCATATAAAAAATCATTGTCAATAGCCATTTTTAATGTTTAACATCGTGTTCAAAATTGATAACGTTTACTTTTATTTGAACTAAAAAAATATGAACCCACACGACATTGGGTTCATATTTTCATACATAAAAAATATTATTTTCTGAGAAACGTTCTGTATACCCAACGGGTGAATTTTCTGGGAAATATAAACAAGCCAAGCTGCAGAGCGCATGGCATGAAAAAGTCACGGAAGCCCGTATACCCTGAACGGTGTATTATCCACCTCACACGAATGAAAGCCTTTGTATGCTCCCAGCTTTTGCGTGTATCTACAGTATTTTCATCTATGCGGTAGCGCACAAGCACCTCGGGTATATTCTGCCCCTTTGCACCATGCTGTAACATTCGTGCGATAAACTCATAGTCCTCGCACATTTTAAGGTCACTGTAACCGCCTATCTTTTCCGCAAAGGACTTGCGAAAAGCCACAGACTGCCTGTTGAAAGGGTTGCGTCGTTTGGAATATGAAGCGATATCCTTATGCATGACAGGCACTTTTTTCACCGAAACTACCTCGTCAGTGTCAGTGTCGAACTCCTCCACATATGTGCCGATTATATCAAGCTTAGGCTTCACCGCAAAAAGGGTCATCTGCTTCAAGCATCGGTTAGGGAGAGATATATCGTCGCTGTCCATTTTCACGATATAATCGCATTTACACGCCTTTATGCCCTCGTTGTAAGCCTTTCCAACGCCCACGTTCTCGTCTATCTGAACGATATGGAAAATATGCTTGAACTCGTCCTGAAATGACTTTACGATAATATTAAGCTCGCAGGTGAGCTTGCCGTCGCACACAAGCACGAAGTCAGAGGGAGGATATGACTGCATGAGCATAGACTCAAGACTCTCGTTAAGGTTCTCAGGAAGCTCACGGTCATACACCGACATAAGCACACTGTATTCAGGCAGCGTATATTTTCCAACACGATACGTCATAAAATCCCTCCCCTGCATTATTATCAACTCAATTATACTATAACAGCTCCAAAAAGTCAACTACGACCAACAAAGTATACTATTTATATAGTACAGACCAATACACAAAAAAGACCGCCCCATTCGGAACGGTCTTGTAAGCTACTTTGAAAAATTAGCCAAGCTTCTTAGCAAGCTGTGATACCTTTCTTGCAGCAGCATTCTTATGCATAATGCCCTTTGTGCAAGCCATATCTACCTTCTTGATAGCAGCTCTTACTACTTCTTCCTTGTTTTCTGCATTCTCAGCTACAGCAGCGTCAGCCTTCTTGAGTGCAGTTTTAAGATCAGACTTTACAGCCTTGTTTCTCATTGTCTTAGTGTTGATAACCTTGACTCTCTTCTTAGCGGATTTAATGTTTGGCATACCGACACCTCCCTCATTCTGTATAAATTTGCACTTATTTGCACAAGCTATCCGCAGACTGAGAGGAAATGCGGAAAGCCCTTTAAACAAGCCTTGTAAAATATTTTACCACATTTCAAAAGAAATTGCAAGGGGGTTTACTGAAAAAAATATAGAAATTTTGCGGCCTAAATTGTAGGAACACACAAAAACTTACACGATATCACAGGAAGGTGAATAAAATGAGCATTAGAACGGATATGGCGGCGGAGAGCTTTTCTCAGGCAGGCGGTGCGGAAAAGCTTCAGGGAGTGAAAGTCAAAAACAAGGTTATTGAAAACGCTAGGCTTGAGGTAACGGACATCACCATAGAAACACAGGAAGCCGCCGAAAAGCTTGGCAGACCTGTCGGCAGATACATCACCCTTACCGCCACAGATTCAACATTCGATATGTACAGCGACAGTTTTCGTGAGCGTGCAGAAGTCATAGCAAAAGCCTTAGGTGAGCTTTGCGGTGGATGTGAACGTTTTTTGGCAGTAGGGCTTGGGAACTATGCCCTGACTTCTGACGCTGTTGGCCCTCTTACCGCTGAAAAGATCTTCGCTACCCGTCACATAAAAAGCCTTGCAAAAGAGATTGATACTGACGATCTGGGCGAGGTCACAGTGATACAGCCAGGAGTTCTTGGAAACACGGGAATAGAATCCTCAGAGCAGGTAAAAGCAATTGCGGAGCGTGTAACACCGCAGGCTATCATTGCCGTTGACGCACTGGCTTGCAGCGAGCTTTCAAATCTTGGCAGGACAATACAGCTTTGCAACACGGGCATTTCTCCGGGAAGCGGAGTCGAAAACGCACGAAAAGAGCTTTCGCTTTCGACTCTCGGGGTAAAGTGCATTGCCATAGGCGTGCCAACGGTCATAGATCTTTGCACTGCCGCACAGCACATTTTCGGTCAGACCGCACCTGAAAGCTCCGAAAACATCATGGTCGCTCCGAAAACTGCTGACAAACTTTCGGAAAACTGCGCAAAGCTCATTGCAATGGGCATAAACCGTGCCGTTCACCCTGCCCTGTCGCAAGAGGACATTCAAACTCTCACCTGCTGACAAAAGACAGGTGGTACGGTAATGTAAAACCTGTATACAACAATTGTAAACTTTTTATTAATATGTATGAGTGAAATTGCGAAAACGTTTTCTGAAAACGAATACTCACACAAATTCAACACACCTTTGTCATAATCAACAAAAACGCTTGAGCTTTATATTGCAAAATGCTGATTGACTAAATTTAAACTTTTTGTTATCATTAGTAAGGACGAAAAATAAGCGTTATGGCAAGCGTTGTCGGGTAACAATGCTTGTCGATCGTAACAGATGAACGTTTTGGGTAAGGAACATTCGTCTATTATCAAGGAGGTTACTATAATGAAAATGGCAAAGAGAATTTTCGCTGCTGCTTGTGCGCTTTCACTGGCTTGCAGCATGGCTGCTTGTGGCAGCTCATCAAGTGACAGCTCATCTTCCAAGAAGGAAGCTAAGGCTATGACAGATGATCAGAAGGAGCAGGTAAATGCACTTCAGGATAAGCTCCCTGACATCGAGCTTTCAAACAAGACTATCAAGTGGATGTCTCACTATGACATCAACCCTAGTGATGGTAAGTCAGAATCACCTGCTATCTCACTTTTCCAGACTAAGTACGGTGGAAAGATCGAGTATGTTCAGACAACTTGGGATAACAGATATACTGATCTTGCTAAGGCAGTTATGGCTAACGACTCACCTGACTTCTTCCCTGCTGACGACATGGACGCATTCCCTAAGGGTGCTATCAAGGCCATGTTCGAGCCTATCGACGATGTAGTTGATTTCAGCTCAGACATCTGGTCATCATCACAGACACTTAACGATTCATTCGTATTCAACGGCAAGCACTATGTAGCTGCTATCGACGTAAGACCACAGTATGTTTGTACATACAACACAAAGACAATATCAGACTTTGGCTATGACGATCCTGCTGAGCTTTACGCTAATGACGAGTGGACATGGAGCAAGTTCACAGAGATGTGCCTTGACTTTGCAGACTCTGAAGCTGACAGATATGCTCTTGATGGTTACTGGTACGGCAAGGCTCTTAACGATACTTGCGGTTATCCACTTATCGGTCTTGAGGACGGCAAGCTTGTAAACAACATGGGCAAGGCTGAAGTTGGCACAGTTCAGGATCTTATGTACAACCTTGAGAAGAACAACGTTGTATTCGACAGATCAAGCAACAACTGGAAGACAAGAGGTGACGGAGCTAACGGTGAAGGTCTTGGTTCACAGCTCACACTGTTCATTCCTATCGGCACATGGGCTCTCGAGGATACTCCTGAAAAGACTAAGACATTCGGAAGCGTCAAGGACGGCGAGGTTATGTTCGTTCCAATGCCAAGAATGGACGATTCTGACAAGTACTATGTATCTACAGGCGTAAACGGCTATCTCCTCTGCAAGAACGCTCCAAACCCAGACGGCTTCAATGCGTTCGTAAACTGCTGCAAGGTTGCAAACTCTGAGGTACAGAACATCACAGAAGAACAGCTCAAGAACGACTACGGCTGGACAGACGATATGATCGAGATGCGTAAGACAATTTACGATCTGGCTAGACAGAATCCTGTATTCGACTTCCAGGACGGCGTATCTGCTGAGCTTTCAACACTTATGCAGACAGTAAACCAGGCTACAATGGTAACAGGCGGCGGAGCTACTACATGGACAGAGTGCGTTGCTGAGAACCAGAAGGCTGTTGATTACATCATCAAGGAAGCAAACGCTAACGTTGCTGAATAATTCAGTATTTTCAAGCGGGACGTTCATTCGTCCCGCTTTTTTATTGCCTTTGTATTTGTCACGAATTTGTTAAATATATTTGTACGCAAAATGCACAATATAAAATACATAAATTTGTGCAAGAATTTTACGGATTTTTATGTACAAATCACAAAAAATATGCTATAATAAATGTACGTTAAAAAGAATATATCAAAGAAGGGAGATATGTTTTATGAGATCGATTATTACTATCAGCCGTGAATTTGGCAGCGGAGGACGTGAAATAGGCAAGAAGCTTGCTGATGATCTGGGCATACCTTTCTATGATAAAGAGCTTTTGGAAATGGCTTCAAAAGAGAGCGGTATATGTCAGGAGCTTTTTGTTAAGAACGATGAGTCCTATACTAACAGCTTTCTTTTCTCACTGGTCATGGGTAATTACCCTGTAAGTGCAGACGGCAGGATCAATCCTGATATGCCGCTGAATCACAAGATATTCTTGGCTCAGTTTGAAACTATCAAGAACATTGCAAAGAAGGGTCCTTGTGTTATTGTAGGACGTTGTGCTGACTATGTTCTGAAAAATGAGCCTAATATTATCGACTTCTTCATTTCCGGCAACACTGCCGAAAAGAAAAAGCGTATCCTTGAGAGATACGATATCGAAAAAAACAAAGCTGAGGACTTTATCCGCAAGACTGATAAGCGGAGAGCTTCATACTATAATTATTACACCGACATGAAATGGGGCGAAGCAAAGAACTATGACCTTTGTATCAACTCGTCCAAAACAGGCGTTGACGGTGCTATCAAGCTTATGAAGGCTTATATCGAAATAAAAGAAGCCAACGCTGATAAATAGGAATTTTTCGTTTTAATTCATTTTACTTTCCTTACTACGAAAGAGGGCTGACCATAGGGTCGGTCCTTTTCCGTTTTATGAGAAGTTTTATTACTCCAGCTTAAACAAAGTGTAACCAATATGTTATTGACAATAACAAGCAAATATATTATACTGTATAAAAGGGCAGAAGTCCGACAAAAAAAAATAAAAAATACTGCAAAAGGAGAAACAGAAAATGGCTGAAATAAAAGTTATCACTATCGGCAGACATTATTGCGCAGGCGGTTCGACTATCGGTAAGCTTGTGGCTGAAAAGCTTGGTATCCCATGCTATGACAGAGAGATAATCGACATGGCGGCACAAAAAAGTGGCATTGCAATGAGCGAGATACAAAAATACGAGGAAGCCGCTCTGAGCATTCTCAAAACACCGATAAATCTGTTTTCAAAGGAGAAAGAGTATCCTATAACAGAGAAGATATTCGCCGCTGAAACAGAGGTAATAATGGAGCTTGTTTCAAAGGGAAACTGCGTTATCGTGGGCAGATGTGCAGATTTTATACTGAAAAACAAAGTCAAGACGCTGAATGTCTTCATTAATGCAAGCTTTGAGAAGCGTCAGGAATGCGCAATTGAGAAGCACAACATCTCCGAGGACGAGGTAGAAGCAAGGCTCAAAAAGTATGACAAAAAACGTGCCGACTATTACAACTCCAACACCAACAAAAAGTGGGGGGATATTTCAAGCTATGATATGTGCCTTGACAGCGGCAGGCTTGGCTACGAAATGTGTGCCGAGATAATTGCTGACACTGTGAAGCTTTCAAGGGAGAAATAGGGGCAATATTTTATTGGGAGCGATAAAAAATGTCAAAGGATAAGGAAGTCAAGACCAACGCCATGCGTATTCTTGACAGAAATAAGGTAAAATACAAGGTCAACACATACGAGTGCGACGAGTTTATCGACGGCATACACATTGCAGATATGCTCGGTCAGCCTTATGAAAGCTCATTCAAGACCCTTGTGACAGTGGGTAAAAGCGGCAATTACTATGTTTTCGCTATCCCTATCGCAGAGGAGCTTGACATGAAAAAGGCGGCAAAGTCTGTGGGCGAAAAGTCGGTTGAGATGCTCCATGTGAAGGATATAAACTCTGTTACGGGCTACATTCGTGGTGGCTGTACACCCCTTGGCATGAAAAAGCAGTACATGACGGTAGTTGACAGCTCTGCAGAGCAGTTTGAGGAGATAATCATAAGCGGCGGACGTATCGGGTCGCAGATAATGCTTTCTCCGAAAGACCTTATCAAGGTCACAAGGGGTAAATTTGAGAGCATAACAATGAGTGAATAGAAAAAAAGAGAGCCGCTTGGCTCTCTTTTATTTTGCATTTATGTTGATATATTCGGGCTTTGTCTTTGAGTACATTATTTTCTGGCTGGAATAAAGTCCGTAATAGCCCGAAAGCATATAGCTTACTCCGCAGGCAACCGCAAAAAGCACAAGCCCACTTCCACCGAAAAGCTCATAGCTGAGAAGTATGGAAGCCACAGGGCAGTTCACAACGCCACAGAAAAGTGCCACAAGACCTATAGCCGCACCGAATGATGGGTCAAGCCCCAAAAAGCCTGCGGCTGTACAGCCGAAAGTTGCTCCGATAAAGAAGGTCGGGACTATCTCACCGCCCTTGAAACCTGTATTTATAGTTATGGCGGTGAAAAGCATTTTCAGGGCAAAGGCTTCTGGGTGCGCCTTACCTTTCTCTAAAGCCGCCACGATAACGTCTACGCCTGCTCCGTTGTAATCCCTTGTACCTACAAGCAAAGTCAATGCAATGATCACAACGCCACCTACAGCTATCCTGAGATAGGTGTTAGGCAGATACATCTGAAATCTTGAATGTGAAAACTCCATTACCATGCAAAGGAGTATGGATATCACCGCACAAAGAGCCGCAAGCGCCGCTATCTGGGTCACAGACACAAGGGAAAGCCTTGGTATGCCTGTTATGTTGAACTTTGTTGGCGCAAGCCCTGCCAACAGCGATATTTTATATGCGATAAGAGAGGAAGCTATGCAAGGCACAAGACCCACATAGTATATAACGCCCACACTTATTACTTCCATAGCGAAAAAAGTCGCAGTCAAAGGCGTGCCGAAAAGTGCGGCAAACACCGCGCTCATTCCGCACATTATCACAAGGCTGGAGTCTTTTTCGTCAAGCTTTAAAAGCTCGCCTGCCTTTGCGCCAATGCTTCCGCCAAGTTGCAAAGCCGCACCCTCACGTCCTGCCGAACCTCCCGTAAGGTGGGTGAGTACGGTGCCTAGAAAGATGAGAGGCGCCATAAGCAGCGGCACTTTGATGTTTCCACGAACAGAGCTTATGATAAGATTTGTACCGGTCTCCTCGTTCACCTTGCAGACACGATAGCTGAAAATGATAAACAGACCTGCCAACGGCATAAGATACAATGTCCAGCTATGACACTCACGGAAGCCTGTGGCAAAATTTACCGCCATATGAAACAGCGAGCCGACTATTCCCCCTATTACACCCACTGCGCAGGCGATAAAGACCCACTTTGCAAAGGCTATGGAGAATTTTTTCACCGTCCGCATTTTGCTTTTTATAAACTCACTGCTTATTTTCCTCACCCCTTTTTACAGAAAAACAACGGGCGACATACGCCGCCCGAAATACTTGAAATACAGCCCCACAATAATGGGACGTCGCATTTCTGTGAAACAGAAATTCAGCCGTTCCACTACAAGATAATATGCTAAATTATACCTCAGCGATTACCTCTACCTCAACGAGAACGTCCTTTGGAAGCTCTTTTGCGGCAACGCATGAACGTGCAGGCTTTGATGTGAAATACTCGCCGTAAACTCCGTTAAATGCGCCGAAATCTGACATATTCTTAAGGAAGCATACTGTCTTTACAGCCTTGCCGATAGATGTTCCTGCGGCTTCAAGAACATTTGTGAGGTTCTTGCAAACCTGATGTGTCTGCTCCTCGATAGTTGTTGCCTCAACGTTGCCTGTTGCAGGATTGATTGCTATCTGACCTGATGTGAAAACAAGGTTTCCTACCTTCATTGCCTGTGAATATGGACCAATTGCGTCCGGTGCGTTCTTTGTGTAAACAACTTCTGCCATTTTTATCTACTCCTGTCTTAAAATTACTTATTGACTATCTTAAAGCCTGCGGCTGTAAGAGCCTGTCTTATCTCTCTGATATGATCAAAGTTTCTTGTTTCAAGAACAAGTCTGAGCAGGCAATCTGTGATATCGCTGTCCTCGCTTGCTCTCTCGTGGTGAACAGAAACAACGTTTCCGCCAAGCTTTGAAATTATCTCTGAAACATCTCTCAGCTGACCAGGTCTGTCCTCAAGCTGGATAGTAAGAGTATCAGATCTGCCAGACTTGAGCAGACCTCTCTTGATAACTCTTGAAAGGATAGTTACGTCTATATTTCCGCCTGAAACAAGACATACAACCTTTTTGCCCTTGATGTCAGGTATCTTATTAAACATTACTGCGGCAACAGGTGTTGCGCCTGCGCCCTCTGAAACGAGCTTTTGCTTCTCGATAAGGTGGAGGATAGCTGATGATATCTCGTCGTCTGAAACTGTAACAACGCCGTCAACATACTTACTGCAATACTCAAAGGTATGCTCGCCAGGCTCTTTTACCTTGATTCCGTCTGCGATAGTGTGAACGCTTTCAAGGCACTCTATCTTGCCGTCTTTAAGTGAATTTACCATTGAAGGTGCGCCTTCAGCCTGAACGCCGTATACTCTAACGCTTGGCTTGAGCTGTTTTACAGTGAATGCAACACCTGAGATAAGTCCGCCGCCGCCAACAGGAACAACGATAACGTCTGCGTCAGCCACCTGACTTAGTATCTCCAGACCGATAGTTCCCTGACCTGCGATAACATTTTCGTCATCGAACGGGTGAATAAATGTATAGCCGTTAGCGTCACGAAGCTCGATAGCCTTTGCATAAGCGTCATCATAAACGCCAGGCACAAGACATACCTCAGCGCCATAGCCCTTGGTTGCCTCTACCTTTGAGATAGGTGCGCCGTCAGGAAGACAGATGATAGACTTTATACCGTTCTTTGTTGCGGCGAGAGCAACGCCCTGTGCGTGGTTTCCTGCTGAGCAGGCGATAACGCCGTGTGACTTTTCCTCGTCTGAAAGCTGTGATATCTTATAATAAGCTCCTCTTACCTTGAAAGAACCTGTTACCTGAAGATTTTCTGTTTTCAGATAAACGTCACAATCAGGGTTTACCTTTGGCGCATGGATACACGCTGTTGGTCTGATGACCTCTTTAAGCACGTTTGAAGCGTCAAAAACCTTATCCAATGTAAGCATAAAAAACAACCTCTTTTTTCTATGTAATAAAAAAAGCCCTCGCCTGACTAGAGGCGAAGACATAATATCTCCGTGTTACCACTCTGATTGCAGACCATAAGCCTGCCACTCATATCTCTTTCTAACGGTGAGAAACCGTATCCGCTTAACACATCTGCTTAGGCGGATCAGCTCAGAGATGATCCTGACGGCGTTATCCCTGCGGACTTTCACCAAACGTCCGCTCTCTGCGAAGTATTCGCACCGTCACCTTTCTCGTCACAGCCTTTACGATATTCAATACAATCATTATATCACCATAAATATGAATTGTCAACAGCAATAAAATGAATTTTTCTCTAAGACATTATACAAAAAATAAAAACCCGCACGAGCGTGCAGGTTTTTATTCATTAAGGAAGTATAGAAAAAATATATGAAGAAAACAATCATGAAGTCTTTTTAACTGTCGGTCTTTCCTTTCCGACTGTAATAATATTACCACTGCAATGTGATAGAATTATGTGCAAAGAGAGTGCATTTGCAAAAATATCACCTTTTGTTTGCGTAATGCACAACGATATGACGAAGCTTCCCTGTGGTCATATCCCTGCCCTTTATATCCGCTCCGTTGTGGCTCATAAGCTCAGCGCAGACTATGCCGTCGGTACTGCACCTGAAAACCTCGTGTCCGTCACACACCACCACAAGCTTTTCACTATCAACAGATATTCCGCCTGTTCTTCCGATAACATTTTCCTCTGCGCCCTCACGCTCCACCACATAGGAAACTCGTTTCCCATGATAGCGTTCAAGCTCTTTCAAGGGCGTACCTTTATTTTTTCTGAAAAGTCCCATTTTACGCTCCTGTATCAATTATCTGCTATATTATTATCATTTCCTGCACAAAGCTGCCTTGCGGAGACGATAACGTCAAGCGACTCGCCCACCGACTGCAAAAAGGCTGACAGCAACCCAAGCTGGTCAACGCTCAAACCCTCGCCAAGATAATTTGCAAATGCCGCAGCCATTATATTAAGCTGCTGACCGCAGCACGATCCCCGGTTTTCCACTGATACCGCCCTTTCCTGCTCACAACGTTTCTCTGTCATAATATGCGTCAGAAGAATAATACGTTCGCATATGCAGATAATAAGGGCATATTCTGAAAGGGGTCAAACACCTATGAACATCACTCACACCATACTTGCCACAGTTGGCTCTATAATCGTTATGTTTGCCATATCAAAGCTTCTTGGCAACAAGCAGATATCACAGCTCACGCTTTTTGACTACATCAACGGCATCACCATAGGCTCTATCGCCTCTGAAATGGCTGTTTCGCAGGAAATGGACGAGCTTATCGTGCCTGTTATCGCAATGGTGCTTTACGGACTGACAGGCTTTCTGTTGTCGGTGCTTACGATGAAGTCTATCCACTGCCGACATTTTCTTTCGGGCAAGCCTATCCTGCTTATTGAAAAAGGCAAAATATATCCCGAAAACCTTAAGACCGCCAAGCTTGATGTGAATGATCTGCTTTCAAGAGCAAGAACGTCAGGCTATTTCGACATCTCAAAGATATACTACGCTATTCTGGAAACCAACGGCACTATCTCTTTCATGGAACGTGCCACAGAAGCACCTCTCACTCCAAAAGACTTAGGATATGAGAAGCATGACGAAAAGCTTTGCACCGACCTTATCCTTGACGGCGTTATTATGGAGGACAACCTGAAATACGCAGGCAAGGAGATAAAATGGCTCACCAACGAAATAAGAAAGCAAGGCTGTTCATCACCTGACAAGGTCTTTCTCTGCATAGTTGACGGAAACGACAAGGTGACAGTGTTCCCGAAAACTCAGGAGAGCAACAAGAAGATCTACTTCGACTGAACCTTCTTCAAGAACTCGTGCAGCTCCTCTGCAAGCCTGCTCACAGGCAGACCAACAACGTTATAAAAGTCCCCGTCTATCTTTTCCACAAGAAGTGCTCCAAGCCCTTGTATGCCGTAAGCCCCCGCCTTATCCATAGGCTCGCCGCTTTTCACATAGGCTTTTATCTCCTGGTCGGAAAGCTCTCTGAAAGTCACTGCGGTATCAACGGAAAAGCTACTGTAACGACAGCCTCTGCCAAGGGTAACGCCTGTTACAACATGATGAGTCTTGCCTGACAGCATTTTTAACATTCTTATGGCATCAGCTTCGTCCACAGGCTTACCGAGAACTTCCCCATCGCATATTACAACAGTGTCACAGCCGATAACAACGCTCAGGTCATAGACCGAAGCGATACATCTGCATTTTATCCCTGAAAGATACTCAGGGGCAAGCTCTGGTGTAACGTCCTCCGGTATTTTTTCGTCACAATCAGAGGGGATAACCCTGAAATTCTCACACATCAATGACAGCAGTTCTTTTCTTCTTGGCGACGCTGAAGCAAGTATAACATCATAATCCATAAGCTCGCTTGAAATATTCACTGACATAAAGATCTTCCTTTACTTCTTTTACTTCTTACTCAAAAAGGCAACGCACTTATTATCCTGCGCTGCCTTAGTTTTTTTTATTACAACTTCATTCCGCACTCTGAGCAGAACTTAACGCCTGCCGGCTCTTTGTGGCCGCACTGAGAGCAGAACACAAAACTGCTGTTTGCAGGCTCTTGCACCGGAGCTTCTGCTATCACCGGAGCAGGCTGTGGCATTGGTGCAGGCTGAGGTGCTGTTTCAGGCTGTGGGATAGGTGCAGCAGTCTGTGCCACAGCAGGCTCAGGGATAGGAGCGGCTGTCTGAACATTCTGCTGAGCAGGATTGCCATAAACAGGATTAGCCTGTGGCTGATTATAAGCAGGTGAAACAGGGTGATTATGATAGCCCTGACTGTTTTGTATAACAGGCTGTGCGCCCATTGGAACTGCAACGCCCTGAGCAGGCTGCTGATAAACAGGCTGAGCCATTTCAGGCTGTTTTGTTCCGCAGTTAGGGCAGAACGCCATATTCACTGGTATCTCGTGGCCACAGCCGGAACAAAGTTTCATTCCTCTGATGGTAAGAAGCTGTTCATTAAGATTTTTCAGTTCTTCAAGAGTTGCGTCTATCTGAGCAATAAGGTTTTTCACCTCCGGCTCTTCTATCTTGTCAGCCATTCTGAGCTTGACAAATCTGCCTATCTCGGTATACTTATCGTTTATAAAGGCAAGCTTTGCGTCTATCTGTGCCTTTACTGCATTTTCAGGTGTATTCTTAGGTGAAAAAAATCCCATTTTTATTCTCCCTTTCGGTTATAATATTTCTTCTGTATTTTGCTCTATGGTGACATTATCCTCAGGCTGAACGTCAAACGAAGTTGTTGTAGTATCAGGTGCTTCTGTAGCAGGAGCGGTGGTAACAGTGCCGTTCTCGGTCGGCTGAGTCTGTGCAGGCTCACTGTCCTCTTTGCTGTCGCCTGAAGCGTTTCCGCCCTCGTCAACTATCTCTGAATCCTTTATCTCCTTATCTATCTCGTCCTGCGACATCTGACCTCTCTTTACAGCTTTGTCATTTACAGCCGACAGACCAAGATAGCAATTCACATAATAGTGAGTAAGTATCTGATCGTATGTATAGCCAGCCTCGGCATAATAGCAAGCGCCCCACTGCGACATTCCAACGCCATGACCCCAGCCATAGGACTTGAAAGTGAACACACCGTCCTTATAGCTTATCTCCATGGCGTTCGATTTCACATCAAAGAGGTTGCAGAGCGTGATACCTGTTATCCTGGCTTCACTGCCATCATAGGTACAGCTCGTATGACCGTCGATAGTCACTCCGCTTATATACTTTCCGCTGAAAGCAGAGTCTATTTTAAACCAGTTCTTCACGTCGTCGGAGAGCTTTATATCAGTTTGGCTCTCGATACGCTCCTTGACCTCGTCTTTTGTATATGTAGCTTCAATGCCCCAGTTAGGATCTTTATCGTCAAACTCGCTCTTTACACGCTTGAGATACGGGTAAGAAACGCCCCATATATCCTCGCTGGTGGTAGAATAACCTGCTGTTGAAGCAGAATAAACCGCATTTATGATATTGCCATTATACATAACGGTCTGACCCTCAACGGCATTTACACATCTTTCTATCTTTGAAGAATATCCGCTTTTAAGCCCCACCGTAGGTATAGCACCGATAGAATCGTTAAATCTGACCCATGTATAAGCCGCCACGGCCTGCGCCTTTATGGCTTCCTCGCCCCACTCACCGCCTATCTCGCTGTTGACTATCTGACAGAGCAGTTCATGACCATTAAGAGTGACGATATTTCCTGAGATTATATCGTTGACAGTATAATACTCATCAGCGACGCTTCTTGTATCTGTAAAGTTAGCAGGGTCGTTCTTTATATCGTAATACTCACCCTTATCCTCAGGCATTTTCACAGTAAACTCACTGGCTGAAGCCTTTTTCTTTGTGGTCTTTGCCTGCTTTTTCTGCTGAACATAAGACATATCATACTTATCCACAGAGGACTTTTTGAACTTCACAAAGTCATAGACCTCAGTAGCGGCAGTGGTCTTAACGCTTTGAGCTTCAACGTTTTTGACCTGCACCGCAGGGGCTTTTTCTGCGCCCACGCTTTTATTATCCAGCAGCAGCTCGCCGCATATACCAACGGCAGTTATGCTCATTACTGCTGCGCAGACATTTGCACATATCTTTTTTGTCATCAAATTCATCGTCAAGACACTGTCCTTACCTTCAAGCGGTCACACCGCAAAACATTCCCAATGGCAGCAAAATACTCACTGCATACCTAAATAATAGTTTATCAAATACTGAAAAAAAGTCAAGACAAAGCTAAGTTTCGTCCTGACTTTTCAGCATAATATACAATTTTATATCTACAATATCGGCATTTTAGCCAAAAACTTCAAATATTACTTGAAGTATCTCTGACCATCAAGCTCCATGCAGAATGTGAGTGATTCAAACCAAGACGCTGTGCTTCCACCGCAATACTGTGGGGCGTAGTAATAAACTGCACCGTTTGAGTTATCCTCACCGTTCAGCGCTCTCTTTGCACAATCAATAGTGTTCTGAGTTGGCTTGTTTCTGCCACTGTAATAGCCGTTTATTGCAGTGAACTGATTTGGCGCTGTAAGAACGTCGCTTATAGAGCTTCCAAATCTACCTGTTTTCACTCTGTTGATAATAACATTTGCAACAGCGATCTTGCTCTGCTCTGAACAGTTTCCTACCTCGCCCTGAAGAACGTAGCAAAGCATATCAAATTCTTCATCTGTATAGCTTATAACAGAACTGTTCGAGTTTGCTGTTGTTGCTTTCTTTGTTTCTGTCTTTTTTGTTTCAGACTTTGTTGTCTTAGCCTTTGTTGTCGTAGTCTTTTTTGTTTCAGACTTCTTAGCTGCTGTTGTAGTTTCGGACTTCGCAGCGGAAGTTGTTGTTACCTCTGCCTTTTTAAGATAGTCCTTCATTACATATCCGCTGTAGTCGCCGTATGTAACCTTATACCAACCGTCGCTTGTTTCAGCCGTAACGATAACTTCCTCGTCTGTTGCAACGATAGCTTCTATCTCTGAGTTCTTGTCAGCCTTTTCTCTGACGTTCACGATCTCAGTTGCGACCATTGTTACGTTATTGACCTTTGTTTCTTTTGCTGCATTTTTAGTAGTTTCTGTCTTTTTTGTTGTAGTGGCTTTGGCGGAAGTTGTTGTCTCAGACTCTGCCTGTGCCATTTTATACTCGCTGATACCCGCTTTTCTCCATGTGACGGTGTTCATTGAAGTATAGGTCTCATCTCTCTCAGTTTCTGCTTCTGTCACAGAAGTGGTCTTAGTGTTGGTTATTGCAGCTTTTGTGTCCTTCTGAGCCTCGTTGTTGCCGCTTGTAAGTGCAAAGATACTTACTGTACCTATCATCAGCACTGCCAGCGCACCGCTGCCCAGCATTGTTCCTACTTTCCTGACCGACGGCTTAGCTGTTCGCTTTATGCTGTCTTCAGTTTTTTTCTGCTTCATTTTAATCACATTACCCTTTCCGACCGTCTGCACGCAAACCGTCTTCACTGCCGTCCGTGAGCTTGACGTCAGCTAAAATTTATTTTACACCGATTTGGTGTAATAAACATCAATAATCCCAGCCGAAATACTTCTTATTGTTTCCGTATACGTTTCTCCAGCATTTAGGAAAATAAATATCCTTATTTGCCTTGTCCTTATAGGAATCTATTATAAGATCCAGGTTATCGTCAGCCGTCATTTTCTTTGCCACGATTACCCACCTGAGATTTGAAGTTTCGTTTGTACAAGTTGAGAGCGATATATACTTATCGTCTGCTGTACACTCGATATCGTTTGAATACCACGAACGCTTTCTCACTTCTGAGATCCAATCGTCAAACTTATAGTCAGCGTCGTCAAAATATCTGGTAGTCCAGTATTTGAAGAGCTTTCCGTCGTCCTGATTTTCAAGTATTCCCGTTACGAACGCACCCACGATAACATACTTACAGTTGCTGTCATAGATAGTATTGAACTCGATAACAGGATATTTCTTAAGAAAATCCACTCCCTTTTTATACTCAGTAAGGTGAGTAAAGGAAGTTCCCACATATCTCATGTTATGACCATATATCGTGATATTGTCAGACTGCCCGTCCTTATTTATGGTAGACCAAGCGTCTGCATAAATGCTTCCCGATTCGTAATACTGCTTGTCTATATTCTTGTAAAGATAATATTCATTATCCTTGCCTTTAAGAACAGGGAAGTTTATATATTCATCACCTGCGGAATTTTTAAAGCCGGGGATCTTTATCCAGCCTACGACGTCCTTGTTCCTTTTCAGAAGCTTCTTAGCCCAACCCTGAACTTCTCTGTCTTTCGTTGAAGCCTCAGGGTCAGAAACGTCAATATCGTCTGAGCCGTTATTCTTGCTCAGGTCAACGTCATCGCTAAAGTCAGGCTCGTAATTTACGATCTCCTGCATATAGTTCTGATCCTGCTCGTCGGCTTTCAGAAAATCAGAAAGCTCATTAAGAGAAACACAGAAAAGCACGATAGAGAACATGAACACTATCTTTCTGAACACTTCTCCTGCTCCGTCGCCCTTCCACGGGATAAAATATCTTACTACTCTTACAAAAAAGTTTGTATCGTCCTTTTCGGACAGATTCATTGTTTCATTAGCCATTGACATTTATTTCAAGCCTCCGCCTTTTGTTCATACAGCTCAAGCACCATTCTCAGTGCTGTTTCTGTTGTAAGCATACGGATCTTTCTTCTGTCCAAATTCTCATATTCTTTATAAAGCTCAAGCCGTCTGACTATTTCTTTCTGACGACTTCTCACTGAAACATATACAGTTCCCACAGGCTTTTCCTGAGAGCCGCCGCTTGGGCCTGCTATACCAGTAACAGCCACTGCACAATCTGCACCGAAAAGCTTCAGCGCACCCTTGCTCATCTCACTGGCTGTCTGCTCAGAATAAACAGTATACTGCTCCAGCGTTTCCTTTTTCACGTTCAGAAGCTTCATCTTTATTTCCTCCGTATAGGTGCAAGCACCGCCGAGGAACATTTCCGACGCTCCCGAAACGGAAGTGATCGTCTGGCTTATCATTCCGCCTGTACAACTTTCCGCAGTACACAGCTTCCGACCGCTCTTTATCATATATTTTACTACACTTTTTGTAACTATGTCAATACTATCTGTAACCACTTTGTCACCTTCAGCAAATTTCATAGTAATAATCACCCCTTTTAGTTATATATTGCACATAAAAAATCGGCTCTTTTTGTCCATTTTGTTAATTCGACGATTTTCAAAAACCAATGTTAATAGCAAATTTTGTAATCAGATGTTACACTTTTGTTACCAAATTACTGATTTTTCATTATTAGCAAGCCCGTTCAACACCCTTTTAGACGCAAGAAAAGCCCTGAAAATTCGGGGCTTTTCGGCATTTTTCACCATGGAAAGACACAATATTCGGGTACAAAAAAGCGTACAATTAAGCTACAAGCTGTTACAGTTTTAACCCGTTTGTAACCTTTTCACAGACACCATGCAACGGGTGTACGCCATGAAAATACGCTATGCGTTTTTGATAAGATAAGGCTTTGTTCCCTCGATAGCTTTCTGGATATAAGGCTCCCAATCGAAAGCGTTCTGAGCGGCTTCAACGTCTGCAAGATTTGGTCTTGTCTTAGGGTGCTTTGGCGTGAAAACTGTACAGCAATCCTCATAAGGGAGGATAGAGGTATCAAAAGTATCTATCTTTCTTGCTATCTCCACTATCTCAGATTTGTCCATACCAACGCATGGTCTGAATACAGGCATACGGCAAGCGGCGTCTGTGCAGACCATTGCATACATAGTCTGGCTCGCCACCTGACCAAGGCTCTCGCCTGTGACAAGTGCCTGAATGTCCTCCTTTTCGCATATCCTCTGAGCTATCTCCATCATAAGTCTTCTCATCAGGATAGTGAAAAGCTCCTCAGGGCAGTTATCTCTCAGAAGCTCCTGGATCTCCGTAAAAGGCACGCAGAAGAAGTTGATATCACCGCAGTAAGCAGTGATTATCTTGGCAAGCTTTTCAACTTTCATCTTCGCTCTGTCGGAAGTATATGGTGGAGCTTCAAAGTGGATAGCGGATATTATCGCACCACGCTTTGCCATCATATAGCCTGCAACAGGCGAATCTATACCGCCTGAGAGAAGAAGCATTGCCTTTCCGCTTGAGCCGACAGGTATTCCGCCAGCACCCTCGATAGAGCCTGCGTGAACATAGGCGTTCGTTTCTCTTATCTCCACTGTTACTACAACGTCAGGATCGTGAACGTCAACTTTAAGGTGTGGAAATCTTTCAAGTATCTTTCCGCCCATTTCTATACATATCTCAGGGGACTTGAATGGGAACTTCTTATCTGAACGCTTTGCGTCGACCTTGAAAGTTCTCGCAGTTTCCATTTCGTCCTCGATATAGTCAAGTGACTTTGTGAGTATCTCGTCCATATCCTTTTCCAAAACGCAGCAGCGACAGAGCTTAACAATACCGAAAATTTTCGACAGCTTTTCCACCGCCATGTCAACATCGCTGTCATCATTAAGTGGCTCAACATACAAAGTAGATTGTGCTTTTGATACGCTGAACTGTCCACAGCTTTTAAGTCTTCTTTTTACGCTCTTTGTCATCATGCTCTCGAAGCTTGATTTGTTAAGACCTTTCAGAGCTATCTCACCATATTTGCAGAGAATGATTTCTTTCATAAATTTTATCCTTTCTTTACGAAAACTGCACAAAAAAGTCCTCGTCAAAAACCTGTCAAAAGCGACCTTTTTCGCCGTTCCCCTTTATAAATAGTACAAAACATTTGTTTGTGTGTTTTACCTTACCTTGCACAGGTCATTCTGCGCAGACTTTATGCCCTCCATAAGAGCGTCGATATCGGCCTTTGTGGTGTCGATGCTAAAGCTTATCCTGATAGTGGAGTCAAGGCTCTGCTCGGGATATCTGAACTCTTTTAGCACAGAGCTTTTCTTGCCCTTTGAGCAGGCTGAGCCGCTTGAAACATATATCTCTCGCTTTTCAAGATAGTGGAGAAGCACTTCGGACTTTAACCCATTGACGGCAATGCTTGTGACATAAGGCGAGCCGCCTTTTCGTGAATTTACGAAAACATCGCCGTTTTCGTTACACTTTTCTATGAGATAGGCTTGGATGTCAGCCGCCTTTTCAAAGTTCGCAGAAACATTCGGCGCAAGCTTTTTCACCGCCGCACCGAAACCGCATATGAGCGGCACTGACTCAGTACCCGAACGAAAACCTTTTTCCTGTCCTCCCCCAAGCATAAAAGGCGGTATATGAACGCCCTTTTTTACATACAGCGCACCGATGCCCTTTGGAGCATATATTTTATGACCGCTGAGGGATATCATATCGGCATTCAGCTTTTTGGCTTTCACAGGAATTTTCATAAATCCCTGAACGCAGTCGCAATGAGTAATCACCTGGGGATACTTTTTCTTTATCATAGAAAAAGCCTTTTCCACAGGGAGTATGTAGCCGTTTTCGTTATTCACAAGCATACAGCTAACAAGGAACGTATCCTCATTCACAGCCGCAAATATGTCACGGGCGTTTATCTCGCCGTTCTCGTCAGGTGATATCCTTACGACCTCACAGCCCATATCTTCAAGCTCCTGGGCAGGATTTTTCACAGCAGGGTGTTCTACAGAGGATATGACAACACGCTTTTTACGTTTTCCGTGAGCCTTGTAAGCCCCGAAAATAGCGGTATTGTTGCTTTCAGTAGCGCCTGAAGTGAAATAGACCTCATCAGGGGTAACACCGAGAGCGTCGGCAATGATCTCACGAGCGTCAGAAACAAGAAGCTCAGCGTCAAGACCTGCTCTGTGCAGAGAAGAGGGGTTTCCGAAGACCTCCAAGCCTTTCATTACAGCCGCTTTAGCTTCATCACAAGGTTTTGTGGTGGCGGCATTATCAAGATATATCAATTATCACAAGTCCTTTCATGTTTTATCGCAATTATTTTTATTATAACATATAATTGTGAATAATGCAAATAAATCGGGAAAGTGAGGAGTGAGGAATTATGGTATCGCCTGCGGCGATGTATTTTTACATAGCACAATGCGGCACGGCATTTTCAGCCGCACCGCACAGAGCACTATTTATCACAGTTACAATTACTTCCCCATGAAGCCATTGACAGTCTGATATAATATCCCTGCGCTTCTCCGCAAACAGGACACCTCTCAGGGGCTTGCGTGCCCTCCACGATATAACCGCAGTTCAAGCATACCCACGTTTCAGACTGGGAGGAAGAGAACAGCTTTCCCTCTTTCATAAGCTTGCCAAATGCCGCAAAACGCTTGCCGTGAACATTCTCTATCTTGGCGATATTCGTAAAGTCCTGCGCTATCTTTCCATAGCCCTCCTGCCTTGCGACCTCAGCAAATGCAGGATAAACGTCGTCTGATTCCTGACGCTCGTTGTGGTCTGCCATACCAAGCAAGGTACACATATCCTCCGAAATATCCACAGGATAACCGCCGTCAACAAACACGCTCTCTCCTGACAGCTCTTTGAGATGCTCGTAGAATATCCTTGCGTGAACTTTCTCCTGATCGGCAGTGAATTTGAACAGGTCGGCAAGCACATACAGCTTCTGCTGTCTTGCTTTTTCCTCCGCCATTGTGTAGCGGTTTCGTGCCTGACTTTCCCCTGCAAAGGCTCTCATAAGGTTATCCTTTGTCTTTGAATTTCTGAAATCTGACATTTTTTTATCCTCCTACTTTATACAGTCAGTGTTCCTGACTTGCTTTCCACAAGAATGAGTATCTGCTCCTCCTCAGCGGTCTGTGCATTTATATATACAAGCACGTTCCTGCCGTTTTCTGCCCTGCACCTGAACTCATAACACAGCTTCTCCTCCAAACCGTCGGTAGGGATAAGTGCAAGCCTGCCGGATACTATTTCAAGGCGTGGGGACACGCTCTCTCTCGCTCGGCTTTGGGATATATCCGCTTCGGGAATATCTCTGTCATAGTGGTTCACCAAAAAGCCCTTTGCGTCAAAGCCTAATATCTCACCGTCGTCCATTGCTACTGATACCTTTATAAGGTCGGTGTAACAGCACACGTCAAGGTCGTTGTAGGCGAAATTCACTGTGAGAACGTTGTCGATATTCTCATAGTAGGTGGTTTTCATGGACAGTATGCCGAGGTCATCGAGAAAATCCTCTGCTGCCTTTACTCCCTGCTCGTTTGTAAGCTCTGTGCTTTCGCTGATACGGCTTTTGAGGAAATATGAGATATATCCACCCTGCTTTGTCACCTCGCAAGCCACCGTCTTATCCTCGTTTGAAAATCTCCAGCATGGCATTTTGCCCTCTACCTCTGAGATATCTGTGAACACTGTGGAGTTCATGTTAAGCCCCAGGGAACAGCGTTCAAGGGCTTTGGTCTGTGAAACGTTCTCTGCCTCAGATGTCATGCGTGGGGTACGCTCCATGATATTGTCTGAGAATGGGCCGTCATAAATAAGGCTTGGATAGCTTTCAAAGCTTCCCTCAAAGTCTGAGAAGCCCTCTGTCACTGTGGGCGGGTCGCTCTGCTGTGAGCCTGTTTGGGTGAGGGCTATCTCACCGCTGTTCACTGAGCTTTCAAGCTCCCACATATCCTCGGAAAGTTCTTTGGAAAAGTCATAGAGCGAGGATATGTTCTCATACTCCTCGTCTGTTATCTCCTCGCCGTTCATGAGCCTCTCGCTCACTGCCATGGAGTAATTTCCTACCTGTGAGAGAAATTTGTAGGTGTTTTTAAGCTGCAGCTCTTCTATGGGAAGCTGTGACAGAGCCGCCTTTGCCGAGGACGCTTCTCTGTAAAGCTTCACCGCAAGTGACTGGTGCATCTTTCCTGAGCCTGCATAAAGTTCCTTTTCAAGAGTGTCGCTCACGTTATCTACTGCGTCGCACAGGTCGCCCATGGCTCTTGAATAGGTGTAGCTCACACTACGCAACGCCCTTTTTTCACTGCTCATAAGCTGTATATTTCTCACCGCAAGCACACCCATGACAGCCACTGTGAAAGACACTATCCTAACTGCGTTTCGCTTTGATATATCCATTTTTTATGCTCTCCTTTTCTTTTTTCTCCATTATTATGCCAGCTAAAATGCTGATTATTCTCATTAACTGTGCCTTGCAGTGCCATTTCAGGCATATCATGATACACAAAATTTCTTTCCTAATCTTGTGTATCATGAACATCTTTATTTACTTATTATTACATAAATCTCAAAATAAGTGTAATGATTTAACTTTAAAATTACTGAATTGTATTTATCTGTATAAACGCAAATTTGACAACGTGCTGTAAAAGGGCTATAATAAAGGATGTGTAAAAATTATCGTGTAAAATGGCAGAAAAAAATGTTAGCTCTGCCTACAATTCTACGGGAGGAAATTATGAAATTTATTCCAAAGCTGACTGGCGTGGTTTTGTCAGCGGCAATAATGGCTCAGTCTGTTCCATTCGTGTATGCGGCAGAGAAAAGCATTGCATCAAGTGAGCTTTCAAATGATATCCAGATATCAAAGCCTGAATATGCTACAGGCAATATGGAGGCTGATGGTCTTTTAGAGCCTGTCACTGAGGACGACCCTGAGTATCATAAATATCTTGAAAACAACGATCCATACGGCATTATGACAATGTCTGCTCTGTGGGGGGCTGACAGCCTTACTCATCAAAACAGATTCAGCGGTGTTTCAAAGGTCTATGGCATTGACGTTTCCTATTATCAGGGCAACATAGATTGGAAAAAGGTCAAAAACAGCGGCGTGGAATTTGTTATCATAAGAGTAGGCTACCGTGGCTATGGCAGTGCAGGAACGCTTGTGGAAGACCCTAAGTTCAAGACCTATCTTGACGGAGCTACCAAGGCAGGACTTAAAGTTGGCGTATACTTCTACACGCAGGCGATAACCACAGCCGAGGCTAAGGCAGAGGCTAAGTTCGTTCTTGACAGGATAAAGGGATATTCTCTGCAAATGCCTGTTTATTACGATATCGAGTCTGTTGACTATGACACTGGCAGACTTGACAGCGCAGGGCTTTCCAAGGCTCAAAAGACCGCTCTTTGCACAGCTTTTTGCGACACTATCATAAAGTCGGGCTACAGCGCAGGTGTTTATGCAAACTACACATGGCTAAACTACTACATTGACGGAGCAGGGCTTGGCAAGAAATATCCTATATGGCTGGCTCACTACACAAGCAACACCAATTATGACCAACGCATGGATATGTGGCAATATTCAGGAAGCGGTACTGTTTCAGGCATTTCAGCCTACACTGACGTGAACGTATGGTATTCGGGCAAGCTTCCACTTTATGTGTCCGACCTTATCTCAGTGAAAAACACCTCCACCTCCAACACATTTGCCTGGAACGGCGCTCCTGACGCAACAGGATATGAGGTATATCAGTGGATAGGTACTAACGACAGCTATAAGCGCATAGGCACGACCACATCGACAAAGTTCACAAACTCAAAGAAAAGTTCAGGCACGATGTATAAATACAAGGTGAGAGCCTACAGTGACGCTTCTGGCAAGCGTGTTTACGGCGATTACTCTGATGTTTTCACCACCTGCACTCTTCCTGCGAACATCTCAAAGATATCCGCTTCTGCAAGGGGAACTTCTGTCACCATTAGCTGGGACAAAGTTTCAAAGGCGACCGACTACATCGTGGAGCATTATGTGAACGGTGCATGGAAGCAGGTCGGCACAACTTCAAGCTTATCATACAAGGTGAATGGTATCACACAGAACGGCGTTAATAAGTTCAGGGTAAAGGCGAGAAGAAATTACTGTGGCGTATATTACAATGGTGGCTACACATATGTAAACGCTGAGGTCACTGACATACCAAGTACAGTAACAGGCATAAGAAGCACTTCAAACACTTCTACATCAAACACCATAACATGGAACGCTTCCAAAAAAGCGGAAGGCTATGAGATCTATCAGTGGATAGGTACTAACGACAGCTACAAGCTCATAGGCACGACCACGTCCACAAAGTTCACAAACTCAAAGAAAAGCTCAGGCACGATGTACAGATACAAGGTAAGGGCATTCAACATTGTTGACGGACAGCGTATCGAGGGTGCATATTCCTCTGAGCTTACCACCTGCACTCTTCCTGCAAACGTATCATTCTCCCTTTGCTCCACTGACGTTGATTCCATAACACTCAACTGGAACAAGGTATCAAAGGCTACAGGCTATCAGGTAGAGATGTACACAAACGGAACATGGAAAACTCTCTCCACCCTTTCGGGAACGAGCTACACTGCAAGCGATCTTTCACAGAAAACAGCGTATCGTTTCAGAGTGAGAGCCATAAGAAATTATAACTACATAAACTACTACGGTGACTACACTGAAAAGGACATCACCATTCGTCCTGCAAACACACCAGAGGGGCTTTCCTCATCAGCGAACACATCAAGTTCTAACACTATCACATGGGAAAGCGTGAATGGAGTATCTGGCTACAGCGTTTATCAGTGGGTAGGAACGTCAGACAGCTACAAAAAGCTTGGGGACACTGCTTATCCATACTACACCAACTCAGGCAAGTCATCAGGCACTATGTACACGTACAGAGTAAAGGCATATTATGTAAGCGACAATGTTATGCAATACAGCAAGCCTGCACAGGTGGTCACCTGCACACTTCCTGCAAACGTCACTGTCAAAACGGCAAAGCGTTCGGGAAGCAACATCTCACTTGCATGGAACAAGGTATCAAAAGCCACAGGTTATGAGATATATGTTAAGTCAGGACGCAGTTGGAAGAAGCTCACCACAACATCAGGCAAAAGCTACACTGCAAAAAATCTGTCAGGCACTAAAACATTCAGAATAAGGGCATACAGAAAATACAATGGTGTGAACTATTATGGTGCTTATACTGAAAAGACTGTAAAATAAAACAAAGGCTATGTGTGAAAAAAAACACATAGCCTTTTGTTATTTATGGATATAATGCAACTGTAGGGGCTGGCGCCCTCGACAGCCCGTCCCCTCGACGTTTCGTCTGCAATCTCATTTGTATTATCCGCACAATGTTGCTCTACACAAATTCTGGATAATCCAAACCATATCGCCCCGAGTGGGACGTCGTATTTCTGCAAAGCAGAAATTGCGCCGCTCCCCTACATAGTTTGTGCGTTAAATCACAATACTTTGCTTCCATTTGCTGTAAGCTTGAACTTTGCTCCCAGAACACCTGCCGCACCTCTGCACATAAGCATACGCTGCAGGAAAATGTCAAAATAGTCATACATGGTGCAGATACTTTCGTCTATCTGCAAATTAAGGGATATGACCTTTTTATCAGCATTTATCTTTAAGCTCGCTTCTGTTACCGCATAGTTCACCCTGTCATGGATATCAAAAGAGGACTTATCCTTATTTGACACACGATTTCTTCGCACGTCTGTTTTATCACCTATTATCACTGCGGCTGACACCGGGTCTGTTGCGCCCCCTGTTGATTCGTCATGGCTTCCAATGCAGGAAACTATCGTCACCCTATCTTCCAATGGCATATCAGTGTCTTTGAGAATATCGTTTGCAAGTATTGCACCATACTCTGCATGGTGTGTACGATTGACAGCGTTGCCGATATCGTGCATATACCCTGCTATCTTTGCAAGCTCTATGGTATGCTCATCATAGCCGAACTCTTTAAGTATTGCGGCGGCTCTGTCTGCCACAAGAGTGGTATGCACCTCTGAATGGTCTGTAAAACCCAGAGATGTAAGATTTATCCCTGCCCTTTTTATAAATGCTTTTATTTCCTTGTTTTTTCTTATCTCTTTGTATGTCATTGATTTCTCCTGTTGGTTTATGATTATATTTATCTACGCAAGGCTTTTTACGTCCACATAATGTATTGTAGGGGCGAACAGTGTTCGCCCGCATTTGCTCGCCTGCATGAATTTGCGATTATACAAACCATGTCGCTCTCCGAACGGGACATCGTATTTCTGCAAAGCAGAAATTGCGCCGCTCCCCTACAGTCACTCGCCGTGACGGGCATTTTACGCCATACATTGCAGCATGAGATACACTTGCACCGATCTTTAAAATGTGTAATTATAGCCTGCAATTATCATATCACTATCCAAGCTTATATACAATACATTCCGCATTTATTTTACAATATTTTGACACTATACAGGCACAAAATAGCCGTCAATATGCTCATTGTCAAGCCCCTCGCCAATGACGATAAACACCGCCTGACCTCGCTCTATAGGCTCAACAGTGATGTTCTTGTGGGTGGCATTAAGCTCAAGCCACTCGCCCTCAGCGTTTTGCATAAAGCCTTTTACGCGGAATATCCTTCCGCACTTGCTGTCGCTCATAAGCCTGCTCACAGCATCTTCCATAGCATTGTCAGGAAGCTTCATATTCATAAAATACAAAGAGGTATAAGCTTTATCTTGGTCGAACCACAGCTTTTCGTGGGAATCCGGCTCATAGCCACTGTTGGCTATCCTTTCCATATCATCGTCTGTAAGCCCCGACCAATCTTTCATTATTATCTCAGGCTTGGTCATTCTGTGGCAATGGAACTTTTTCTGCACGGCTTCAAGGTGTTTTAGAGTATCCTCAAGCTCCTGTTTTGTGGCTTCCTGACATCTGCTCATGAGAACTATGCCTGCTTCCGAAAGCTGAGAAGCAAGAAGATAATCAGAAGCTTCCGACAAGTTGGTATCAAGGCAGGCATCTGCAATAGTTATAACGCTTCCTATCTCATACCAATTATCAAGAGGTTCTTCTCTAAGCACGTCAAAGAACTCGTCAGCTTCATAAATGCCTGACGGCTCCACAATGACCCTGTCAAGGCCACGCATACCCATAGCGATAAGCTTAGTCTTAAAACGCCGTCTGTGGCAATCCTTATCAGCCGCCGAGACCATTTCAAGGTCGCAATTCTCGTCCAAAAGCTCCTGCAAAAGAAGCATATCCACATTCACTGCACCGAAATCATTCTCCAGCACGCCAATTTTACAGCCCTTATCCAAAAGATAACGGGCATATTTTTTTATAAAAGTGGTCTTCCCTGCTCCGAGAAACCCCGTCACAAGATCTACCTTGGTTTTCTTTTTCTCTGTATTCATAGTTAATGCCTCCTAATGGTCATATTATACCACATTGACAAGGCTTTTGCAATGAGAGAAATAAAAAAACACGCCTTACACTAAGTAAAGCGTGTTTTGTACAGGGACTCGCCCTACATTGTAAAGTTGACAACAAAAAACGCACCCTGCAAGCTCGCAAAGTGCGTAAATACGCTGGTGCGCCAGAAGGGACTCGAACCCCCGACCTACTGGTTCGTAGCCAGTCACTCTACCCAAAAATAAAACCACAAATTTTCTTTCAGTCAAATAAAATATCATGAAAATTGCTGCTAAGACTTTGGCAGCTTTTTTGATGATATTTACACATATCATCAAGCATAGACAGGGTAGCTCCCTGAGCGGCAGGACGTTCTCCCCTGCCGCTTTTTCTGTGCTTAATACGGAGAACTTAAACATTTTCAGAAAGGGTGTTTTTAATGGAGAACACAAAAACAAAGATCGTATCCGTGGCAAATCAGAAAGGCGGAGTTGCCAAAACAACATCGGCATTCAATATTGCCGCTATTCTTGCACAGCGAGAGAAAAGAGTCCTTATGATAGACCTTGACCCTCAGAGCAGCTTGTCAGTATCGTGCATGAAGTACGAATATGACCCTGACGATATCACTATCACTGAGCTTATGTCATCTATCATAAATAAGAAAACCATTGATTTCAAGGCAGCTGTACACCACAACGAGCCGAACAACATTGACTATATTCCTGCGACTATAACACTTTCGGGAATTGAAGTTGACCTGTGCAGAACACGCTGCTGCGAAATGGTGCTGAAGCGTGTCATTAGTAATTACATCGGCTGCTATGACTACATCATCATAGATTGCCCTCCGTCACTGAGCAACTTGCTCTACAATGCGCTTTCCGCCGCAGATATGGTCTTGATACCTGTGCTTGCTCAGGAAATGGCATTGGGCGGAATACCGCTTCTTCTTGACAGCATTGACGATATCCATGAGTACGCTAACCCTGACCTTGAAATACTCGGAGTATTCGCAACATGGACAGAGAAAAACAACACAATGTCAGCTGAAGTAATTGAGTCAATAAAAGCCGCATTCAATGATAAATACCTTGGCAGCATAAGCAAGTCAAAAGCAGCTCAGGACAGCAGCCGTGAGGGCATCGCCCTTTGCAACTATAAAATCAGCAGCACAAATAAATACAAGAATATGCTCGCAGACGAGTATCGTGTTATAGCTGACAAAATAGAGTGTGTCACGGTGACACACTAAGGAGGTTTCAATATGATAGATATAAAACGCTCCGCAAATCGTCCAAGAGCTAACTTCTCAAATAACTTTGAGGAGCTTCTCATGGATAAGCAAAAGGTGGTTTCACTGCCTATGTCAAAAATTGAGCCATTCAGCTTTAATGGTGATCCACAGCCCTTTGCAATAGATGAAAATGAGATATCTGCACTTGCCGACTCTATTTCAAAGTGTGGAATTATCACACCGATAATAGTTCGCAGCATTAGCAGCAACAGCTATCAGATACTCAGCGGTCATAAAAGATACGCCGCCTGCAAAAAGCTTATGTACCTTGACATTGACGCCGTTGTTATCGAAGTCACTGATGATAACGTGGCTTTCGATATAGTCTGCCAGGCAAACATTCAGCGTAAAGAGCCACGTCCAAGCGAGCTTTCAAAAATGTTCAATACATACTTAAGTCTAAGGAAAAACGTTTCAGCAGACCTGACAGTAAATGAGATAAGCAATATGTTCGGTATATCCAGAAAAACCATTTACCGCTATGCAAATATCTCAAATCTTGATAATGGGTTAGCAGAGCTTATAGACAGCAAATCTATTCAGATAAGATTCATTGAGCCGCTTGCAAAGCTCAGTCCTGAGCAGCAGAAAGCCATAGCAGACTATTACAATTATGACGAACGGCTCAGTTCAAAAGAGCTGACATTGGTTATAGAGCAAATGACAGACAACGGAAGCAGTGATATCTATGATATCATAAAAGCTATAAGGAATCTGTCTGAAAAGGAAAAAGAGCCATACAAGAACAGCTTATACAATGAGATGTATATCAAAAAGTCGTCATGTATGCAGAACATGACCGAAAGTGAGCTTGACAAGATAGTGTATGAGCTGCTTGATAAATATCTTGAAAATAATTTCAAGAGTACAAAAAAAGTTACCACAAATGAAAAATAATATGCTATAATCATAGCAACAGGAGGAAAAGATATGAACATGACGTTCAAAATAGACATAGACCGCAGAAAAGTTGAAGCTATCCGCTGCTATATGCCTGACGGAAACATTGAAGATCTGCTCAATGAGGAGATAACCAAAGCTGCTGAAAATGTGGTGAACAGGCTGTACAGCAAGACTGTTCCGAAAAAAGTTCAGGAATATCTCAGAAAATCAGCGGAGATTAAAACTGACAGCAAGAAAAAGGCGGAGCAGGTCAATGAGTAGCGGCGTCATAAAAACATTTGGCAGCAATCATCAGACCGCCTTGTATATGGCTAAAGACAAACGGCTTTATGAGATAGTATCAATAGACAGTGATTGCGCTGTAATGGCGGCGTTTAATGATACATTTGCGGTAGCTGCGAAGCCGTTCCTTGACGAAGTAAACAATGTAATAGACTATTCGAGCATTGAATACTTTGACCGTTTATCACAGGCGAAAAGCTACAGTGATAGACTTCATAAATGCTTTGACAGCTCCAAAGCAGAAGAAAACATCAAAGAACAATGTGTCACGGTGACACACTCAGATAACATCACTCAAAAGCATAAAAGTTTGTAATTGAAAGAGGAGGACCATTATGAACGAAAACAGGAATTTTAACGAAGATTTTGAAATCGAGCAGGCAGGACCAGAAGATGTTGGCTGCGATCTTTTTGAGTATGAGCTTACTCCAGAGGGTACATACGTCCCGAAGATAGCATACACAAGTGACCCCGAAGAAGAAAAGTTGCTTAAGAAGCCTATCCGCAGATGGGGACGTGCATGGATGAAATGGATGGAAGCAGAACACCCAGCAGACGTTGACATTCTCGTGTGCGAATGCCGTTGGCAGATCATTCCGAGAGAAATAGATATCGAAGCTGAGGAGAGGTTTGACGAGCTTGACGAGATCTACAGAAAAGATCACCCACGTCCTACAGAGTTCAATGCTATACGCAAGTGGGAAAAGGAAAGGCTCATGACGCTCGAACATCAGGTAATGGAGGAGATCGTTTATAAGCGCAGAGAATGAAAAATTTCTCCAGTGTGTCACCGTGACACAAAAATATATAAAAAAGATATACACTTTATTGACATTGGCTCAAAAATCTGATAAAATAAAGGTGAAAAGAGAATGATAATAACTGATGAAAAGCTAAAAGGGTCCATTGAGGATAAAATGGCTATCGCTGACAGCTTTAACCTTATGGACGATGACTTCTTTGCCGTGGTAATGCGTGACAAAGCTGCGTGTTCATATACACTGAGCAGACTGCTTGACAAAAAGCTCAATGTCATTAAAGTTGATACGCAATATGCCATAAGAAATTACAACGGACATTCGGTAGTGCTTGACGCACTTGCCGAGGACGAGGAGCATAAGCTATATAACATAGAAGTTCAGGTCAAAAACAAAGATTATCACCCCAAAAGGGTAAGATACTATCAGGCAAGTCTTGATACTCTGTTTCTTGAGAAAAATCAGAATTACAAAGAGCTGCCTGAGTTGTACCTGATATTTATTTCGGCTACTGACTGGCTGAAAGGCGGCAAGTGTAAATACACGGTTCGCCGCATGGTCGATGAAACACATCAGGAAATTGACAACGGCGTACACGAATATTACTTTAATGCAGCAGTTGATGACGGCAGCTCTCTTGCCAAGCTGCTGCAATATCTAAAGAACAGCAGTGCTGACAACAGCTCGTTCGGAGAGCTGTCAAAGGCAGTATACAACCACAAAAGAACAACGAAAGGAGCGGATAGTATGTGTGAGGCTGTTGAAAACTATGGATATAGGAAAGAGGCTGAGGGCAGAGTTGAAGGCAGAGCCTACGAAATAATCGCTCTTATGTTGGAAACTGGAGCAGACGATGAAGCGATAATTGCAAGGTTGATGTCACGGCTTGAGATTTCCAAAGAAAGAGCTATAGAATACTATAACGCTTACAAGAAGCAAGAGGGTAAAGCTGAAAAGTAATTTTGTCCGTGGACAAAGCAGAACAGAATATGATTATAAGGACACTTGAATTTCAGGTGTCCTTTTTTGTTGACAAATGTCACTTTAAATGATAAAATGGGAGAATGAGGAATGATTTGGTATACTATATTTATAATCATATTTCTGTTTGGAATATTGTACATTTCAAATAACAAGAAGAACAGCAGCGAATTAGTAACATCTATTATTGATAAGTTTTGCTTACTAGCATTATATGTTATATCAACAAAACTTACTAAGCGGCTTATTCCCCAACTGACGGTTACCTTATTAATGGATATATATATTGTTCTGAGGGAAAAATACTGCAGTCCTTTATCTAAGACACAGAAAATAATTTTATTGAGTATAACCAATTTTCTTTTAATTTTTCTATGTTGGAAGTGGATTTATGAACTTACTTAAAACTACATTCGAATACAAACGTAAGGACACTTGAATTTCAGGTGTCCTTTTTTGTTGACAAGATAAAGCGAAAATGATAGAATAAAGGTGAACAACATTGGATCTTTACACAGAACTCTTACACGAATGCAACGCTTGCATATGTTCAGGTATTCTGTCTGAACAAAAAAAGTTTTGTCGAAGACTCATGATCGTTGATATGCAATGTCTTACCAAGTCACAGTACGAATATCTTCTCATGAAAGTTGAAAATTGTATATCCGATTACTATAATAATTTATCAAATGCAAATTTTTATTCGGCACTTAACAATAACGAACGCATTGATAGAACGGTGATAGATCGTACAATGTTGTATCTCAAAAATATAAACAATGACAGAAATAAGGGTATGCTGCTCAAAGCTATGCTCAAAACTCTCAATCATAATAAAACAAAATTTGATACGATTGAGTATAACAGGCTGCTTGCAGAAATAATTACTTCTGCATTTAGAATATAGGTGTACACATGATCATAAAGAATTATAAAATCATACCAAATTTTGAATACAACTCTCTTGTTAAAAGCAGAGAGCAGCTTGCAAAGCTACAACATACCATGTCAAAACTATCAGACAGAGCAGATTTCCTCAATACAATAATGGATCATATAGGTGATCATCAAGAAACACTACTTGACATGTACGATGTTAATGGCTCACTATTTGGACTATTTGTATCACCTATATTAAATCGCAATAGACCAATATATGTTACAACACGATGTGCAGCTTATTGCAATCCAATATCTATGTCATCAAGTGATATTGTGGATGATGTAATGGAAATTGTTTCTGTTGATACAAAAGAACTGCACAGAGAAGGTCATGGCAGCAGAAATATTCAAGCAATGATAGCCATTGCAAGATTAATGAAGTTAAAAAAAATATGGGGGAGTATCTGGGTAGATACACCGATCGGTTTTGATAATCTTTGCTGTTTTTATCAAAAAAACGGGTTTGAAATAAAAGGCAAAAGATTTTACATGAATTTAGAGTAATAAACACAAACATAAGGACACTTGAAGTTTCAGGTGTCCTTTTTTTACAAAAAGGAGTGATTGGACAATGGAAAAAATATTTTATGGTTCACTGGGAATAGCTCTTTGTATAACAGGAATTTGGACTATTATAAGCGCATTTATTCCTGATAAATTCAGAATTTTCAAGAAAGGCAGGAAAGAAAAATGATTTTTTATGATGACGAACACGAGGAAATGTTCAATAAGCTGTGTGGCAAAATGCCCTATTTAGACGGCTATCACTTGTCACTTGCTTATCTCCTCACGATGGACGCTGTTTTGCGTTATCATATTGGCGCACTGTATGACGTTAAAAAAGACGTGATTATTTTCGAGGGCTTGAGCAAGCCGTTTCAGACGCATACGAGCTTGAAAACAACACGCCTTGCATTTAATCTTTGGAACGGCACGGTTTATGACTCAGATCCACCTGAAACTTATATCGACAAAAATGGAGAGAAAGAATATGTACCAAGCAAATACTATGCGCCCGACAGAATTTTCCACTGCACGTATACGCCATACTATATGGAAGCGCTCAAGATGAGATTCGAGATTTTCATGTAAGTAATGAAATGAAGGTAATGATATGAAAGCTAAGAACTATTGTCCTGAATTTGAAGAATACAAAACCATACGTCAGTGGGCGCTCTTAGGACAGTTGCCGAAAAAAGACGCTAAAGGCGTTGAACTTTGGGCAAATAGGAATTGTCAAGCCTCATATGTGTACTATAGCCCTGATGAGGTAGATCCTGCAACAGAAAAAGAGTTGCAGGATTTTTTTCAGCCTGAGAGGGACAGAAAAAATAAGCTGGCAAGACTTAACCGCAAGTGGCGTAAAGAAGCCGAGGAAAAGAAACGCCAAGAGGAGCAGAAAAAGATTTTTGACGAAGCAGTTGAAGCTGCCTTATTGCCTTATAGAAAGTTGATATGGAGATTAACCGAGAAAACAAAAGAGCTTTATCCGAAAAAAGAGTATCCACAGGCAATTGTTATAGACACCGAAACCACAGGACTTGACCCTTTTCATGATGAGCTATTGCAGGTGTCTATCATTGACGAGGAAGGAAACGTTCTTTTTGACAGCTACTTCAAGCCGATCAGGCACAAAGAATGGTCAAAAGCAGAAAGTGTTAATCATATCTCGCCAAAAATGGTAGCTGACGCACCATATATAAACGAGAAAGCCGCTGAACTATATGCGATATTATCACAGGCACACTGGATAATCGGCTATAACGTTGATTTTGATTTGAATTTTCTTGTGGGAAGCGATATCATAACAGATGAGGAGTGCAACGCCTTTCGCACTGAAGATGTGATGATACAATTCGCTGAAATTTACGGTGAATACAGTGTATATCATGAAGATTATAAGTGGCAGAAACTCACAACAGCGGCAGCGTACTATGATTATGATTGGGCTGAGCATGAGGAAGCACATAACAGCTTGGGTGATTGCTTTGCAACGCTTTTTGTGTATCATAAAATACTTAGCGAAGAATAGCAGTGTAGGTTTGTCAATCATATTGGACACTATTATTAAGAAATTCGATAGGCGAAAACCATTTGAGGGGACGCATAGGACGGTTGTTTGTTCGACTTAA
>NZ_JAOQJZ010000017.1:0-43608 GCF_025567495.1 Hominimerdicola aceti | reverse complement strand
TTTGTGTGGTAACTTTATATTATCAGATTTTTGTCTATCTCTCTTTTCTTTTTTCTTAATTTTGTCCAATATCTATTGTAGCACTACACGAATTTACAATAAAATATATAAAAAACTATTGACAAAATCAAAAATATAGGTTATAATAACCTCATAGTAAAAGAGAGTAGCTGGCGGAGAGATCCGTTTATGTTTGCGTCAGTACGTTCCGATGAGGGACCGCTGCATATCTAAACGGCGAGACTTTTATTGATTAAATTGCCACAGGCGCAGTTTACCCAATAAACGTCTTGCCGATTTTTTATGCGTTTATTTTACTGAGCCTATGAGAAAAGGAGGCTTTGAAGGGTATATCGGCAATGTTTACAGGAAAAAATAAAAAAGGTGGTATTTTATGAAGCAGTATCAGAAAAAACTTGACCAGCTTTACACTGAGTTTTCATCAGGTGAAAATGGTCTTTCAACCGAGCAGGCAGTGAAAAACTGCGAAAAGTTCGGGCGAAATGTTATCACGGAGGGCAAGAAAAAGTCCATTCCCGTGATTTTTTTAGAGCAGTATAAGGACTTCCTTGTGCTTATACTCATTATTGCTGCGATAGTTTCAGCTTTCATGAAAGACGTTGAGAGCTGTGCGGTAATTCTCGTTGTTATCACAATGAACGCTATTTTGGGTACAGTTCAGACCGTCAAGGCTGAAAAGTCACTGACGAACCTTAAAAAGCTTTCTGCACCGACGGCTAAGGCGCTTCGTAACGGCGAAAAGGTAATTATCCCCTCTGAGGAGATCGCAGTGGGCGACATTCTTCTTATCGAAGCAGGCGACCAGATATGTGCAGACGGCAGGCTGATAGAATGCGCGTCTGTTCAGGTGAACGAGTCTGCGCTCACAGGCGAGAGCGTTAATATCGACAAGGATATGAGCGATATAGAGGGCGAAAAGCCTCTTGCTGAGCGTGCTAACATGGTTTATTCAGGCTCTTTTGTCACATACGGCAGAGGAAAAATGCTTGTCACTGAGGTTGGTATGGACACTGAGGTGGGCAAGATAGCCTCGCTTATTCAGAACGCATCAGAGAGAAAAACGCCTCTCCAAAACACGCTTGACGAGTTCGGCAAGAAACTTTCCATTGCTATACTTATTGTCTGTGCAGTAGTGTTCGGACTTAGTGTGCTTCGTGGCGGCAAGCTTATGGATTCGTTCATGTTCGCTATCGCACTTGCTGTTGCGGCTATTCCTGAGGCTCTCAGCTCTATCGTTACTATTGTGCTTTCTTTCGGCACACAGAAAATGTCAAAGGAAAATGCTATCATAAGAAAGCTTCAGGCTGTTGAGGGCTTGGGCAGTGTTTCTGTAATATGCTCTGACAAGACCGGTACACTGACACAGAACAAGATGACGGTCAGAAAAATAATGGTAGATGGCAGGATAATCGACACTGACGCTGTTGATCTTGATGATGAAAAGGTCAAGACTATGACAAGAGCCATGATCCTTTGCAACGATTCAAGCTGTAAGGACGGCGTTGAGATAGGCGACCCGACTGAAACGGCGCTTATCAACTTCGGCACAAAGCTTGGTATCGACACTGACAAGGTGAGGGAAGATCTCCCTAGAATTTCTGAGATACCATTTGATTCAGACAGAAAGCTTATGTCAACTCTGCACGTTATCGACGGCGAGAAGGTGCTATATGTAAAGGGTGCGGCTGACGTTCTTATAAACAGGATAACTTCAAGCGACGAGGAAAAGGCTGTTATAACCCAGCGTGTGGCAGAGCTTTCGGAAAAAGGTCTGCGTATACTTGCATTTGCAGAGAAAAAATTCGACAAGGATACCGTATGTCCAGAGGACGAGGACGGATTGGAGTTTGTCGGTCTTATTGCTATGATGGATCCTCCGAGAGAGGAATCAAAGGCGGCTGTTGCGGAATGCCGCAAGGCAGGCATAAAGCCAGTCATGATAACAGGCGACCATATCGTTACGGCTTCGGCTATTGCCCGTGAGATAGGTATTCTTGACGACAACTCAAAGGCTGTTGAGGGTCACGAGCTTGACGCTTATTCAGACGAAGAGCTTGTTGACTTTGTAAAGGACAAGGCTGTTTACGCTCGTGTTACACCTGAGCATAAAATAAGGATCGTAAAGGCTTGGCAGGCAAACGGCTGTATAGTTTCCATGACAGGCGACGGAGTGAACGACGCACCTGCGTTAAAGCAGGCTGATGTGGGCGTTGCAATGGGCATCACAGGAACTGAGGTTTCAAAGGACGCTGCCTCAATGGTGCTTGCAGACGATAACTTTGCAACTATAGTCAAGGCCATAAGAAACGGAAGAAACATTTACGAGAACATTAAAAAGGCTATACTCTTCCTGCTTTCGGGCAACTTTGCGGCAATTCTTGTGGTGCTTTTCAACTCACTGCTTGGACTTCCTGTTCCGTTTGCGGCAATACATTTGCTGTTTATTAATCTGCTTACAGACTCGCTTCCTGCTATCGGTTTGGGTCTTGAACCTCACTCCGAAGAGGTCATGAAACGCAAGCCAAGAAACGCAAACGAATCTATACTCACACGTCCTTTCCTGGGCGAGATAGCATTGTATGGCGTAGTTATAGCGATAGCAGTAGCTTCGGCTTTCCTTATGGGAAACAAGACAAGCGCAGCTCTTGGTATGACGATGGCATTCGCAGTGCTTTGCTCTGCAAGATTGTTCCACGGATTCTCGTGCAAGAAAAAAGGTCCTGTTATCTTCTCAAAGGACTTTTTCAACAACAAGTTCGGTCTTATGGCGTTCGGCCTTGGAATGGTATTTTTAAACTCCGTTCTGCTCGTTCCACAACTCAAGGGACTTTTCAAGATAGCAGACATGACAGGTATGCAGTTTGCATGGATATACATTCTGAGCTTTGGCTCTATGCTCGTTATCCAGCTTATAAAGGCGATATTCTTTACAAAGTCTGAAAAGTAAGGCTGTAGAGTTATCTTATAAAAGTTTCAAGGGGTGCGACCTTAGGTCGCAACTACGCAATAAAAATAACCGCTCTTCGTGATGTCACGGGGAGCGGTTTTGTTTTACATATCTTCGCAAGGCAGCCAAATGCCGTCTTTTTTATGAAGTATCCTCTGATTTTCAGATCCTCTGAATTTCAATGAGATGTTTTTCTTTTCGAGAACAAATTCGCCGTCAACGAGGTAGTCGATAAGGCTCAGCATTTCGTCTGTGTACTGTGTTCTGTATGGTGACTTTGAGCCTGCAAGCAGGTCTGTTTCAAGGGTACAGCCTGTGTAGCACCACACGTCCTTGTCAGGAAGTTCGGTTTTCACACGGCGGAGGAGCTTTGTAAGCTCAGGCTGGTTCTCCGGCTCCATAGGCTCGCCGCCTAAGAGAGTAAGTCCTTTTATATAGCCCTTTGAGAGGGCGTTAAGTATCTCGTCTGCGGTGGTATCGGTGAAAGGTTTGCCGTAGTCAAAGTTCCAAGTGTCAGGTTGAAAACAGCCCTTGCAGTGGTGTCTGCAGCCTGATACGAACAGCGTGACCCTCACACCTGAGCCATTGGCGATATCGGTTTTCTTTATCTCACAATAATTCATTTTCCGCTCCTTTCGTATATACAACGCAGGGCAATACGATTTTGTATTGCCCCGATAGTTATATGCTGTTTGCTGTTTTATGTCAGGAATAATGTTCATTATTTTCGGATTTTGCAGTTTTGAGTTTTTGAGTTTTCCTTGCTATAATGTTCATTTTTCTGACGAGTTTTGATTTTTGAACTTTTGAGTTTTAACGGCTATAATGTTCAAAAATTTTCGATTTTGCTAGAAAAAATTTTTGGGTTTTGTCATATTTTCGTTTTTGCTAGAAAAAATTTTTGGGTTTTCTAAAAAATCACAAATGCAAAACTCTCTCCTTTATCTCTTGAGTCCTGCCCTGATTCCAGAACTGCGTGCCGATGTAGCCGCAGGTGCGCCTTGCAACGTTCAGAGTGTTCTGATCTCTGTTGCCGCAGTTCGGACACTCCCATACAAGCTTGCCGTCATCTTCTACTATCTTTATCTCACCGTCAAAACCGCACTTCTGACAGTAGTCGCTCTTTGTGTTAAGCTCTGCATACATGATGTTGTCGTAAATATGCTGCATAACTGCAAGAACAGCCTCTATGTTGTTCTGCATATTCGGCACTTCCACATAGCTGATAGCTCCTCCTGGTGAGAGAGCCTGGAACTGTGACTCGAATGTGAGCTTGTCAAATGCGTCGATGTTCTCGGTAACATGGATATGATAGCTGTTTGTGATGTAGTTTCTGTCTGTTACACCCTCGATAACACCGAAACGCTTCTGCAAACATCTTGCAAATTTGTATGTTGTGGACTCCAATGGCGTGCCGTAAAGGCTGAAATCTATGTTTGTTTCTGCTCTCCACTTTGCGCAGGCGTCATTAAGGTGCTGCATAACTTCAAGTGCAAAAGGCGTTGCTGAAGGGTCTGTGTGTGACTTGCCTGTCATGTATCTTACGCATTCGCAAAGACCTGCATAGCCAAGTGATATGGTGGAATATCCGCCGAACAGGAGCTTGTCGATTGTTTCGCCCTTTTTAAGCCTTGCCAATGCACCGTTCTGCCAAAGGATAGGCGCAACGTCTGACGGAGTGCCTTTAAGTCTTTCGTGACGGAGCATAAGCGCACGTCTGCAAAGTTCAAGTCTTTCATCAAATATCTTCCAGAACTTATCCATATCCTTATATGACGAGCAGGCAACGTCCACAAGGTTTATTGTAACAACGCCCTGATTGAATCTGCCGTAATATTTAGGCTTGCCGTTTTCGTCAAGATATGTTGTAAGGAAGCTTCTGCAGCCCATGCAAGGGTAGCACTGACCATTTCCGTTCTTGTCTACCTTAAGCTCCTTCATTTTCTTTTCGCTTATATAGTCAGGCACCATTCTCTTTGCGGTACACTTTGCAGCAAGCTTTGTAAGCTCCCAATATTTTGAGCCTTCTCTTATGTTGTCCTCTTCAAGGACATATATTAGCTTAGGAAACGCAGGTGTTATATAGACGCCCTTTTCGTTCTTTACGCCTTGGATACGCTGTCTGAGCATTTCCTCTATGATAGCCGCAAGGTCATCTCTTGTCTGACCCTCAGGCACCTCGTCAAGGTACATGAAAACAGTAACGAAAGGTGCTTGACCATTTGTTGTCATAAGAGTGATGACCTGATACTGTATCATCTGAACGCCCTGAACTATCTCAGCCTTTACTCTCATTTCGGCTACCTTATTTATAGTATCCTCGTCGGCAGGGATATTAAGCTCTGCGAACTCCTTTTTTACCTCACGGCGGTATTTATCACGGGATATCTGAACGAACGGAGCAAGGTGGGAAAGTGTGATACTCTGTCCGCCATACTGTGAAGAAGCTATCTGAGCGATAGATTGTGTAGCGATATTGCAGGCTGTAGAGAAGCTGTGTGGCTTTTCTATCATGACCTCGCTTATGACGGTGCCGTTCTGGAGCATATCCTCAAGATTTACAAGACAGCAGTTGTGCATATGCTGAGCGAAATAATCGGCGTCGTGGAAATGTATCAGACCTTTTTCGTGAGCTTCAACTATATCGTCAGGAAGCAAAAATCTTCTTGTGATATCCTTGCTCACTTCACCTGCCATATAATCCCTCTGAACTGAATTGACAGTAGGGTTCTTATTGGAATTTTCCTGCTTGACTTCCTCGTTCTCGAAGTTAAGAAGAGAAAGTATCTGCTTGTCAGTAGTATTAGCCTGTCTGACGATAGAACGCTCATAGCGGTAGGTGATATAATGCTTTGCCACTGTATACTTGCCGTGGCGCATGATATCGGCTTCCACCCAGTCCTGAATAGTTTCAACGTCCATAGCCCTATTCATTTCAGAGCATTTGTCCTCTATATTCTGTGCTATCTCTCCTATTTCTCCCTCAGAGAGCCTATCCTTTTCCTCCACAGTGATATTAGCTTTCGCAACGGCATTTTCTATCTTTTCCTTATCGAACGTATTCTCAGCGCCGCTTCTTTTTATTATCTTCACCTATACTCTTCCTTTCATTCTATCCTGTTCAACCACTATATATTGTGGTTGACTGCTTTTATCATAACATAATATTGAACATTTACTATTATACCACAATCAGAATATAAGTCAAGGGCATAGAATGATAAATAATCTACAAAAATTCCGGTTAAAAACAGAGCAGTTTGCCGAAAAAGTATTACAAATGATTACAAACACTTGATTGACAAAAAGTGTGAAAAACAATGGCATTTAAAGGGAGGATAAAGGTGTGAAGCTACAAGAAAAGATGTGAACATTATGTAAAATAAGTGAAGAAATTCAATTAACTTGTTGACAAGGGTGCTTGCATATGATATAATATTAGAGTTGAATGCGCCAGTAGCTCAGCTGGATAGAGTGACTGGCTACGAACCAGTAGGTCGGGGGTTCGAGTCCCTTCTGGCGCACCAATCATTTTTGATACTCACAAAGGAAAATCCACAGGATATAAAAATGTGGACTTTCCTCAGCAAGTATCTTTAAGTATCCTTGCTGAGCATATATGAAAGCTTGTAGTAACAAGCTAGGATATGTTTTGTGACATTTGTTTCGTTTCGCTCTTAGACCTTGTCAAGGCAGCTGCACATTGTGGAGCTTAAGCGAATCATCTGATGTTAATTCATAGTGGCGTCGGCACATAGGCTTGCAGTTAGCTTAACTGTTACTGGCTGGCTCGTGTTCATGTTCTGTAATGTCAAGAATGCCTGATCGGCGTGATTGAACAGTAACGAACGTCATGGCTCTAAGCGACTTAAAGACAACTCAATGTCTTGTTGTGCTTGTGTTTCACATCAGTTGACCTCATCTCAATCTTATTTGAGGACTTACGATATTCGATTTTCAAGCTGCATTTTTGACGAGTTGAATCAGCAGCTAAAAGCAAAAAGAGCTTTCCAGATGTTTGACATCGTGAAAAGCCCTTGACAATCTATTTCCAACGTGCTATAATAGAGCACGAGGATAGCATTCTCTGAAAGCTCCACAGTTGCTGTAACATCTGTGCTGCTGGGCTTATAAATTCTTGGCGGAGTTTATAAGCCTTAGAGGGTGCAATTTTTTATGCCCTCTAAATTTCCTCTGTATATTAATTATACCACCATTTTGTCAATTTGTCAATACTTTTGCGGAAATTAATGGTGGGGAATATATCTTTTATATATAAATGCAAAATGACCCCTAGTGTGTCACCGTGACACACTTTCTTGGTCTTGACATTTTAGAAACTTTTTTCGAAAAAATATTTTTCAAAAATGGAGTTGTTTCTTGTGGTTATCCTTGAGGTTCCTGAATATCAATATGATATTGTCAAATCCAGAGGTGCTGTCTGGGACGATAAAATCAAAAAGTGGTGTGCTGATCGAAAACATTTAAATGCATTATGCGAATGGATACCGTACTATAAGGAATCTTACTACTATGGAAAAGAAGTTCAGGGTATAAATACTATTGAATTACAAGAGTTTGATAAGTTCTTTGATAATAATATAGATATTATTAATCAATATTTGTATCTATGTATTGCGAACATCAAGTGTCCTCATTGCTGGGAAGAAACGCCTGTTGTGTTTAAAATATCTTGTTATGAATATTATATAGACGATGGTTCTAATGATTTTTTTCCTTTTAGAAACTTTTCTATCCTGCCCTTAAAAGACATAATGGTTATGAATAAATCAAATCCGGTGATTTCATATCTGTATGAATATCTTCATGACAAATTCGGGTATGATATGCCCGTATTTATAACTGAGTCCTATGATGATAAAGGCAATTTAACGTATAATGACAAGGATTATTTGTGCTACAACACTTGTCGTAACTGCCACCGCCGCTTAAATATTGAAGATGAAAAGCTGTCTTTATGGTTTAGTGATGTCTTATTTGATTTTTCCTTTGATGTTTTAAAAATTGAATTAAAGTATGATTTGATTTATTCGTATTACGCAACTCCTGCAATTATAGATTTAAAAGAATATTATTATGAGATTCCCGATGAATATAAGAATTCAACAGACCCCCTTCATAGTAATTCTCCGTTTTGTACTGAGGCTTATAAAACGTGGGAAAATGAAGGTTTTTACAAAACGGAGTTTTTTGCTAAATGGAAACAAAAATTAAAAAATGCAGAAGTGATAAGATTTACATTTTAATTCATATAGCGATTTCGTATGTTGATATACTGTGCAAGTGTTTGATTGCAAATAAAAACTCCCTATGTGTCACGATGACACACCAGGACGTTCTTTACTAAAATAGTTAAGTTTTGAGTATTTATGTGTTAAACTCATATTTTTTATTTTATATTTATAGAAATAAAGATAAAAGATAACATGTTTTTTGTCTTTTTAATAGTGAAAAAAACTTTTTTAAAATTGTTAGTGAAAAATTTGACTTTTATTTTTTTGTGTGATATACTAAAATTTTAGCCTAAAGTGGAAAATTAGTGAAAAAAGGTCGATTTATCGCATCTTTTCAAAAAATAATAAAAAAATCGGTTTTTGTTCGTTTCAAAGTTTGACGGCAAGAAAATTTTGTAGTATAATATTACTTGGATGAGGAAATAAAAAGCAGACCTGCTTTCAGATACTAAAGGAAAGGAGGTAATTGCCAAGTGGATGTACCAATTTTAGCACTGACCATTTTGCTTGTTTGGGTTTTGGGCAACATTATAAAAGAGCAAAAAAAATAACCGTGCTAGCCTGTCAAACTAAACGGTTATTTTAAATAATCACAGACAACCAACTTAGTAAGTTGTGTTGCCTCATCTATTTTTAATATAGCACAATTTGAGTTGATTGTCAACATTGTTAAGACTTCTCAGGGCGTTTATGCTCTGAGAGGTCTTTTTATTTATGTTATGTACAATGTGAAAAATTATGAATGTGTCACGGTGACACATTCACATCTTTCATGTAATCTTCAATAGTGTTAGCAACGTTAAGCTTCTCCTGAAATGTTAAGTGAGTGTAGATATCGCTCGTCACTGCCAAACTGCTGTGTCCAAGCCATGCAGATACGGCTTTCATGGGAACGCCATGTTGAACGAGCAGGGAAGCGCAAGTGTGGCGAAGATCGTGAAAGCGGCATCTGAGGTGCATTTCGTTCATTAGTCTGATGTAACGGACAGAAAGCTCATCAGGCTGTATAAGAATGCCCTTGCTATCAACGCATATGTATTGTAAATATTGCCGTGAATAGCTGCTCCTGTTAGCTGCATAAGACAAGCACTGCTTGTGTTTGAGCCATTTCAAGTAGCTGTATACACTGTCAGGCAGCGGAAGTGTGCGGCGGCTTGACCTTGTTTTAGGCACGTCTGAAAATATAAGCGTAGTTTTATGGTTTTTGACGCATTTGACCACAGTATGTTGAATGCACATAGTGCGCTGCTCAAAATTGATATCCGACCAACGCAGCCCCAAAACTTCACTGCGCCTAAGCCCCATTGTTCCTGCTATAAACACAGGTGTGTAAATTGCAGTGTGTTTTATTTTGCTGAGAACAAGATCAAATTGCTCTGTGTTGAGAAAGTTACCACAGAACTTGTCGCAGGAGGGAAGTTCTGCAAGAAGTGCGGCATTTTGGTCTGTCAATCCGTTCTTTACGGCAAATTTCAGCGCCATCTTGATGTTTGAATGATGTTTCCTGATGGTTGAGCCTGATAAGCCTGATTGAAGCTTTGTGAAATAATATTCTTCAAGCACTGCTGGCGTGAGCTGAGAAAGCATTGTACCCTTGCCGCGAAAATACGGCACAAGGTGGTGATTGACCTGGGTGCAGTAAGCTTCATATGTGTTGGCTTTTACAGACATTTTTTTGTTGTGCAGCCACGTTTCAAGCAGATCGGCGAACGGAGTGTCACTAGCTTTTTTAGCCGACAACTTGTCTTTAAGCTGTTGGTTTTCTCCTGCAAGCTGTATCACAAGTTTTTCAAGTTTTGTTTTTTCGTCAATTAGTTCTTCGATAGTCATAATGATCCCCTTTTTTGATATAATAAATTAATTATATTACAAAAACAGGCATTTTGACAGCTTGAATTGATATCTGTCTGAAAGAAAAAAGCGAATTTCACATAAAAAACAAATACTCATCAATAACTTTGATAATAACTAAGTATATAAACCAAAATCAATTATTTGATTTCAGACAGATAATCAAGAATGGGTCAGTTATAGACAGTTCATTTTACCCACTACCCCTTTTTAAGAAAAAAATCTCTAAAAGCCGCATTTTTTTCTTAAAACCTATTGACAAAGCCGAACTTTTGTTATACAATGAACTTGTGTTTTTAATGGGTGTGTTCATTGTAAAGCAATGAATGCTCTGCCTCCTGCTTGAGCGGCGGGGGGCTTTTTTTATTCTGCTGTGAGGAACATATATGCAGACAGTATATGTGTTGTCTGTAAAATCACCTGCACGAGTTCTGATTTTCTTCTTACGAATGAATTTGCCTTTTACAAGCTTTTCTATCGTCCTGAGAACGTCCTGACGGCTCATGCCAAGAAGCTTAGATAGATCATTATAGCTTTGGAAAAAACTCTTGTGCGAGCTGTCAGCCAGCTTACAGCACACTGCATAAACTCTGAATTCATTTCCATTCAATCTGCTCATAAGCTTTTTATCCATGGTGAAATATTTAGAAGCTGTAGATACGGCATCAATAGTGTATGTATATGTTCCGAGCTTGCCGGGTGTAGTCATTTGACGTTTCTGTGATTTTATGAAACCGCATTTGCTGAGAGAACGGACTGTACGCTTTACCGTTGACAACGAACAACCGCATAGTGACATAAGGGTTGACTGCTTGACTGTGATCTCATAGCCAAGCAGATTTCTTTTTGTATTCTTGTGGATAAGACTATAGAATACACAGGCAAGCTTCAAGTCTGCTGCCTGTGTAAAACGTGTAACAAAGCTGTTAGGTATTCGCATTTTTCAATTCCTCATTATTAATGTATTGTTCCAGTGCCGCCCATTCATCGGCAACAAAATTGCTGCGTATATCAGGACGTTTCTGTATTTTCTTTATGTAGCCCCTTGCAGCGGCATAGTTTTTCTTTTCAATAAGGCTACTAAGCTCATCTCCTGCAAGTCCATTGACCTTATAGAGCAGTGCAGATATATCTACATATGGGAGTTCGCTTTGAGAAGCAGGGAAGTCATCGGGGAGATAAAGCTCGTCTGTGCTTTCATCAAAGCCGTCCTCGTCATCCTGAAAGCCATTGTCAGAATAAGCCTGGGCAAATATTTTTCGTGCTTCATTATCACGAAATTCTTTTAGCTGTTGGATATGCTGCTGATACTCTATGACCTGACGCTGCGCCTGACTTGCCTGTTTTTCAAGATCCAATGCAGTCTTATACACAAGCTCAGAAACTGCTCCGCCTGCAGCTTTTATTTTCTCAATATCATTAAGCTGCATATAGTATTTGTTCATAGCACTTTCTGCATTATTTTTCAGCTTATCAAGTCTATACTGATTGCCTATAACGCCCAAACTGTCCCAAAGCTCATCATATGGGTAAAGCACAGCAGAGAGGTCTATGTTATGGTTTCTTATAGGCAGATTTTCTACAGGTATTCTTGGCGGCTTATTCTCGATAAGGTGATAAGGCGTGATATTAGTTCGTATTGGCTCACAGCGCATTTTCTTCACTATGGCAGTGCCGAACGGCAACTTTGAGAGCTGTGTTGTATCGAGCAGAGCCTTGCGGTCAACGTGTTCACCTTGGTGATCAATAAAGCCGTATAGGCTGCCGCTGAATGTAAGATAGTTTACGGTCTCGTTTCCTATCATTTCGGAAAACGCTTTGTTTGTGTTTCCGTTAAGAGAGAGTATGTATATCTGAATATTGCAAGCACCCTTTATGCCGTCCTCTTCTTTATCATACTTTTTGAGCTGACCATAGTCCTGCAGAAAAAGATTGAACAGAATATTAGCTCCTGGAGAAGCGTTCATTTTGCTGCTGAGGTCAGGAAGCTTTGTCATTTGACCAAACTCATCGTAGATATACTCTATTTTTCGTGGCAATTTTCCGCCCTGGTATTTTCTTGCCTGCTTTGCAAGGTACATAAAGGATTGGTCTGCAAACATTGAAGCTATTACATAACGTGATTTTTCTTCATACGGCACAAGCATATATATTATGCAAGGCTGATCTTCATTGATAAGGTCAGCAAAGTTTATTTCATTTTTAGATGTCAGCTTTTGAACACCCATATCCGTCATGAATATCTCAAGGTCTGCAGAGAGGACAGTGTATATTGATGAACGTGTGTCGCCCTGGGAGAACTTTGACGTTGAATAGGATGTTCTTGCAAGACAGCCCACAGGCAGCGCATTGAACAGCTCATCGAGAGCATTGACCATTTTCTTATTGCCGCTTTCGTCCTCGATCACAGTATTGTATACGCCAAATTCAGTAAAGAATGTTGTTATGCTGTACATATTAACGTTTGACATATCACCTTTTTCATAGCCTTTATCAAGAAAATAGTATATCAGGGCGCTTAAAAGTGACCTTGCAGAGTCTGTCCATATTGCTTCACTTTGTACATCGTCTGTAAGACAGTGGGCAAACGAGCTGACAAGCTTAGAGGTTTGTGAAAGATCGTTGCTTCCGCTCCGTTTTGCAGCGAGATATTCGTCAATGATAAGTTGTAGAGGATTCCAACAATCAGATCGGTCCGTATCGATAAGATTAAGAGTGACTATCTTATATCCGTTATTTGCAAAATCTTCATATGTCAGTTCAAGCAACTCGCCTTTCATATCGTTTATGATAAGCGAGGGCTTATTTTTTGAGTTAGCCATAAGCCGCATACTTGGCAGCACATAGCATTCGCCTTTACCAGAACGAGGAGCGCCTACTATCATAGTGTTGTATGTGCCAGTTTCAACATAGTACATACCATTGCTTTCACCAATGAGCATACCAGCTTGTTCTGCTGACTTTATATTATCCATAGGGACTGCCTGAAAGTGTTCAAGAAGCTCATTATCTTCCATGAATTTATTATCACCCTTGATGTCCTTGCTGTCATTCTTCATACGCCACAGAGTATGGAGCTTTACTGTTATACACAAGCCTACTACCATTGCCAGGATAATTTCAAAAATGAACATCATAAATCCTGACGGAACAATGATGTTCCACGGCATAAAGTGAGTGCTTGTGTATTCACCAGAGCGTCCGTTAAGGCTTACCCTGCGCATACTTTTAAAGATGTAAATAAAAATGCTGTTAAAGATCACATACAGTATCGATGTAGCTATTGCAAATTGTTTTATTCTGATATTTCGGCGGTCTTTGTCTTTTTCAATAGGTGTTTTATTCACCGCATTTAAAATACGCATAGCAAGATCATAGATCCAGCCAAATACAAAAAGAATTTTTGCGATGATAAGATTTTTTATGCGCTTAAGTTTTTCAAGATCCATATTAGTTCCCCTTTATATGCTATGATATTGTTCTTTTGCTTTCGCCATTTCCTGCTCGATCTCAAATTCTCTCATAAGACGTGCGGTTTTTGCTTCTTCAGATTTAAGGGCGTTGCGCAGCATACTTGATGATTTATGAAGAAGTGTCCTCTGCGCCTGCATACAGCCTGCAAGTCTGAACTCAAATGGTATATCCGCTTTTTTACCGCTTATTATCTTTTTAGCAATGTCATTGCCTGAGCGTGCTGACTTTCTCAGCCATTGATATGCTGCTTTCTTTTGACCGTCACGAAGCAGCATTAAACCATAAGCGAGCTGTCCACTGTTGTTGCCGTTTAAAGCGCACTGACGGAAGCACTTTTCAGCCATTTCGTTTTTATTTTCAGACAGATACACTTTTCCAAGAATATACTGTGCATTTGGATCGTTGTATTCAAACGCAGAACGCTTAAGGTATTCTTTAGCTTTTGTATTATTGAATGAGCTATAGTATTTGCCCATAGTGTATATCGCAGGCTCAAAGTCCTTATCGGCGGCTGATGAAAGGTAGCGTATTCCTTTTGAAACTTCTGTTGATTTTCTGCTATCAAGAAGAATTTTCCCTGCAGCATACATTCCGTATGTGTTATCCTTGTCTGCGGCTTTGATGAAATACTGCAATGCTTTTCTTTTTTCCTGAAATGAAAGATACAATTTACCAAGGCGGTACGCTGCTATTCCCATAACATCATCCTTATGCTCAGCAGCGTGCATGAGGTGCTTTTCTGCAAGAGCATTGTCATTGAATTGCTCCTGATAGAGTTTTCCGAGAGTGTATGCTGCATAGTAATTATCTTTTGCTGCTGAACGTTCCAAGTATGATGCCGCCTTGTCATATCTCTCTTGTGAAAGATACAGCTTGCCAAGACTATATTCACACAATCCTGTTTTATCCTGTGCGTTTTCAGCACCCTTTATCAGGACTTTTTCAGCCTTTTGAAGATCTTTTTTGTTGTCGCTCTGATAGAGCTTACCGAGCATATATTGTGCTTTATAGTTATTGGAGTCCGCCGAGAGCAGCAGATATTTTTCAGCACATTCAAGGTCTATATCCGTTCCTTTGCTATTCAGATACATCATACCTATCTTGTAGCTGATATTATCGTCATGGTTTTTCGTGAATACTTTCTCTAAACCATTTAAAGCTTCAGCGTAAAAATTATGCGCACTTGATAGGTCTTTTTCTACTCCTTGACCCAGTTCATAAGCTTGTCCTACGGCATAACTTGCGAACGGCATTCCGCCTTTGCTGCTTAGTGAGCGCATATAATAGTCAAATGCTTTGGCATAGTCTGTTTCAACACCAGAGCCGTATTTGTATATGTTACCGAGAGCAAAAAAAGCATATTTGTTTTCAGACAGCTTATAATGCTCTATGGCTGAGTTATAGTCTTGAGTAACTCCAAGACCATATTCATACATTTTACCTATGCGATAGTTGAGATAGGACTTTGTCCAATTATCACGTTTGTCATCACTCATGCTTACTATGGACAGCAGCTTGTGAAAATCTTCAAAGGCTTTGCTGTAATATTGCTGACTTAGTGTATCGCCGTCATTGGATTTTAGCATTTGGCTGTCATAAAGCTTGCCTATGTCATATGTTGCGATAATATTTCCGCTTTTGCTTTCTATTGAGAGTATTTCAAAAGCTTTTTCGGGGTCTTTCTTTATGACTGCTGATTTGTTCTGTTCATTTCCGTACATATAGTCGAGGGCAAGCTTATAGTTCTTGCTCCAATCTATGCGTAGACGTTCCACTGCCTGATCGCTTTTATCATTTTCAGACAGATACGCTTCAGGCTCTTGCGGAAAAATATCCGTGCTGTAGTCAGGAGCATTTGGTTCATACAACTCATCATAATTTCTTGAAGATAGGTACATTTCCAAATCATCAGGGATATCAGAGTTTTCTAAAGAGTCATAAGGCATAGCATCCTCTAAATCATCTTTTTTATTTTCAGACAGATACACTTTTGATTTCTGCGAGGAAATACCGTTGTTGTAGTCAGGCTCATTTTTCTCAGAAAAGCCTTCGCTTTCTTTTTCAGACAGATACGTTTTCGTTTTTGGAAAGTAAGAAGTATTATCAAGATCTATATGGGAATGCAGATCCTCAGGTGGTTCAAAATTGACATTCTTTGTGTTGTAGTATTCACGGCAGATAGAAAGAAATGAGTTTCCTACTCTGGAGTAAAAACCTGACGGATCGTGAAGCTGATGTTCTTTATACTCAGCCCACCTTGAATTTTGTCCGTATCTGTTTCGGAACATTGCTTGTGTGCTGTCGAGCTTATGAAGATATGTGTCAAACATTATTTGCAAAGTTTGATTTTCTGATATGACAGATCTGATACAACTGTCTATCTCGTTTTTTGTCACATCATTTTGTTTTGCATACCACCACTGCTTGCCGCTGTTTTTTAGGTCATCAGGAAGCTTGTCGATAAGTGCGTTTATTTTTTGAATACTGCCTGCAAACTCGGACTTGATATGAGGTGCAAGCACGTTTCTTTGAAATTCAGTAAGGTTAGCAGCGGCGGCACTTTTGTCAATGAAGTGCGTCATTTCAGTTTTCAAAGCGTTGAAAGCTTTCTGCTCGATATCGTCTTGACCTTTGTTTTTGTATGTAATGCGCCTATCTTCAAGTCGGTGATATTCAAGAAGCTGATAATGGATATGTACATTACCTGTATTGACGTGAATGCTGCCGACCCAGTAGCAGTTACTTGCATCCAGCTTTTCTGATTTGTCTATCATTTTGTTAATGCCTTTTCGTGCGGCTTCAATAAGTGCCTGGCGGTTGAGCTGATTGCCGACTATGAAATTATTCTGCCGCAGATATGCGTTATCAAATGAGATAACTCCTGCATATTTCGGACAGCCCTCAGAGCGGCTGACAGCTTCAAGCTGACGTATCTTGTCTATATCGGCAGGAGTCAGACTATCTTGTGTGCTTGTGAAAGCACCTAATGAGCGTTCAGCTTTTATGTTTTGAGCCTGACTTTTCTCGTTTGGCACAAATTCTGAATATACATACTCCATTTCGTTGGCGTGTTTGTTCGGCTCAAAAGCTTCAGGGCGGAGCATATAGTCCAGAAAATCGAATATCTTGTTGCCACCGTCACCGCTTATTCGCCACTTGTATACGAATTTGCATTTGTGAAATATTCCTGGTGTCATTATTAGTCACTCTGTTCGTCTTGCAGGGAGTCTGCACCCTTATCAACTGAGCGCTGATGTACGATGCTCTTGTAGTTGTCATTTGATCGTGACATGACGTCATGCGGTTCGCTGTCACTCAGACGCTTGTCAGCTGAGTGGAATTCCTGCACTTCGTAGAAGTGCAGAAGCGTATTAATTCCGTCACGTTCCTGATATATCATGCTGTTATTTTCTTTTGCAATCGTCAGCAGCTTCTCAATGTTATCTTGAATGTTTTTCAAACATTCATCGTTTGGTGTTTGTTTGATGTTATTGTAGGCACTGTCTATAAGAAACGCAAGACAATTGCTGTATGTTTTAATTCCGTTCAGCTCCATTATCTTTAAAAACCTTTGATAATGTAGTTCTGAAAAAGACAGCAGCTTATTGATAGGTTTGCTTTTCATTTTTTCATCCAACCTTTCCGTGTAGTTTGATTTTATTTTGTGATATCTAAGTTAGAGGTGTGGGTCAAGAGCATAAAGGCACGATATCGTGCCTGCTGGAAACCTCGGTAGAACCGAGGTTTCAGGTGGGATACTGTGATATCATCGGGACTTTTTCTATATACGATTTATATACGATTTTTTGTATATAATTGTAATTTATATATTTTATATATATTGCAAATCAAAATTTATATATGATTTATATACGAAAACTTCCTCTATTTACCTCTTTATATACGAATTATATAATTTTCATGCTGTAATAATCTGTATATATTTCTGCTGTGTAAACAAAACAGGCTTATTTATGAACTTTCTTTGTCCGAAATTTCAAGCATCCTGAGAATTTCTTCATTTGTAATTGAGTTTTCTTCAGAATTTGTTATCGTTTCTGTAAGAAGATTTTCGATTTTTTCTGTTGTATTTATCATTTTTTGCGCTGCAATATGCACATTATTTATAGTGGAATTTGCACCCTCTGAAAGGCGGTCAAGCTCCTGATTTACTAACGCACGAACGATAGGCGGAAGAATATTTACAACAAAATCGTCATTGCTTTTCACAAAATCTGATATTAGTTTTGTAAGTAATGCGTTCCGTGATAAGTCCTCAGCTTTTGCTATACTGTCTAGTTTATCTATCATATTCTCAGGAATATTGCGTATGATTATATCCATTTTCAATTACTCTCCTTATATACTTCATTGTAGAAATCAGCTTCATCACCATATTTTTTTGCTATCTCTTTGCTGTTGCCCTTGAACACGTTAGGGAGAATTTGCGGTATGGTGTAAAGGAAAAAGCCTTGCTCAGGTGTCCACTTATTTAATTCAAAGTAATATGGTTTACGTCCTTCTTCTTTTATATATACAGCAGTGAAATTTTTGTCTGCAAACCTTATCTCTTCAATGCTTTTATATTGGAAGTGGTAATCCTCTTTTTTATCTTTATAGTAAGCAAGCTGCAGTTCATTTTCTGTTGCCTTTATATAAAGAAAATGCCTTGGATATTTCACAAACATCTTTCCTGTTACCATTGCAAGTATAGTAAAAAACGCTGTAAGTAAATAAAAAAGCAGTGCTGCTTTTGCAAAAAGTGCAGATAAAAAATACATTACCAATGCACAAAAAACTGCGATTATAACAGTGTATTTTATCTTGATAGTTCTCGCTTTTTGAACTTGAAATTCATCATCAAAAGAACTGTTTTCGTTATTGACAGGGTACTCAAAAAGTATATTTTCCATAGCACTTTACCTCACTTGTTCTGTGACGAGATGGTTATATCACTGCTGCATATTTTCACGTTATTATCTTTAAAAGTCCTCAGTTCTCCCTTAACTACTATCACGCTGCCTTTGCGCAAATGATTTCTTGCAAAGGAAATTGTGCTTTCCTCATTAACGTATACAGTGAAAACATCGTTAAAGCTCTGCTCGCCTTTTTTAGCCTTTCTAGGCACTGCGATAAGAAATTCGATAGCATAGGCACTTAGGTTTTTTATATCAGAAACGATAAAACCTATTACTCTTACTTTGTTTGAAGAATTATTAAAAGTCATTCTGATTACCTCTTTTCATTATTGGCTAACTGTTATCATACAGCTTGCCTTTAAGCCCTTCTCTTCTGTTGTTGCGGTTATGATAGCTTTGCCTTTTGATACGGCTGTTACATTGCCGTTACTGTCAACTGTTGCAATATCAGGACGGTTACTCTCCCATTTTACGTTCTTATTAATGGCATTGTCAGGCTCGATCTCTGCACGAAGCTGAGTGCGTCCTCCCACTTTAAGCTGAACGTCATTATACTCAAAATCTGTAGCAAGCTTTATAGAATAGACTCTAGGCTGCGTTGTTGTAGTTGTTACTTGCTCTGTCAGCTTTGCAGATGGAGCAAGTGTTTGAGCAGGCTCATTATGTGTTGCGCCAGTAGTCTGTTCTGGGGCATATGCAGGCTCGTCATATCGTCTTGTCTCCTGCGGTCTTGTGTTGTTTTCTGCTGTTGCAACTTGATGTTTGGTTGAAGTAGTTGTGCTTGTTTGTGACTCTTCTGCCGCCTTTTCGCTGACGTTATGTGTTGTTTGTGATGTAGCCTTTGTAGTCACAGCGACAGCTTGTGCTGTTGTGGTTTTTGGCTTTGTTGTGCTTGAAATACTGCTTGCTGTACTCGTTTGTGTACGGCTTTCAGTATTGCCTGGGACGATTTTTATTGCACTTTTCTGCATATCTTTTCGGTCAATAGTTATCGTTCTAATGTACCCTTTTCCTTTCTCAGTGTGTGCAGGTATCTTCTCTCCAAATTCATCATATGCGTCTGCATATTTTGTATCTGGCAGAGCAGATCTGACAACAACACGCATTATCTTGAAGTCGGACGGAGGGTCTTTCACTGTTACTTTTCTTGAATAATCATCATATTTTTCGCTGACTGTGAACTTATACTCTGTTAGATCATCATCAAATCTTATCGTCTTAATTTCGGGATATGTTGCCCTAGTATCACTGCTAGAAAGGCGGCATTTTAAAACGAATTCGCAAATATTATCGTGGTAAGAAGCGTCTGTTATCTTTATATTGTAGCAATTAAGAGTTAGCGTCTGATTATAATTATCGCTTTTGCTTTTGTATGTAATTGATTGCATCCATCTGTTCGACGTGAGAAAAAATGCTGCTAACAACACTGTCACAACAGTAAATATTATATATATTTTACTGCTGCTTTTAGGACTTACTACTTTCATCGTGCCGCCTCCGTTCCTGCAGCTTGAAGAAGTTCTTTGATAAGATTATCCACCATTTGAACTATAACTGCGTCAATATAATGACTTATGTTTTGCTCCATTCTAAGGTAGGAATATGTTTCTGCAAGGAAGCATTTCCTGAAATAATCAGCGTCCATTTTTCTCAACATAAGTCCATATTCCTGCTTAGAATATTCGTTGTAATAGTGAGAAAAGCAGTTGTGGATTATCTCTATTCTGTCCTCTGCATTGCCCATATAGAGGAGCTGTCTTGCGCCAACAATTCTTCTGCAATGCAGCTTGTCCCTGCCTGCTCCTAATGACAACAGCATTTGACCAGGCTCAAATGCTGTGCTTTCTTTAAGCTCGGTATATGAGAATTGCGGAAAGGCTTGGTGCAATATCTCAATGCTTTCAGGCGATTGTTTAAGCACCAATCGGTATTGAACTAGGGAGAAAATGACTTTTATAGAGCCTGCTGCTGTGATGTTTCCGTCAGGAATAAAGTCTAATATTGATTGAGTTGCAAACCATAATCCTGCAAAATATTTTCTTGTGCGGCGAACAAGTTTTTCAATAAACTCTGTTACCTGTGGATATTTCACTGAGATAAATCTGTGAGCTTCGTCAATAAGACACACAACATTTCTTTTATCCCATGGATTGATAAGGTTTTGATTGTAGCCTATGTTTTTGCATATCGTTGACCACATAATAGTGAGAATATTAAAAAGCTGAGCGTTGTATACATTCTCAGCCATTTCACTTATGCTCTTAACATCAAAGATTATCAGGTCATTGTTTTTTACATCAACATTAGTCGCTCCGTCAAACATTCCTGCATATGCACCTTTGCCGCAAAGCTGTTTTATATACACCTGAATGTTGCTGTACGCTTCATATTTTCTTTCTGGCATACCTGTTATGTTGCAAAGCTTTTCGTGAAGCTTGTTGTTTACATCTGTAAAAGACGGAAACTGTTTCGGATCAAGATATGTAACATCTGTTTCAGGGAAAATACCCTTGTCCGACAGACATTCAGTTACAAGATCCATAAAGATTTCCATAGTGTACATATCTATTTCTGGCATATACATTGACATAAATGTGCGTATTCTTGACATTTCAGAAGCAAAATTTTCTCTTGCTTCGTCCTCTGGTGATATCTCATCATCAACTCGTGAGTCTACAACTTTACATATTTGCAGAGGATTTATCCTTGAATTGCTGTTTATCTTTATGGTTTGACCATCATAGACCTTTGCCATAGGTTGATACTCGCTTTCGATATCAAGTACCATTACTTTATTGCCTATAAGCAGCTGGTCTTCAAGCATTGATTTCAGCGTTACTGATTTACCGCCGCCTTTAAGTCCTATTGCCAAAAGGTCAAAGGAATTACGACTTTTAGTCCGTTTAAAGGTATTGAGAATATTAAGACCGCCTGTTTCCGTGAAGCCAAAGAAAAGCCCTGTATCGTCTATATGTGATTGATAGTAAAACGGAAACTGACGTGACAAGGTATCAAACACTGGGAAAGGTGTTTTTATCGTGTTGCTTTTATCAATAGTGGTTAAAAACTCATGCTGCATTATATTTGTTGGAACATACGCCGCCAAACCGCTGAGTTCAAGCTCGTGGATCAGTTCCTGTGTCCGTTTATTCAGTGAGCTTAGATCGGTATCACTTACAATAAATCTGAGTGTTACATAGTATATCTGCTCATTGCCGTTTTTTATGTTCTGGTATATCATTTCTAGCTTCTGATATTCAGTGCTTGTATCGAGCTTTTCTGTGGCGTCCTGAATTATACCTCCTCGTGACTCTAACTCTCGCAGGGAAGAACTAAGTTCATCTAATACAGTTTCTTTATCAGCCACATTAACGTCCCATACTATCGTATCATTCGATTGTGTAACTATCTGAGCAAGTCTAAGGTCATCTATCTCAGCTGCATAATCGTACACTACCACTGTCTGAGCAAACACATCATTTATCTTGTAATAATTTGGCTTAAATATTATTGTTTCAGGCAGGATAGTTTCATTAAGATCTCCATTTTCGGACAACTGCTGATTTTCTGTATTCAGACAGATAAGCTTATTGAGCGTAACGATTATTTCTTCGGTTGAACACCATGATACATCAACATCTCTCATGTGGTTTATAAACCTCTGAGCGCCAGTATATATTTTCTTCTCGTCATCAGAGTAAATAAAAAGGTAAGCCATTCGATCATAATGGCTTACCTCAAAATCTTCAAATATATCATGCTGTTCGTTGAGCAGATATTCTGAATACCTATTGATGCTTTTTTGCATTTTATACTTTATATAGGCTTTCTGATTAGCAAGATACGGAGTTTTTGAAGTAAAAACGTATTTGTGATCAGTGCCTATAGATAAAGTTGCCTTGGCAAAATTATTGAAAACTGTATTGCGGTCATAATCGTTAAGATCGAATATATCCATGCCTGATACGGCAAGAACACCCATTTTAAGTGATTTTCCTTTGACCTTAAGCGTCACAATGCCGTTTTCAATGCTTTCAAATGAAAGACGTGATATTATACTCGATTGGTCTTCGGCAGCTTTCTTATGTGCTTTTCTTTTCGAAAAACCTTTACCATTGACCTTGTTATTCGTGCTTTTCGGCGTCGATGATCTCCTCATCATTGATCTCTCCTCCTTGGTGCTTATGCAGAGTTTTATTTGTCATTAGGAAACTGAGCCACTCAAGCCATGCTTCAGCAAAGCTTTTGCATGGATCAGAGGGGCTTTTTCCGCTCATTATGAGAAATATCACACTACAGAATATGATAAATGGAATGCCTAGTTTGGGACTTACCATGATATTGGCTAACTGTGATGACACCATTAGTGTTACTATCAATCCGACTATTTTTGTAAGGTTGATATGGCGGAAGATACGCTGTTCCGCTTTTGTCTTTTTAGGTACTACTCCCATATGTTACTTGCCTCCCTTGTCCTTAAATCCATTTCCTTTTGATGTGTCAGGCTTATTGTTATTATTGCTTGCTGCAGCCTTTGGAGCGTCAAAGCCACTGCCACGGGCAGGCTGAGATGTGCCGTTATTATTGCTGTTATTGCTGCTGTTTCCACTGTTGTTATCGGCTCTTGCGTCAGTTCCATTTGTGCCGTCTTTGCCTGCTGCGCCTTGCGCACCTCTGTCGCCTTTAGCTCCATTCATGCCGTTAGTGCCATTTAAGCCGTCCTTTCCGTCAGCACCCTTTGAAGCGCTGCCTGCGCCGCCTGATGAAAAGCCCTCTCCTACAGACTCTTTTACGTTATTGGCAATGTTGTCTTTTGCATTTGAGAATGTATCTTTTATTGAGCCTGGATTTGTTGCTGCATAAGCTGCCTTTGCGCCTGCATTAGTATGACCGAAAGCTCCACCGACAGCGCCTGTTACAGTTCCTGCTGCTGCGCCGCCTATAGCTTTTCCTATCTTGCCAGGGGTAGTATCACCGCCGTGTATACCACCATATACGCCGCCTGCAAAGCCTTTTACTGCTCCTGCTGCGCTGCTTGCGGTATGCTTTGCAACACTTCCTGCCCCATGTACAACGCTGCTTCCTGCACGAGCAAGTCCCATTGCGGCATAACTGCCCGTTTGCATTGATTGGTTGATAGCCATCATTGTGGCTGCACCTGACTTAACGCCTGCATCAATGCCGAACAGCTTAGTCAGTATCTCAGGTCCGTCTATAACAAATTTTGCTCCTGCGATTATGACTATAAGCATTACGGCAAAATTATCTCCATAATCAGAAGATTTTACGCCCCATATAACGGAAATATATATCCTTATGAGAATGACAACTATCATAAGAACAATATTTGAGAGAAGCATATTTTGTATAGCTTTTTTTGCACGTCCTGAGCCATTAAGATCAGTTGCTATTATAAAAGGTGTTATGAGCTGTGAGAACATTATCTCAAAAAGGGTAGTTGCTATTTTTATTCCGCTGAAGATAAGACAAATAGCTACTGCTATCATAAGTACGAATGTTGACCAGAAGTCTATGTGATAATAGTACAAGCTGTCATATGTGTATCCGCTAGTAATATTTCTTCTTATAACTTGTTCTAAAGAATTAAGATTGTCATATTCTTCTTCATCAAAGAGCGGAAAAGCTTGATATGTTGCATTAACAGGCTCTGCTTCTTTAGCAGTCCTTGTGTTTGCAGCTATGTTAAGATTTCTTATGACATCATTTTTTATGATATCAAGCGCTTCTTCAACAGTGTGTGCGTTTGCTCCAACTTCCTGCGTTTTGCCTGCGGCAGCTACAGCAGGGTGGTTTGCTATAAGGTCACGAAGATATGTATTATAGTTAATGACATTTGTTATTCTGCTGCCGTCTGGATAATGCAGATCTCCAAGTGTAGCACCATAAGGACAAGCGTCACCAATAGAAGCTGATAAAAATGTTTCATAATCTTTTTCAGACAGAACGCTTCCGTATATTGAGCCTGATGTGCTGTATACAGAACAGTAAACCTGCATATTTGCGCCATAATCAGCGCTTAGTATAAGCTCGCCATTTGCATTTTTTAGAATATTATATTCATCTTCAAAACCAAGAAGTGACATCATGTTTTCTGTTGTCAGGTCATTAAATTTTTTCTGGGCAGGGTATACATCATTTACATCAGTGATATAATAGGTAGTCCATGGTTTATCATCATCAGGCGCAATACCACCAGTTATCTCGATATCTTTTATATTTCCTGAACTTCCTACAGTGTCAAGGTAATTCATTTTTTTCTTTAGATCAACGCTGTTTTCAACGTCATATATTCCTGAAGCCAAAAGATCTTTGCCAAGTGTACCTATGACAACTGTTCCGTCACTGTTTACACTTGCTTGCTCAGATTGATCGTTTATTTTAATGTTTTGAGCTGCATCAACACCTTTGCTGCGGAGAGAGTTGCAGGAAGATATAAAGGTAGGAAATGCAACAAGAAGTATAGATGAAACGAGTATGCTCATAAGAAAGTCAGACACACGGATCTTATTGTGGTAAACTACTAATGCACAAGCTCCTAAAACGAGCGCAAGGCTCATTACTGCTATTATGACAGTTCCCATTTTACCAAAACTGAATTCATCTGATAAGTAATCAAAGAAATTGAGCTTGAGCAGGGCACTGACGGCATTATCGAAAAAGTCTATTACATCTGCGAGAAAACTCAGAATGTTAAATTCGATATTCCGTAACAGATCACGAAACTGATTTCGGACAGTTACCATTTTTAGAATACTTGAAGAACAGCCAGTATATCCTGATTGTCCTGCAGCCCATACCTCCAAGCTTCCAAAGCCACTTGTTACTATGGCAGCTATAAATATGAGTTGATACCATACCTTTTTTGTTTTCATGTACTTCAAAATTATGCTCCTTTCGTGTGCTTTTTGTTTGTGTATGCTCGTAGAAACACCATAGATAAGCGTTTTTACGGACACACACAAACGTGTGTCCTTGTGATTTAACCCACTCCCATGCTCTGTAAAAATCTGTCTGCAAATACGAGCAAGATAATGGCAATTACCAAAGCGATAAGCCAACCTTTTACAGAAGCTACACCTTGTTTACCACTTGTGCTGAGGCATATAACTATACATACAACACACAATCCAATGAGAGCTTTTGCGACTATGGACAAACCATTTTTGTTTTTGGTTATCCATGCAGCTATGTCTGACCATACGCCACCTGCTTCTGTGTCTTCAGCGTCGGCATAAGCTGCCACGATCGTTGAAAAACAAGCCGTCATTGCACCGAAAATTCGTGCGCTAAGCTTTACACCTTTTTCTTTGATCTTTTCAATTATTTTTCTCATAATTATTCCTCCGTATTTGTTTTTTTGTTTTTTGACGTTACAATAAATTTCAGCGTATCGTTCCAATCCTTGCCGTAAGGCGGTATGCTCACTTTTACAGTGTAATTTGCAGAATAGTCAGACATTAGCTTTTCTGTTGCTTGACGTCCTCTTTCATCATTATCAAGACAAAAGACTATCTGTGTGATCCGAGGATCATCAGATAGTCTTTGCTTAAGTGCTATATCAGAGCAGCCTGATAGTGATACCCTGTTTATTCCAAGCCAACAATCAGAACGATACATTTCAGACATTCCGACTGCTGCACACTGTTTTTTCATTGAAAGCTGCATTAAAGCTCCGTGAGATAAAAGGTCTATGGGTGCTTCAAACACATAAAGCTTTGTAGGGTCATAACCATACGCATTTGGTTTAGCAGGGATATAAAAGCTGTATTCTTTCATGCTGCCTTCAATGTTCTGCGGATAGTATTTGTTGTATGTGTTTGTGATCTTTGCTTCTGCAAACTTCATTGAGCCAAACTTATCGTAGCCGCAGAAAATAGCTCGCTTTTTAACATCGAGGTATATGAGCTTATTGCTGACACAATAATTTATTATGTCAGCAGGCAGCTTTCTCGTTATGTTAAGATAAGCGAAAAGCTCTCGCCATTTGCCCTGCATGGGCGGCGGAGCTTTAAATTCTGCCTTTTTAGTTTTTTTCTGATAGTGCTGTTCGCTGATTACTGCTTTTCTCATTTCAGGAGAAGCTCGTATACTGGTGTTGCCTATTAGACGAGAAACAGCTTCTTTAAAATCGTATCCATCGACCTTGCAAAGCCAATCAATAGCACCTTTTCCGTAAAGATCTCTTGAATACCAGTGCCAGGTATAGCGGTCTGGATTGATCTTAAGACTGTCATGCTCTATCCCTATATACCAACCGCCTGACGATTTAAAGCTGAAACCCTCGTGGCTTTCGAGAAATGTGACCATATCTGTTCGCCGTGCGGCTTCAAGCTCCTCTTTAGAGTACATGACAAAGCTTTTGCCTGATTCGTATCTTCTGTCTATCATATACCCTCACCTCCTCTTAGACGAGAAACAGCTTCTTTAAAATCGTATCCGTCAACCTTGCAGAGCCAGTCGATAGCACCTTTTCCGTAAAGATCTCTTGAATACCAGTGCCAGGTATAGCGGTCTGGATTGATCTTAAGACTGTCATGCTCTATCCCTATATACCAACCGCCTGACGATTTAAAGCTGAAACCCTCGTGGCTTTCGAGAAATGTGACCATATCTGTTCGCCGTGCGGCTTCAAACTCCTCTTTAGAGTACATGACAAAGCTTTTGCCTGATTCGTATCTTCTGTCTATCATATATCCTCACCTCCTCTCAATGTTTTATAATTTAAGCGCCTTTGGCTTGAGCTTTTCTAGTAGAGAATGACTTTTGTCTGTGTCGGTTTTGCCACCGTTGAAAACAAAGTTGCGAAATTGGTCGCTTTCTTTTTCAGACAGATTATAGATTTTATTATCAGCTGCAGCTATGAGTTTTCCTCCCTTTGATACAACATCACACCATTCTGATTTATCTTTAGTGCCTATCAAGGCTTGGTACTTGTTGTTATGAAATCTGAATTCCATAGCACTTCCAGAAGCTTCAGATTGGTTTTGAGAATTTCCGCTGAGCTGGGCGTTGACGTATTCAAGTCGTTTTGTCTTGTCAGCTAATTCCTGTTCGTGCTCAAATGGCTTAAGCATATTTTGTTGAGCCTCTGAAAGATCTTTGTTTGCTTTTTCAAGCTGTTCCTCAAGGGAGCATAATTTCTGGTTTATCTGAATGCCTGCAAGATTTTCGATTCTTCGGACATTTCCTACGGCATTATCTGTAGCAATATCGCACGAATAAGTAAGTTCTCCGTGAAGAACAGCAATACAAGGTGTATCAAGTTCAAAAAATGTGTTTGCAGATGGATTCTTTTCTATTGTGACTTTAAAATCACGATACGTTCCAAGTTCGATAGTCTCACCTGTGGCAGAACAAATTGCCATTGACACGGCAATTTGTTCTCCTGCATTTTCACGTTTATCATATCTGATACCGCCTATTGTCATTTCAAAATCTTTGTTCAATGCCTGATGTTCCTGATATTTAGACATATCACTCTTTGCTCTAGCGAGAAGTTCAGAGTATTGCGATATCTGCTTTGGCAGCGTTTTTTCTGCCAACTCCTGCATTTTGAAAATTGACTTCTTGTGTTCCGCTTCAAGAGTTTTCAGCATTGCAACATCATTATCAAGCTGTATTTTCTCCTTAATCATAGGATTGCCCGAAGCAATAGCTTGCATTTCAGAGTATGTAAGTACCATTTCGTCAACATCTTCTGAAACTCTCACAGGACTTTTGGAGGTCAATATCTGATTTATGAATTTTGCTTTATTGGTTATAATACCCATCATATATGCGTCAAACGTCTCTTCGGTAAGATAGTGGTAGATTCCGACGTGTGAAAATCTATTACCTTGCCTTATGCCACGTCCATCCTGCTGAGTGAGGTCAGATGGTTTCCACGGTATGTCAAGGTGATGGATTGCACAGATCCTATCTTGAATGTTAGCGCCCGTTCCAAGCTTTGAAGTACTTGCGATGATAAAACGTTTTTCTCCTTTGCGAAGGCTTTTGAACATCTCATCTCTTGCCCTATCTGTCTTTGCGTCGCCTGCAAAGCAAATCTCTTTTTCTGGTATTCCACGCTCGATAAGCGCTTGTTTTATAGCTTTGTACACAGAGAAGTGTGTTTCGTCCTCGTTGATCGCTATATCACAGAATACTATCTGCACGCCTTTTTCTGTCATAGTTTTTCTGTAGTTCTTTTCGAGATTGTCAATAAGTTTCATCACTTTGCTGTCAGGTGCAGGCTGAGCGTTTTTGAAAATACATCTGCTGTCAAGTCCAAGTAACCGTGCTTCGTGGGTTATCTTCAGCATATTGTCCTGTCGTGGGTCAACTGTGCCACTATGTATTGTCTCAGAACGTACAGCAAGCTCTTTCATATATGCTTTTTGGCGTTCGTCAGGCTTTGATGTCACCACTATCGGCTTTCCTGTTTCAAGCTTTGGTATGGGAAGTTTCAGCATATCCGCTGTTTGAATATCAGCGAATTCCTTATACATTTGCATAAGCTCAGGTATGTTTACGAATTTGCTGAAGCGATTTTTCATTTGAAAGCCGTTTCCTGCAGGCTTTATCTCTAATTGTGATACAACTTCACCAAAAGTGCTTGCCCAATCGTCAAAGTTCTGCAATCCTGCTTTCTCAAGAAGATCTGGTCTGAGATAACGCTGCATAACGTAAAATTCGACCATAGAGTTGCTTATCGGCGTTCCTGTGGCAAAAAGAATATTGTTACAGCCATATCTACTGTTGAGATACTGAGTTTTCATCAGCATATCCTCTGACTTTTGTGCTGCTGTTGTCTGTACGCCTGCCACATTTGACATTTTGGTAGAAACAAAGCAGTTCTTATAGTTATGTGCTTCATCGCATACAAGATAGTCAAAGCCCAGCTTTTCAAAACACAACGATGAGTCTTTAGGGGAAGAAAGGAGCTTTTCAAGCCTTTCTTCTATATTTTTCTTTTGCCGTTCAAGGGCTTTTACAGAGATTTGATCCTTTCGCCCTGCTTGAGATATTGCACTAATGATATCGTGAAGTTCCTTTTGCATAAATTGCTCTTTATACTCGTCTGACATAGGTATGCGCTCGAATTGAGTAAATGACATTATTACAGCGTCATAGTCACCTGTGACGCACCTTGCAATAAAACGTTTTCTGTTCGCTTTTGTAAAGTCTTCTGGTTTTGCTACAAGTAGTTTTGCGTTTGGGTAAAGCCGCAGCCACTCACTCGCCATTTGCAACGTGAGGTGCTTTGGAACAACTACGCAGGCTTTATTTATTAGACCAAGCCGCTTTTTCTCCATTACAGCTGCAACCATTTCAAAACTTTTTCCTGCTCCGACATCTTGAGCAAGCAGCGTGTTTCCACCAAGCTTAGCACGCATTATAGCATTTGATTGATGTTTCCGCAGCGTTATTGATGTGTTCATGCCTGGAAAGGTTTGATGTGAGCCGTCATACTCTCTGCCCCGTATGGAGTTGAACAGATAGTTATACTTTGCAACGTATTTTTCACGTCTACCCATATCATTCCATAGCCAGTTTTTAAAAGCCTCCTTCATTAGACGAGCTTTTTCTTTTGCAAGCTGTGTTTCCTTAGTGTTTATCTCATACCATACTTTACTGTCCTCCTCTCGTCTGTCACGAACTAAAATATCACGCTGATTAAGAAGATTTTCAAATATCTGATAGCTGTTCATTCTTGATGTTCCGAATGTTTCAGTGGCAGCAACTGAGCGGTCAGATGTTTTACCCTCTATTTTGTATTCTCCAAGCTTTGTTCTTGTGACAGGGTAGTAATAGGTGTTTGCGTGTGCATACTCATTTAGAAACTTATTATAATCTGCAACATCGATCCAGTTAGCGCCGATCCTTACGGATATCTCGCTGGCTTCAAGGTCTTTTGGCACAACTTTCATCAGTGCTTCTACGTTTTTGTTGTAGCTGCTGTCGATATGTTCCGCATGTTCTCTGGCTATTCTCAGCTTATCACGAATATTGCCTGACAGATATTCAGATGACTCCGTATAGCCTGAATATGGGTCATTGTCTTTAACTTTGGCAGGATCTCTGAATATTTCATCACCAAGGTCAGCAATAACCTTTTCAGGCGTAGTGTCTGTGAGCTGTGACATATAGATAATATCGACCTTGCCCAATCTGTCCATTGACACTTGAAGTGCTTCTAGTGCTGTATCAACTTTTGAAACTGGAATATCTGGAAGTATCGTTCTCTTTGTGAATATTGCAGCCTTTTCAACTGTCTTATTTTCCACGTTGACAACTTCAAGTGCTGCTAAAGTATTGTAGTCATCATCATTAGAAAAGCAGCGTGAATTGGCGCTGTCCGTAATGTTTCCGAACTTTGTTCTGAAATTGTCATATGTGCTGTTGAGCTTCTTCTGAAGCTCTGCAAGCTGTTCATCAGTGCAGCCGTCAGCCTGGGCATTGATAAGCTCCATAGTTGCTTGCCTTAGAGTATGAAGCCCTTTCATGCGTTCAAGCGATTTGCCTGTTTCTGTGACCTTGACCATTACTTCATTTTCACGGAAATAAAGATCTCCGTCAACAATGGTATGAGTGAAGTTCCTGACAGTTGGATCAGCAGGGAGTATCTCAGCTGTCCCATTGTCAAGCTCAGTTTCCACAGTATCAATAACGCCGTCTATTTTTGAAATGGCATTTATGAGCTGCTGTGCAAGGGGAGTGTCACTGTTTGCATAGCAGGTCGTTACCTTGCTGTCTGCACCATATTTTCCTCGCATACGCTCGTCCCATGCCATAGTACCAAGTACCATATCAGGGTTATCCACAAAATATTGATTGCAAGGAATGCCGTTGTGTGTTTCTGAAACGTGTACCCAGTCTGGTATAACAGATGTCATTGTTGTTCTTTTTTTCAGAAAGATAATATCTGTTGTAACACTGTCTGCGTCTTTAAACGTTCCAGAGGGAAGTCTTACTGCGCCTAAAAGGTCACAGCGTTCGGCAAGATACTTTCTTGCTTTATCATTTTTCTTGTCCATTGTGAATTTTGAAGTCACAATGGCAACAATTCCTCCAGGCTTTACCTTATCTACTGCTTTTGCGGCGAAATAGTCATGAATTTTGAAGTGGTATTTATCATAGGCTTTGTCTGCAATGCCATAATCTCCAAAAGGTATATTACCTATGACCACGTCAAAGCTGTTATTCTTGAATGTTGTTTTTTCAAACCCTTTTATCTGGATATTATCCTCTGGATAGAGCTGCTTGGCTATTCGTCCTGAAATGCTGTCAAGCTCAACTCCGTAAAGTTTTGAATCTGCCCTCATTTCATCAGGCATTTTTGCAAAAAAGTTTCCAACGCCCATGCTAGGCTCTAGGATGTTTCCACCCTCAAATTGAAATCTTTCCAAAGCAAGATATACGCTGTCTATGACTTCTGGCGGTGTATAGAAGCTTGTAAGTGTAGATGACCGTGCTGCGGTATATTCATCTGCGGTCAGAAGTTCTCTTAAACGAGTCTGCCTTGCTCCCCAACTGTCAGCAGAAACATTCTCATTATCTGCAACAAAAGCCTGAGCAGTTCCGCCCCAACCTGAGTATCTAGCCATTATCTTCTGTTCTTCAGGTGTCGCAAGCCGCTTTTCACTCTCTATTTTCAGCAATGTTTCAATAGCAGCTATATTTGCGTCACAACGAGCAGCAGCTCCGCCCACAACAACATTATCAGGGTCAAAGTGGTATGTGCTTGCTTTGACATTCTTCTTTGGCTTTTCTACCTTTTCAGTTTTGATATCTTCTTGCGGCGTTTCAAAGAGTGATATCTGTTCATCAGATGTAGAAGATATAGGAACGCTTTCAGAAACAGGCGGTGTTGTCTTTTTTTCTTCAGACAGAACATTATCAGCGATTGTAGGCGTTTCATATGGTATAGGTTTTTCGACCTCACCATTTTTTATCGCAAGCATTTTCTTTTCATAATCGTCTATCTGTTCTCTTGTGAAGTAGGCGTTTTCAGGCATTTTCTCATACAGCTCATTGATCTTAGCTATCTGTTTTTCAACTGTTTCCGCCCACAAATGCTTTTCTGCACCTGTTTTCAGATAGTAATCACAATCAAGCTTAAGCCTGCCCAAAAGCTTGTCTATTTCAGGCTGTGTTTCATTTGTAGGTGTAGGCACTTCATCGACCAGTTCTGCCATATGTGCGGCTTTTGCAGCTTCAAGCTCAGGTATGATCGAGCTGTAAATTGAGTATCTTTTCAGAAAATCAATAACGCCGCCGTATCCGTCACCTGCGTCTTGGCGTTCAGTGATCGTTTGTCCGTCAGGCATATTGATAGTAAACTTGACCTTATCATAGCCCATAAACTGTGAGAATTCGTCATCAGCGTCTGCTTCATACCATGCTTTTGCTGAGCCGTATTTCTCTATTGCAGCCTTTGCTCCTGCCACCATTTCACTGTCAGCCTGTTCCATGAGCGTGTCAAATTCTGCAACACTGTAGGTCTTGCCGTCCTCAAAGTAATTACTTTCGCTCCATTCACAGGTTATCGTAGGCTCGGATAATGCAGCAGAGGTCTTGACATCATTTGAACTTATATCTGCACTATTTTCTTGCTTTTTACTCTTGACAATATTGCGACTTTGGTGTATAATAATATTAGAGTCAAGATTGTTTGTTAATTCGGAGTATTGTTCTCCCCATCTCTCAAACATTGCTTGGCTTTTTTGTTTATCACAAAAAAGGAGATTGTCTGATTGAACTATTCTTCTGAAAAACTCAGGGAAATTGTTCCTCCCATACACACTTGTAATGAAATTAGAGCTGACATTTTCAACTTCATATCTTCCCTTGCCGTTTGGCTTTATGCTCGCAATTATCGGATTATCACTCTTGTCAACTTCTGATGTTACAACAATGATACTGTCTTTACGATTTGGCGAATCAATAATCATTACAGGATAAGAGAGAAGCTCTGGCAATCTTTTAATCTGCTCAATTTCAAGACCATGCCGATGATTTCTTTCATCAGGCGGTAAAATTGCATTTTTCAAATGCTTTTGTGTATACAGCATAGGCAGCTGTTCACAACCGACATCAATTAAGATCTGCGGTGTGTCACAAACTTTTAGACTTGTGTAGAATGGTAATTTTCCGCTTAAAGCTTCATCAACCTGCTCGGCAAATGTTTTTTCACTCTTGACAACTCCAGAGGAGTCTGTTATACTGCTTGTAGAGCTATTAGGAACAGCAGGGCGTAGCTGGTTTTCAGCCAAACCTATAATTCTTGATGGTTCTATTTTTTTGTCCTGTTGAGTAACATCTGCTGAGATTGTGTCGGCAGAGTTGTCATGGACTTCAACCGCTTGAACGTTCTTCTTTGAATGCTCTATTACAGCCTTATCAAGATATATCTGAACATCATGTGGATCTATCTGTCCGTCAACTGCCTGATGAAACATCTCAAAGAATGTTTTTATCTCGTCTACAGTTAGCCGTTCATCGACCTCGTTAAGAACAGTAATAGAAATTCCCTCAGAAAAACCCTGCTGCAGCATGGCTTTTTGTTCATCACTATAATCATGGTGAGAGAACATATCTGACAGCTTCAGCCGACCATTGAGCTCATTTACATATGTATAGTAATCATTGAGTATGCCCTTTGGATCGAGTGTTTGCTCAATGACACTCTGAGCATAGTAATCAGATAATAAAGATGATATATGCCGCAGTTCGTCGGGCGAATATCGGACGCTTACCCAATGCCGTATGTTATGTTCACCATTTTGTGCAGCTGCCACCACAGCCTGTTTTAATGCAAGTATCTGTTCTTGCGAAAACTTAAGCTTTATAAGGTCTTGGAGTATATCGTCAACCCTATCAGACGTGCTTTCTTGCTTTGCGGTTTTGGCATTGTCAAGAGCTTCGTTTTTGCGGTCAATGGCGATAACTTCTTTTTCAATTTCAAACAGAGTGTCTTTGGCAGCGTGCTGAACAGCTCTGCTGAAAAGAATCATATCTCTTGCATTTTTGATAAGGTCAAGAGCGCTTACATCAACATCGGCGTGCAGATCTATTTTACCTGAAAGATTACATCTTTGAGAAACAACGAACTGCACCACAGAATCCAGTGAATGGCGGTATATCTCAGCCTGTTTTGTGTCAAGTCCCATTTGAGATATTGCATTTTGTACTGACTCAGCTATAGGCGCAGAATTAAGACTGTTTGCTGTCATTGCTTCGATACATTCTTTGATCGATCCTGCGCTTATATTGTATCGGTTATTAAGCGTATTGAGCAGCTCAGGTGTGTTGCGGTCAGTAAGTGTCCACATCTCAGGCAACTCTTTGCCGCCTGTCTGAGTGACGTCATATAAATATCTGCAAGTGTGATTTTTGCCAAAAACAGCAACGCCGTGAGAGCCACGTCTTACATATCGCCCTAGACGTCCCCATTTCTTATACTCAGCGATCTTTGTTGCGTTTCTATTCTGCTGATATACTAGCACAGCGTCTGAATACGGCTGCTTATACATCTTTGCAGAAAATTTGAGATAATCAATGTATTCCTGCTTATTGTTCCTCAGCTGCTCATTGATTTCAAACCATGCTTGTTTTACAGCTTCATACTTATCGTGCTTATCCATTTAAGTTTCCCCTCTTTTATTTTTCAAGAATATTTAAGAGCCGCTCCAAAAGCGCTTTATTCTTGCCTGTATCTGTCATATTCATGATGTTGAGCGCATATCTTACGCCCTCAACAAATCCTAGATCGTGAGCGTCATCAATTACATTCGCTTGTAGTTCACATTCTTCCTCTTGCAGCTGAATTAATCGCTCTCGCCGCCCTTTGTAGGTTTTCACCCAATGGGTCTGAGCATTGTCTGTTTCGTAATCATCTTGAAATCCTATCATGATTTCTTCCAAGATATCAAACTTAGATTTCTTTGGCGTTTCAGTAATCATTGTGGTTACTCCTCTCGGTTATATAAAAAGAGCGTATGAAATTCTTCACACGCTCAGGTTTACGATTTTAAGTTGTGTGTCACTGTGACACACTTATGTATGTGTAAGTTTATAACTTTGTAAAAAATATTGTATTGACCTTTCAATTTATAATATTTATACTTTATAGATGAAAGGAGGCGTATTTATAATGGACGTTATAAAAGTTATCATAAATAATATTTACAACGACTATAAATTATCGATTTTTGTATTGTTAGCATTATTAATGTGTTCATTTGACAATGATTTAAAATCAATGCTTGATCCGGTAATTTTTAAGGATGTAAGGGTATATCCAATTCTTATGGGTTTGACAGTTCTTGTATACTTGATTACATGGCTATTATTCTGCTGGTGGTTTTTCTTGCACGTTAGTGATATAATTATTTCAATATCACGTAAACATAATGTTGATATGACTATATATGACAAATCCATTGTGAACTTTGATTTAAACCCGTACAAAAAGGTTACTAGATTCCGTCTAGTTAATGCAGTTAAAATGTTATGTTTTCTCGTGATGATTGTGTCATTTCACAACCATTACCAATATATAGTTCATTACCTGCTTTCGCATTTTTGGAAATATCAGCTATTATTTTTAATATTTCCATCTGTTTTAGTGATCTATTTGTTTGTGTTTAAGAAATTCATAAAGAATAAAATTTGATTGTGTTTTTTCTGTAAAATATATTGTTGTCTTATTTCACATAACATGATATAATAATCCAAGAATTTATAGTGAGTTGTATTTTTGGCTAATAACCTTTGTAGGTCTTTTCTTCATCATGATTTTTAAAAACTTCTCAAAACGTGCCGTATCTGCGGCTGTGGCTTTGTAGCGTTTAGGAACATCATGATACAGTTTAAATGTTCGTCCTTTTCCTTTTTGCCCAAGTTCCATGTATTATTTTTCTCCTGTCATGCTTATTAACTGATATCCATTTTCTTTTAAATATCTGGCGATAACATCTTCTTGATTTTCAAAAAACAGCTCTAATGAATTGTCTACCCAATAAGTATCCGTGTCGGGGTCATAAAAGATTGTAAACCTGTAGTCCTCAGCTGCCTTATCTACGCCTTTCATTTTCGCTATCATTTTATCAAAATTGTTATCGCAGCCGTCATAAAATGAAACACCGAGCTTTTCATCATCGCCTCTTTCAAGGCAACCAAGGTCAAACCACTTAGAGTCATCACTTTTATGTATGACGTATATCTTTGTGCTTTTATAATTTGGATAAAATAACAGCAGTTGTTCATGCTCATTAGCCGCATGATATGTCAAGTAGCTCTTACTTTTATAGTGATTTTCCAATCTTTTAAATATGCTCATTTCTCAACTCTCCGAATGATTATTTCTTTTAAGGTGTATCTCCCTGTTAATGCAGCCCTTAAAAGTATCAATATTTGTGAAACAAAAAATACAACGTACAATAGTACTATAAATACATTGTATTTTTGAGGTATAGACCATTCGTTTGAAAAGAAAGAGCAAAGTATTGCAGCTATAGCAATACTTTCAGCAAGAATAGTCAACTCATCTATTAAAATGGACTTTACCGCATATAAAAATCTTTCCTTTTTGCTAGGATACCTGATTTTAAAAGTTACATCATGGAGTTCATTGTCATTATTCACCATTATCACCTCTCTTAGAATATCCTCTACAAATAATTTTCTCGTCATTTAATTTGGCTATAATGTTTCCCTCATATGTGTATTTTTTTGAGAATACATTTATCAATATAGCACACTGCATAAAGCAGAAAATTGCAAACAGAACTATCATAAAATCATTGTTATCACAGTGTTCTTGCGGTAAGATCCAGCCGTTTTCAAAACAAACACATACTAGAATAGCTGAAATGACACTCTTACCAAACAATCTAATTTCATCTTTTAAAACAGATGTTACTGTATAAATTACTCTTTCTTTTTTACTTGGATACTTGAAATTAAAATCGATATTCACATTATTCATTCCCGTCCTCCTCAGCGCCTGCCCCGTTGCAGGCGCTTTCTTCATTATAGATAAATTGATCCCCTTTTTACTGTCTTTTTTCAGACAGTATCAATTATCTTTCTTTTCTTTTTCGGCTGAACATCACGATAGCAAATCCTGCGAGTATGACAACTACACCGCCAAGAACTGTTCTGCCGTCAATGTCATTGTCGGAAGAACCAGTGTTTGGCGTGTCAGGAACTTTTTCATTGAACATATCTGCGTCCACTGTCTGAGCGTAAGTAACAGTAACCTGTTTTGAGTCTGCTACCAAATAGCCGTATGGCACTGTAGAGCCGTCCTCTGTGATAGTGTATGTACCAACTGGAACGCCCTCAAACTTCGCAAGTCCGTCCTTGTCGGTGACGGCTTCAATGCGTATCTCTCTGCCAGTATCGGAAACTCCCGAAAGAATAAATCTGATGCCCTCAACGTTAGTCATATCAGCAGTTTTCTTGTGTACCTTTATAGAGCCTGTCTGCTCGTTGTTGAGTATCGTTGCGTCTATTGTCTGAGCATACTCGACCTTGACTTCCTTTTCATCGGCAACAAGATAGCCATAAGGAACTGTAGAGCCGTCCTCTGTGATAGTGTATGTACCTATAGGTACGTTTTCAAACGTTGCAATGCCGTCCTTATCGGTAACAGCTTCAATGCGTATCTCTCTGCCTGTGTCAGACACACCCGAAAGAATAAATCTGATACCCTCGATGTTTCTCTGTCCCTCAGTAGTCTTATGAACTACGATAGAGCCTGTTTTCTCGATATTCTCAAAAGCGACTTCTGCTGTTTCGTTGTATTCAACTGTTACTTCCTGCTCATCAGCAGTGAGGTAAGCCGCAGGCACTGTAGAGCCGTCCTCTGTGATGACATACTTGCCGATAACAAGCTTATCAAACATTGCTACGCCATTTTCATTTGTTGTCGCTTCAAACTTCAAGTCCTTGTTAGTGTCTGAAATGCCTGTTGCAAAGAACTTAATGCCCTCGATATTGAGATTTCCTGTTGTTGTCTTTGTGACCTTGATAGAGCCACTTTTCTTCTTGTTTGTCATTTCAGCCTTGACGATATCATCGTTTTCTGTTATTTCGAACGGATAAGGAGTATCGTCAATTTCATAGATATCAGGTGCTGAAATCTCACGATAGAAATATTTGCCTATGGCGAGTTGAAAATGTGCAATGCCGTTCTCGTCCGTTGTTCCTGTGATGACCTGTTCTTTATTTTCATTAAGAATTTCAAAGGTGCAATCAGGGATAAGCTCACCTGTTGAAATGTCAGTCTTTGTTATCTCAAAAGGAATAGTGTTTTGCTCGTTTTCAAAATCTACAACGAACTCCGCCTGCTGTTCAACAAGCTTGATAGTCTGTGTAGGCTCGTCAGAAATTGAATAGCCCTTTGGTGGCTGTATCTCAGTTACAGTGTAGCTGTAGCCCTTGTAGATAGCCTTTGTTGTTTCAGCTATGCCGTCTGTGCCTGTGGTTATGGTGTCGATAACTGTTCCTTTCGGATAGATACAATAGCCATTGCCAACGTAGATATCCTCGGCTGCTGCCACTTCAAACTTTGCGCCTTCGAGGTCAGCTCTTGTTTCAGCGTCACGCTTGTGAATTGTTATCTTGCCCTTGTCAGGAGCAGAAGCCTTGTTGACGAACTCCGTTTTAGCCGTCTTGTCAGCGGTAACAGTGATAGCTTTCTTTGATGAAATCATATATCCGTCTGCCGTGGATATTTCTCTCCACTCATAATCGCCCTCTGGCAGACCTGTTACATCAATATCACCCTTATTGTTTGGCGTAAGGTCTGTAGCCTGTGAAGCGAGGTCAGTGAAGCTGTAGCTTCCGTCCTTTCCAGTTGCCTTTACAAACTTGTAGCTGTCACCGATTTTGCAGACAAGTTGGAACTTAACGGCTTTGTACATATCCGCTGTGCCTGTCTGCTTGTTGTCGAAATAGTCTGTGAAGCTCTTGTCAAGGTGAGCTGAACCTATTGGTGTTGTTATTTTCAGATAAGCCTTTACAGGGTCTTTGTCCTCATAGCAGGAAACCACCATTTCCTGAACGTCTGAGCCGCCCGAAAGGATAAGAGGTGAACACTCGTCTATGTGTTCAACATACTTGCCCTTTGTCTTTGTGAGCGTGAAAACAACGTTTTTCAGATCTTTCTCATTGTCTGCTGTGATAGTCATATCTGAGCCTGAACGTGTAACAGTCACTGAGTTCGGCTTTGAAACTGAGAACTGTGAAAGGCTGTCAAGCTTGAGCTTTGCTGTCCACTTGCCTGTCTTGACATCATATTTTGCAGGATATGAAGCTTTGTCGAGCGGCTTGCCGTAAGACGCCTTTGATGTTCCGCTTGGTACATCATAGTGCGAAAGCATTTCAGCTTTCATCTTTTTGTAGCAGTCAACCAATTCCTTATGATGACTGCTTGCATTACTTCCGTTATAGCTGTAGGCGTTTAGCAACTTTGTTTCGTTGCTTGAAAGTCCGGTTGTAGACTCATCATAATATCTTGCCGAAACAGCCTGAGCCATTATGCTTGAAGCACATATCTCTGTGTCTTTTGAGTAGCCGTACTGAGTTTTGCCCTTGTAGCTGTAAATGGTAAACTCTTTTATTTGCCTTCTCATTGCGTCAGGCACATATGCTTTTTTCACATAGTCCTCAAGTTTTTCCTGCTTAGATGTTGTTCCGCTTGTATGCTGCTTGTCAAAGTTGATACAATAAGCATAGCTGCCGTCTGATGTTGAGAAATACGGCACTGAGCTTGCCCAATAGCCTGTGAAGTGGGTGTCATTTGACTTGCCTGTTTCAATGTCATAGCCGTTAGGCAGACCCGAACCTCTGAAGTCATAGCTCCATTCGTTAAGCCACTGCTGACTTGCCTTGTTGGTATCGGAGAACGCTGAGGCTGTTATGCCCTGCGTTAATGCCGACAAGCTGAGCAGGAGAGCCATTGCAGCACTGCTCAGACGTTTGAAAAGACTTTTCTTTTTCATTTGTTTTCCTCCTAAAAATTTTTTATCTATCTAAAAAGCCCATAGGACTTGAATTTCCGCAATAAAAAAAGCAATCCGAAAGAAAATCGAATTGCTTTTAAACTCTATTCAGTTTATTTTATATCAGTAAAGGAGGTATATTTCCCATGCAGGCTTTCCACCTGAGTTTATTGCTGAGCCATCGCCGTGCCATTGCTGATACACAACTATGTGAGCTTGGTCATTACCTATTCGCCCATACAAATCTTTAATACCGCCTTTTACAACACCATATAGTTCGTCACATGATGAATATGTGTCAGGCAATACTGTGTAAGGAGTACCCCACGATGAATTGTCAAGATTTCTTGTGGCTATGTTATCCCACATTTCCTGCTCTGTATAGAAGATAGCGTCAAAGTCACAAGTTTCATTACTATATTGTTGAAGTTCCTTAACCACTCTGTCTATATCATTCTGTGTCAGCTTAAACTTTGGTTTAGCAGTTGTAGTTGTAGTCGGCTTTGGCTTCGGAGCTTGCGTTTTCTTTGCCGTTGTTGTCTGTCTTGTAGTCGTTGTCTGACGTTCTGTCTGTCTTTCTGTCTGACGTTCCGTCTGCTGAGGCTGATAGCTGTTGTTATTGTTATTGCTGTTGTTGTTGCCTGAGCCGTTGTTTGAAGTGCTGTGGCTGTAGTTCTGATTATTATTCACTGTACCGCCATTACTAGCTGGGCTGTTCGATTTTGTGGTTGAGCCGCCCTTGGTAGTGGTTGAAGATTTACCACTGCTTGTGCTTGCGGACGTTGTTGATGATGTTGTGGTAGCCGAAAGGGAAGTTGTTTCCTCACTCTGAGAGGTCAGTGTGGCTTCCGTTGTGGTGGTTGCCGAAGCTTCTGTGCTTGAAGCCGTTGTGGTTGCCTTTGGAGGGGCTGATGATGTGTTGTCTGTGTTGCCACAGGCGGTTATGCTTATCATTGTCGCACTGATTATCAAGGCGGCTATGGCTTTCATTGTGTTCTTCATATGGTTTTCCTCCTTTTTTAGACTTGACATATATCTTAAAGTGATGTATACTTATATATAGAAAAGGTAAACCGCATAGACGGCTATCCTCAGTTTTTGATTATGTAAAAAAATAACCGCAACTTTTGGTCGAGGGCGGTTATTTTTTTATGCTTTTTATCAGCTCGTTGAGAGCGACAATCAGCACGATAGTCAAGACAAAGAAAGCTAAGTCCATTCTATCACCTCCCGAATATCCTATTTTGCCTGAGCCTTTCGGCTGACAATATTCAGATCATTCCGTGTGGGAGGACACCGCCTACCGTTTAAGTTTACCTTTTCCAAACTAGATTATATCACAATTGATTTGTGATGTCAAATATTGCTGTTTAATTTTGAGCGTTTATCGCATTGATGATATCCTTGATGAGCTCTGTTTTATTTCCATTGCTTAGGTCATAGTATTTATAATCGCCTAATGACGGCATGATGTTATTTACATCTACATCGTCTATTTTAACTATGTACCAGCCTTTTTTCTTGTTTGTTAGCGCTGACATTATTGTTTTAAGTTCCAACTGTCCGTAATTTGATGACAGTGTCGCATTACTAAGAAAGAGAATGGCAAAATCACTTTCTTCTATACCTGCAAGGATTGATTCCAGCAGGTGAGAACCTACGCTTATGTCTTTTTTGTCTATCCAAAGATCAATGCCGCTGTATTCAAGGGCTTCTGTTATTTCATAGACCAATTCTTTGTTAGCGTGGCAGTATGATATAAATACTTTTTTCCTCCTAATATGAGTATTAAAGTTGTATCCCTTCTTGGAGAGATCTGATTTTGAACAGAAGAAATAAGCGTCACTGAACATTTGCGTTATATCTGCTTTGCTGCAACTAGGTGGAATATTCGCCATATTGAATTTTCTGTTGCAAAATTCCATGAACAGTTCGTGAAGCCCCAGTGAAGGTTCTTTTCTCAAATCATATTTCTTGATAATGTTTTCAATGAGCTGTCCCTCATTTTGTTTCGCTTCAATTGAAAGGTAAGAAACAAGGTTATATGGAATATTACATACAAATAAAATGATACAGCCATTGGAAGATACGATTTGGTTTATTTCATTCACTGCGTCAATGTAGGCTTCTCGATTTTCGTAGGGTATTAAAATGGTAGCATAGTATTTCATTTTCGTTCCTTTATATATTATGATCTGTTTGCTGTCAACGTCAGCAAACGCCTTGACGTTAAGTTCGATTTGAAATAGAGCTGCATACCATTTATAAAATTTTAACGGCTCATCAGATATTGCTGAGAATGGTATCGATATGAGTGAACTATTTTTCTTGTCATATCTGTTATACAGCTCTTTTAACTGAGATGTATTGAGTAACATCGCACACACTCCATTCTACCATATTATTCATCATGTGTCAATTATCTGCTATTCTTCGCTAAGTATTTTATTTGTAGTGCTACAATAGATATTGGACAAAATTAAGAAAAAAGAAAAGAGAGATAGGCAAAAATCTGATAAAATAAAGTTACCACACAAATACAAATCAGAAAGGAAGCCTATCTCTCATGAATAGTATAACACAAGATATGAAGTTTCGTCAATCCTTAATGAATTACGCAAAGAAATATGGAGTGAGCCGAGCGAGCAGAAAATACAATAAATCACGTTCATATATATATTTCTGGCTGAAACGCTGGGACGGAAGTGTGGAGTCCCTTGCAGTTAAATCACGCCGACCGCATCATCATCCCAACGAGCATACCAAGGAAGAAATAGATCTTATCAAAAGGTATCACAAACGAAACCCAACGCTTGAGCTTCCCGAACTATGGCATCGTCTCAGAAAACAAGGGTATACACGCTGTCTTGAAAGTCTTTACAGGGTTATGAAAAAACTAGGAATGCTTCCGAAAAAGCCGAAGAAAGCGACGTATAAACCAAAGCCATACGAGCAGATGACATACCCCGGAGAGCGTATTCAGGTGGACGTAAAGGTAGTTCCGAGAAAGTGTATAGCTGACCCTGAGATGAAGCTGTACCAATACACGGCGATCGATGAGTATACCAGGATAAGATTTTTATACGGATATGAGGAGCAAAGCACCTATTCTTCAGCAGACTTTGTAA
>NZ_JAOQJZ010000016.1:0-58739 GCF_025567495.1 Hominimerdicola aceti | reverse complement strand
GCACTAGCCCCAATAGCCATAGAACTCATCATCATAACAGCAGCACCCATAGCTGCGATTCTTTTTACGATCTTTTTCATATTAAACGTCCTTTTTTATTATAACATCCAAATATTTGAATGTCAATGTTTTGTTTTTTGATTTTGGATTATATAAATTTTATTACTGCATTGGAATCACCTGTCCTTTCTGTACACAGCCTATTATTTTAGCAGGACGCTGTTTTGCTGTAAATAGTTATGGTCTCATAGGCAGAGCCATTATAGACCTTAGCAACTGTCTTTACACGATAAGTACCGCTGCTTAAAGACTCTTTGGAATTTGAATAAATCGCATACCAACTGTTGAATGTTTTTGTCCAACTACTGTATTTATTCCATGAAGATCCATTTTTCTTCTGAAGTGTTTGAGTTATAACGATTTTAGTAGTTGTACCTGAAATACCACGTACAGTGGATTTACAAGTTGCAGCCTTGTTGGAGATTGACAATGTACCTGATATTTTATCTGTGTATAAATAACAAACAGAAATGTCATCGTCAGAAGGCGTTTGCAGTTCGGGTTTAGCAAAAGCTGTAAGTGACAGACATAGCACAATAACAACTGATATAATTGTCGATATCACTTTTTTCATATATGTAAGTTCCTCCTTTCACAAAAAAATAGGTGCAAGAGATTTATTTTCTCCTACACCTACTATGACAATGAAAATTGTTTGTTTGTGATATGTTTTTATTAATTTAATTTGTTTTTGTGGATTCACACAATTCCAACACAGATCGTTTGTCTAAGTTGCTGCATATTTCAAAAATATATTTACCATTGTCCCACAAAATACTTATGAAATCATCATTTGTGTATATCATAAACTCATTTCCGAATTTATCTGATGAAGTTTTGAAATGACCACGTTCATTATCATAATATGAAGAATAAGAATCCGCTGTATATTGGTCGAAATATATACTCTTTTTCTTATCATCTGAATAATAGCATAATCCGATATGATTGTCAGTTGAAACACTTTCGCTTTCATCTAAAACAAAACCTTCTGGAACAGTAATACTATATTGCTTTTCTATCTTGCTTTTGTGATCGCCTATATCTTTGCTATCATGTTGAACAGATACAACGGTGTGATCATTGAAAATTCGCAGGAAGAAATTCCTTACTGCATTTCTTGCAGGTGCATAGGCGGCAACAGTCGTTGTACCCATAATAGCTGCCGCAATTATGGCAGAAGCGATCCTTCGTCCTGTGGTTTTGATAAGCGGATAATAGATGCGGCTTTGGTTCTTTATGAGCTTTTCTTTTTTGTTCAGATAGTCCTTAGAAAACTCATAATTTTCGTACAATGACAGATCTAGGCTATTTAGTTCGTCGCAATACAAAGGTACAAGCTTTTTTAATTCTGATCGTGTATCACTCATCGTCGTTTATATCCTTTCTGAGTATTTTTCGGGCTTTTTCAAGTCTTGATTTTACTCCTCCAACAGATAAATGCAACTGCTTTGATATTTCCTTGACCTTAAAGCCATAGAAATATTTCATCATAATAACGTCACGGTAAATATCAGGCAACTTTTCGACCATATCAGCAACAATAAGCTTTTCAATGTGGTCATAGTCTTCAGATATCTCTTTAATTTTATCATCTATCTGGACATTGATACTGTGTTTATTTTCTTTTTCAAGAATATCGATACACACGTTTCTATTAATAATAACTGTATAAGCGACTATTTCGGCTGGTTCTAAACTATGAATTTTTTTGAAATTTTCTGCTAACGCCAAAAAAGTTTCAGAAACAGCTTCCTCCGCCAATGCGTTGTTATGTAACCTTGACATTGAGAATACGAACAATTTTCTTTCAAGAGAGTCATATATTTTTCTGAATTCTGATTTATCATCATCGTCGATCAGCGTCATACAAACAGCGAGCACTTGATCACCTCTGTCTAATTTTGTAATAAACTTAGTATAGCATTATTTATATATAATTTCAAGGGGGATATTTTGTAGAAGTAAAACCTTGTTGATTGTGAAATGTTTGTTAACATCAACACGGAAGTTGAAATAGCTTTTTTTTGTAAAAGTATTGACAAATATTTGGCTTTATGGTATTATATAACATTACCATGACATATGGGGAATTATAGAGAATCGGGAGAGGTGCTTTTTATGAAGAATGGTATGAAGAAAACGGCGGCTGTTGTTATGGCGGCAATGCTTATGGGCACGGGGGCTGTTGTACCTGCGGCGGAGGATATGGGGATATTCTCACAGACGGCTATCGTTGCGGAAGCGGCGAGTGTTGGCAAGGTAACGGGGCTTAAATCTAAGACGCTTTCAAACAGTGAGATACAGCTCAACTGGAGCAAGGTAAAGGGTGCGAGCGGTTACACTGTTTATATGCGAAAAAACGGCAAGTACAACAAGCTTGGGGATTGCAAGGGTACGAGCTACACAGTTAAGAAGCTGCCTAATGCAACGAGAGAAAATTTTAAAGTAAGGGCATACAAGACTGTAAAGGGCAAGAAAGTTTACGGAGAATATTCCGCAAACTGGAACACGGCGACTAATCCGCAGGCTTGCAAGGGGCTAAAGGTAAGCAGTGTTGGCACTGACAGCGTTAAGCTTTCTTGGACGAAGATAGGCTGTACAAATTACCGCATTTATCAGAACATAAAAGGCAAATGGAAAGAGATAGGCAAGACCACAGGGACAAGCTACACTGTGAAGAAGCTTGCGCCTGCGACAAAGTATCAGTTCAAGATAAGGGCTTGCAAGCAGGACGACAAAAAGACGAATAATAATCACTATGGCAAGTATTCGGGGGTCGTGACGGCGACAACTAAGAAAAGTGACAAAATCACACAGGCTGATATTGATGCTATGAAAAAGGAGTTACAGGAGTATTCAAAGAGTAAAGCGACTTATGTAAAGGAACATTACACGGAATTTTGGAAGTATGGCATAGATTATAATACGCTAGAAGAATTTTTTGATTATTATGCAAAAGATTGTACACCAGAAGAGTCTGGTTATGATACTGTTGATACCATACACTTTGGAGAGAGCGTATCTACCCTTAATGATTTCATAAAACTTTACAAAGATTATATTGACTATGAGTACAATAAGAGAGGCGATGTGTACTATGTTGTGTACATAGAGTCCTGCCCAAAAGGTTTGGACGTAAACCCTAACCCTTGTTGGGCTGTGTATCTCCTTTACTAATAACGGACATATATAGCACAATTTTATTCAAACGTGTTGACTTTTGCGCATTTCAGGTGTATAATATAGCTGAAAATTGATAGGAAAATGTACAATGCTCTTATGGGTGTTGTGCATTTTTTGTATCATATGGTTATCCTAATTGAGAGGTGAATGTTTTGCAGGCGGTTTATGAATATCCTCCGAAGCTGTCAAGGGCGGAGAGGCAGGTCAAGGCGGCACATGATATTGAAGAACACAGGAAAATGCAGAGGAATATGTATAAGAATATCCTGCTTGGGATCGTTATCATCATAATTGGTGCGGTGTTTGCAAGTGCAGTCTTTGCAAAGGTTCTGCTTATACTGCTGGGGGCTTGCAATTGTTCTGTGGGCGGGCTTATGTACTGGTATTACTCGCTTTCACGGGACGCTGATGTTTACACGAGGATATATGATGATCACATTGAACACTCTCAACGCATGGGGCTTTCTAAAAGCTATCTGCACATTTGTCTTTATTATGAGGAGGTAGAGAAGTCTTATCAGACGAATAAGGGCAGGTTAGTATGCGTGCTGAAAAATGTGGAGAAGTCAAGCTTTGTGGTAAAGGACAAAGAGGGCAGGGAGAAAGCTTTTGTGCCTGAGGACGGTATGATAGCTCTGAGCTTTCAGGACACTAAGGGCAAGCTTGTGCTTATTAATGACTTTTATGAGAAGATAGGTTATCCACACAAGGAATACAACAAGTTAGAGGACGAGGAGGACGATTATTACTCCGAGGAGGATATGAAGTGGGACAGGCTTCATAAGCATGGGCTGTAGTTGTAAACTTTTTGTTAAGCCCTTGAAATGTGGGGCGGAATGTGATAACATATTATTGTATCAATACACTTAAAACACTATGACCGAGAGAGTAGTTTTGCTGAGGGTCTTCAGAGAGAAGCTGCGGCGTGTGTGCGTTTTCTGAAAGCGGCTTTATATCCTGACAAAATGAAGTTCACTTGCGAGTGGTCATGCCGAATGAGAGATAGTCTTTAGTAAGCGTGAACGTCTGTCTGCGTTAAGGACGGAAGAGTGTTGGCTCTTTACTGATAGGTGGTATAAACAAGAATTTCAAAGTCTTGTCCTGTTTAGTCGGGGCAGGGCTTATTTTTATAGGAGGATAAGTAATGAAAGAACAGTTGAAAAGCATTGACGAGCGTGCGAAAGAAGAACTTTCACATATTGATGACGCCAAGCTGTTGGAAGATTTCAGAGTAAGATTTCTTGGCAAAAAGGGAGAGATAACTTCCATACTTAAGCAAATGGGCAAGCTTTCCGCAGAGGAAAGACCTGTTATCGGTCAGCTTGCAAACAAGGTAAGAGCTGATATCGAGAACGCTCTCAATAAGCGTAAGGAAGAGCTTAAGAGCAAAATGGAGCAGGTAAGGCTTACAGAGGAAGCCATAGACGTTACGCTTCCGGGCAAGAAAACAAGAATAGGCAGACCTCACCCTCTGAACGCTACTCTTGAAGAGGTAGAGGAAGTGTTCCTTGGTATGGGCTTTGATATTGTGGACGGTCCAGAGGTTGAAACAGACCACTATTGCTTTGAGGCACTGAATATGCCTAAATCTCACCCTGCAAGAGATACGCAGGATACATTCTACATCAATGAGAACGTTGTTCTTAGAACACAGACTTCTTCTGTTCAGATAAGAACAATGGAAAAGAGAAAGCCGCCTATCAGAATCATTTCACCTGGCAGAGTTTACCGTTCTGACACAGTGGACGCTACACATTCACCGCTGTTCCACCAGATAGAGGGTCTTGTTATTGACAAGGGCATCACTATGGCTGACCTTAAGGGTACGCTGGAGCTTCTTATGAAGCGTCTTTACGGCGAGGACACTCAGATAAGACTTCGTCCGCACCATTTTCCATACACAGAGCCTTCTGCTGAAGTTGACCTTATGTGCTTCAACTGCCATGGCAAGGGCTGTTCAATGTGCAAGCAGGAGGGCTGGGTAGAGCTTCTCGGCGCAGGTATGGTACATCCTAAGGTACTTGAGGGCTGTGGCATTGACCCTGAGGTTTACAGCGGATTTGCATTTGGTATCGGTCTTGAAAGAATAACAATGGGCAGATACAACATCAATGATATGCGTCTGCTTTATGAGAACGATATGAGATTTTTAGAGCAGTTCTGATGAATGAAGTTATGAGCCAGAGCAGGCTTTGCAGAAAGCTTGTGCCGTCAAAGGCTAAGCTTGTAACGTCGGCGGCTATCAGCACACTTATGGCGCTGATAGTAGGCGTTGGCGGTGGGTTATCGGTCATGCTTGTAAAAGAACAGCAGAGTGCATGGGATATGCTCGTGCTATGTGGGTTTCTGATAATTTTTCTGGGTATCCTGCTTTTTATCGGAATAAGAGGATTTAAAAGGCAGGTAAAACAATACAGAGGGAACCTTGCAAGGCTGGAGCAATTTGACGCTCAGGATATGCTGGCTTTGGAAAGCGAGATAGAGGGAAGCGAGTTCAAATACAAGACCTTTTATCTACTTGACAGATATATGTATGTGCCTAAGGCTAAACTGCTTATAAAATATACGGATATTAGAGAGTTCAAGACCATAGTTCACAGCACAAATGGTGTCAATGACAGCATGAAAGCTGAGATAACTGATAATTTCGGGATAAAATATACTGTGAACATAAAGCGGTGGAAGGATTTCTATATTTATAGACCGCTGTTTTTAAAGGACTTGGACGAGAAGATACAAAACTGCGGTAAATGATAAGATTACGGAGGAATAATAAATGGATTTGTCAATGAAATGGCTTGCAGACTATGTAGACTGCGATATGCCGATAAAGGATTTTGTTTCCGCTCTGACGCTTTCAGGCTCAAAGGTAGAGTGCTTTGAGCAGGAGGGCAAGGATATTTCTAACGTTGTTGTGGGCAAGGTAGTTTCTATGGAGCGTCACCCTGACTCTGACCATATGTTCATCACTCAGGTAGACGTTGGAGAGGACGAGCCTGTTCAGATAGTTACAGGTGCTCAGAACGTTCATGAGGGAGATTTTGTGCCAGTTGCAAAGCACAAGTCATCTGTTCTTCATGAGGGAAAGCAGGTGAAGATAACAAAGGGCAAGCTGAGAGGCGTTGCTTCTAATGGTATGCTTTGCTCACTGGGCGAGCTTGGACTTTCTGTTCACGATTTCCCATATGCTATAGAGGACGGAATTTTCATTCTTGGCGATGACTGCGACAAGACAGTAGGCAAGGATATACATGAGGCTATTGGATACAATGACACAACTGTTGAGTTTGAGATAACTTCAAACAGACCTGACTGCCTTTCTGTTATCGGTCTTGCAAGAGAAACTGCGGCTACTTTCGGCACTGAGCTGAAGGTCAAGAAACCTGAGTTCAAGGGCATTGACGGGGATATCAACGATATGCTCAAGGTAAAGATACACAACACTGACCTTTGCAAGAGATATATGGCCGGTATTGTTAAGAATGTAAAGATAGGTCCGTCACCTCGTTGGATGAGAGAAAGACTCAGAGGCTGCGGCGTTAGACCTATCAACAACTTTGTTGATATCACAAACTATGTTATGCTTGAATATGGCAGACCGATGCACGCTTTTGACCTCAGATATGTTAAGGACGCATCTATCAACATCAGAAACGCTAAAGCAGGAGAAACTATCACAACTCTTGACGGCGAGGTAAGAGAGCTTTCAGAAGAGATGCTCGTTATTGCTGACGCTGAAAAACCTGTTGCAGTTGCAGGCGTTATGGGTGGTGAATACAGCGGTATCATGGACGATACAACTACTGTTGTATTTGAGTCTGCTTGCTTTGACGGCGCAAGCGTAAGAACTACAGCCAAAAAGCTTGGCATGAGAACTGACGCTTCTGCAAGATATGAAAAGGGTCTTGACCCACATGAGTGCTATGAGGCTCTTATGAGAGCTTTCCAGCTTGTTGAGGAGCTTGGTGCTGGCGAGGTCGTAAAGACTTACATTGATGAGAACTACGAGGACGAGACACCTAAGACGGTTGATTTTGACCCTGAGTGGATAAATAAGTTCCTTGGTACTGAAATACCTGAGAGCGACATGGTTGAATATCTCACAAGGCTTGGCTTTGTGATAAAGGACGGCAAGGTAGTTTCGCCATGGTACAGAGTGGACATTGCCTGCAAGGCTGACGTGGCAGAGGAAGTTGCTAGACTTTACGGCTACAACAAGATTCCAAACACTATCGTAAGAGGCGTTGCACAGGCTAAGCTCACCGAGGCGCAGAAGTTTGACAGACATATACAGAGATCTATGCTCGCTATGGGTCTTAACGAGATATCTACATTCTCATTCATTTCCCCTAAGTATTTTGACAAGATAAATCTTCCTGCTGACTCAAAACTTAGAAAGACAGTTGTTATCACAAACCCTCTTGGCGAGGACACCAGCGTTATGAGAACGACTATCATTCCGTCTGTATGTGAAGTGCTTGCAAGAAACTACAGCTACCGCAACCCTGAGTGCTATATCTTCGAGAGAGGAAACGAGTATATACCTGTTGAGGGAGAGGTGCTTCCTAACGAGCCTGAAAGACTTGGTTTTGGTTTCTATGACACTGAGACGAAGGCTGATTTCTATGACATAAAGGGTTTTATCGAGGGTCTGCTCTCTAAGCTTGGCGCACAGAAAGTTGAATTTGAAAAGGCTACTGCTGAATGTAGCTTTGACGAGTTCTATGCTTTCCACCCGGGAAGAGTTGCTGTTGTTAAAGTAAATGGTGAGGAGATCGGCATTTTTGGCGAGCTTCACCCAAGAGTTCTGGAGAACTACTGCATTGACGCAAGAGCTTATGTGGGCAAGATAAATGTTCCTGAGCTTATGGCAAGCTGTGTTGCTCAGAAGACATATAAGCCACTGCCTAAGTATCCTGCTACAACAAGAGATCTGTCTATCGTTTGTGATGACGATATCCCTGCGGCTCTTCTTGAAAAGACTATAAGCAAGGCTGTTGGCTCGATACTTGAAAAGGTAACGCTTTTTGACGTTTACAAGGGCGAGCAGATCGAAAAGGGCAAGAAGTCTGTTTCATACTCCATTTCAATGCGTTCACATGACGGCACGCTTACTGACGAGCAGGCTGACAAGGCTATGAAGAAAGTTCTTGAAGCTCTCAAGGCTATCGGTGCTGAACTCAGAATGTAAAAAATATAGTGCTTGATTTGTATAATGTGCATAAATTTTGCTTTTGGACTTGTTATTTTGAAACAAATGGAGTATAATAATATCAGGCGTATTGCTGATATTAATACATTGCAGAGGGGCTGAGCATAATGCACGAACAAACTATGGAGTTTTCAGTACAGCACGACAAGGAGGCTGAGCTGAAAAAGACACTTACAATTATATATGACGCTCTGAAAGAGAAGGGCTATAATCCTATTAATCAGATCGTAGGTTATATTCTTTCTGAGGACCCGACCTACATAACAACATACAATAATGCCAGAAGTCTTATTCGTCATATTGACAGAGATGAACTTTTGCAGGCATTGGTGAAGTCCTATCTTGAGTCATAACTGATATTTAAAGGCGGTAGTTTTTACCGCCTTTTTTGTTTTACGTCAGAATTTACCTGAAACGTATTTTTGTATAAAGCCGTTTTCTGAACATAATAGTATAAGATGATAAGAAAACGGAGGGCTTCATATGAAGATAAGAAATTGCATGGCACTTATTTGTGCAGTTGTAGCGCTCAGTGCTTGTGGCAGGACAGTGATAATGCGTGAGGGAAATTCATCAGAGGGAACAAGCTCGGCGGTCATCGAGCCTGTGGCTGTGGGAAAGAAAACCGCAAAGGAAAAGATAGATCTTTCGGGGCTTTCACATGACAAAGTCGGATATGGTCAAGGCGTTCTTGTGGACGAAAAGAACAGGACGACTGGTGCGCTTGATTTTAATGCACAATACGGCAAGCTTAACGCAAAGGCTATAAATAATGATGACAAGATATATCTGACCTTTGATCAGGGTTATGAGAATGGATACACTGAAAAGATCCTCGATGTGCTGAAAGAGAAAAAGGTCAAGGCGACGTTTTTTCTTTTGCAGGATTATGCAGAGAAAAATCCTGAGCTTGTGAAGCGTATGATAGACGAGGGGCATATTGTGGGAAATCATTCGGTACACCATTATTCTATGCCGACGCTTGGACAGGCGGAATGTGAGTCGGAGATAAAGGATTTCCATAAGTATATGGAGGATAACTATGATTATACCATGACAGTGTTCAGACCGCCTATGGGTGAGTTTTCGGAGTTCTCTCTTGGAGTGACGGCAAACTGCGGTTATAAGACTGAGCTTTGGAGCTTTGCTTACGCTGATTGGGACGTGAACAATCAGCCTGATGAGGGGCAGGCACTTGAAAAGCTTGTGAATGCGGCTCACCCGGGGGCAATTTATTTGCTTCACTCGGTATCCAAAACCAATACTGATATTCTCGGGGACTTTATCGACAGAGTGAGGGCTGGCGGATTTGAATTTGGCTGATAAGAGAATATGATGAAGAGAGGCCTTGTGCCTCTCTTTTTGTTATTTTAGGGACATTTGTTGCTGATTTGTAATATATTAGTCTATTGACAAATTGTTAAAAGTATGTTATATTTTAAATACGAACAGAAACATGAGTTTCTTTAAGGAGGAAATAAAATGGTAAAAAATAAGGTGCTTACACCTGTATTGGCAGGCGTTTTGGGTCTTAGCATAGTTGGCTCAGGTCTTGGCTATTATTTTGTAAATAAAGACAGTAATGATGGTAAAACTGAGGGCGGCAAGGCTAAGCTTACTCAGGTGGCAGATAATATAAACAACACTCTTGGCACGGCTGAAAAGGCTATCAAGGGCGAACTTGATTTTGCTTACAACGCAACGGCTACTGTTTCATTCGGCGAGGGCTTCACAGAGAAGGCAGGTGTCAGCTTACAGCCTATTTCTGTTACAACTGTTACAAAGCAGAAGGGAAGCAACACTGCAGCAGATGTTTCGCTGACATATGGCGGAAATAATCTTGTGTCTGCTAATGCTGTATATTCCAGAGATAACAAGTCGGCTTATGTTCAGATACCTGAGCTTTCTGACGCTTATCTTATGGTTAACGTTGACAGCCTTAAAGACAAGGTAGGCAGTGAGCTTTCTTCACAGGGCATTGACCTTGATTCTCTCTTTGATTCTGCTGAGGACGCTGATGTTGATTTTGATACTGACGCACTTGAAAAGGATCTGGAGGAATACAAGAAGGTTATAGAGGACTCTTTCCCTAAGCCTGTTGACGGTGAGAAAAAGACTGGTGACATTGACGGAAATGAGTACAGCTATACAACTAAGGAATACACTATCTCAGGCAATGATGTAAAGGCTGCTTTTAAGGCTGTTCTTGACAAGGCTAAGGACGACGCTACGCTTAAAGATATGTTCAACAAGGCAGGCGTGGCTGACGAGCTTGGTATGTCATATGATGAGATAATCTCACAGTATGCTGATTCTATGGATTCACTTTTTGCAAGCGATAATCTTGACGAAACTGCAACATTTAACGCTTACTACAGCGGTGATGATTTTGCGGGCTTTAGCCTTGAAAAAGACGGCGAGGGTGCAACTCTTTACACCATTCTTAAGGACGACGTTGTGGCTGTTGATTTTAGCCTTAACATGGGCAGTGAGGGCAGTGCATCATTCAAGGGTTCTGCAAATACTGTTGACGGTGTTACAAATGGCAAGTTCACAATGAAAATGGAAACTGCGGCTGATTCAGATATAGACGCTGACATGACTTCTGCTGACGGTGGACTTTCCCTTGAGCCTACCATGGCAGTTTCACCGAGCATAAACTTTGACACGATGGAGGCTGAGGTTACTCTCAAAGACCTTAAAGAAGAGGGTGACGCATTCTCAGGTACTATCAGATTTGATGTGAATGGTACATCTGATTCTCAGGCTGTATCAGGCTGGGTAGAGCTTGCTTCTGCTTCAACTGCTGATAAGCTTGATCTTTCTGTTGAGTTTGGCATGAACGGCAAGCAGTTTGTTACAATGGCAGTTACAGGAAATAAGACAGAGGCTTCTGACATCACTGTTCCGTCAGGCGACAAGATCTATGACATGACAAATGACGATCAGATGAATACATACCTTGCAGGCTGTGACAGTGATGGATTTGTTGCTAATGTAAAGAAAGTTCTTGGTGACGAGGTCTACAATATGCTTGTAAATGCAGAGGGTGATCTTGAGTCAGATTATGATGACTATGGTGATTATGATGATTATGATGACTATGATTTCTCTGATATTGATATGTCAGATTATGATCTGAGCGCAAATGCATAATAGATAAAAATTTAAGAGGATCGCATTGAGCGGTCCTCTTTTTTAGCTGATAACACGATAATTCTCGGCTGCTTCTTCTTTTTTTACATACTCGGTGACATTGAGAACTTCCACCTTGACAGGCTTCTGACCCATATTTATGGTGATAATGTCGCCAACTTTCACGTCATATGAAGCTCTTGCAATCTTATCGTTCACAAGCACCTTGCCTGCATCGCAAGCTTCGTTTGCAATGGTACGTCGTTTAATAAGTCTTGTGACTTTCAGGTATTTATCAAGCCGCATATTTTCCTCCTTTGTAGTAAAAAAGACCTAACCCGCAGGCTAGGTCTGAGTGGCATAAGCTTTAGATTACTTGTTTACAGCATCCTTAAGAGCCTTGCCTGCCTTGAATGCAGGAACTTTCTTAGCTGCAACAGTGATCTGCTCCTTTGTACGAGGATTGATAGCTGTCTTTTCAGCTCTCTCTCTAACCTCGAATGTACCGAAACCTACCAGTGAGATCTTCTCGCCGTTAGCAAGTGTCTCTGATACAGAATCAATAACAGTTGTAAGTGCCTTCTCAGCGTCCTTCTTTGAATAATCGCCCTTTTCTGCGATAAGATTGATCAGTTCTGCCTTTGTCATTGTTTTTACCTCCAAATTATTTTTAACGAATAAAGTTATTCATTCATTTTGCTCTCGCCAATAAGCGTCAAGCTCATTTATGCTCAGGGCGGTCATATCCTGCCCGTTTTGCCTTACAGCATTTTCTGTTTTCTCAAACTTCTCGATATAATTATTATTTGTATCCGTCAGCACTTCTTCAGCGTCAAGGTCAAGCTTTCTTGCAAGTGAAGCACAAGTGAACATTATCTCACCAAGCTGTTTTGCAACTACGGCTTTATCACTGTCAGCACTGTTTTCAAGAGTCTTAACAGCATTTTCAAGTGCGCTTATATCATGAGCATTGTCATACTCGATACCTGCTCTTGCTGCACGTTTGCTTAACTTCTGAGCTCTCATAAGTGCAGGAAAGTTCTTTGGAACGCTTTTAAGGGTATCGGAATAAGTTTCCTGTCCCTTGGTTTCTTTCTTGATAGTGTCCCAATTTTTAAGCACTGTTTCAACGTTGTCAGCTTCTACGCTTCCGAAAACGTGTGGGTGTCTGATGATAAGCTTTTTACAGATATCAGTTATCACATCGTCAAGTCGGAAATTGTTGTTTTCGGTCTCGATAACTGTATGAAAAACCACCTGCAAAAGAACGTCGCCAAGTTCTTCTCTCATCATTTCAGGAGAGTCACAGTCAATTGCTTCCATGACCTCATAGACTTCTTCAAGAAAATCTTTCTTGATAGACTTATGGGTCTGGACCTTATCCCACGGGCAGCCGTTCTCGCTTCTGAGAATCATCACGATATCCGCAAGATCATTGATATCAAAGCTGTCTTTAGCAAGCAATTCCTTAATTTTATCGCTCATTACATCATTACCTTTCCAAAAGGGTGCTTATTAATAATAAACCATTTTGCTCAAAATTTCAAGGGTTTTGCGGATTTTTTTTTGAAAATATGTAATTTACAATATTTTTCGGCGTTTCGCACAATAAATATAAACAAAAAAAGTACATTGTGCTACCAATTCCTATAGAAAAAAGAGTCACAAATCTATGATTTATTTGCAAATGGGCTATTTTCGTAAGTGTTTCGTGTGACAAAACGGCTGTCACACTGCACATGATAGCGGCGTAGGTGGGCTTTACGAAAACTTCGCTCACTTTTGGTTTTAGATCCGCCATTTTGCAAACTGAGCGTACGGATAGGACGCATATGAAAACCTCTGATACAAGAGTAGAAATAGCTGCTCCTGATATATTTATTATGGGCTGTCTTATAAGTATAATGTTCAGAAATAGCTTGATAATTCCACCTGCCAACATAATTATTATGGCTTTGTGAGGTTTTCCCAGGGTTTGCAGGATAGAAAAGCATGGTGTGGCTATGGCAAGGAATATTACTGCTATTCCAAGTATGGACATTGGCATTATACAGACCTGTATCTCAGTTTCTCGGCCTCCGAAAAGAAAACGCAGGATAGGTTCTGACAAAACTGCTATGCCCATGCCTGCGGGTATGGCTATGATACTGGTGACGATGAGCATTTTTGTAAGGCCTGACTGCATGGTTTTTTTATCATTTTTGGCACAGCTTTCAGCCAATGAGGGGAGTATGCTTTTACCAAACATTGCGGTGAGGGTCGGAACAAGACCGAAAACTGTTACGGCAAGACCAGTATAAGAGCCGTAGATGAAGTTCGGGAGCATATCGGTGGTGAGTTTGTCAGAAAGCAGGCTGTCAAATGTGTGTGGAGAAGCTTTCATGGCGGTTTTGATACACGGATTGACAGTGAGCATATCTATCATGTTGGCAAAGGTCATTATCACTGAGATAAGTGCGATCGGAAGACAGCAGACAAAAAGCTTTTTTGCTGTTGCTCCTGTGGGGTCTGTTATGGTATCTCTTTGGAGCATTTGCTTTGTTACGCTGTCGCCTTTGATCTTGCCTGATATGAGAGTATACAGACAGGCGATCGCAGAGGCTATGGACGAACCTAGGATAGCTGCGGCAGCTATAAATGGAAGTGCGGCGGAGGCTGCCTGACGTGAGTTTTCATAGGCTGTGCCGAATATCATGCCTGTTTTATCATACATATCGGAGATATGATACATTAGTCCGTAGGCGAAACCAAGACCCAGGATAAGTTTGAAAAGGGTTTCTATCACTTCTGATACAGCGGTCGGTATCATATTCTGCAATCCCTCGCAGTAACCGCGTTCCACTGACATAATGGTACAGAAAATAATAGATGGGGCAACGCACATGAGAGCATATTTTGTACTTGGCTCGCCGACTACATTGCGTGACAGAAAATCTGAGGTGAGTATCATTACTGCAGCAGCGGCTGCGCTGATGATCGTGAAAAGAAAAAATGCAGTTCGCTTGGTATGACGCATATTTGAAAAGCGTTCAAGGGCATAGTTTTCAGCGGTAAGGCGAGCCATGGTGGAGGGGATACCTGAAACGACTATGGCGAAAACTGGTGTGAAAACTGAGAATGCTGAAGCGAAATATCCCATGCCTGTGCCGCCCAGAAGATTGGTAAGAGGTATCTTATAGAGAAGTCCCAGAATTTTTGTTATGAGAACCATTGCAAGCAATATTGCCGAGCCTTTTATAAAGCCTTGTCTTTTCATCTGTCAACCTGCTTTCTGACTTGTTTTTATATGATCTTATGCTGTTATGGTGGGTTTTATTACGGTTTGTCCATATGTCAGGTGAATATGCAGTTGTTTAAATTGCACAAAAATATAGCTTAGGGTGCTAATACTAAAAAAAGTTTGCGTAAACACTTTATTTTATAGGAAAAATGTGATATAATCATATTATGTATTTTTAAGAAAAAGAGGTAAAAAAGATATGACTTATAAGTTTTCAGAAAAGGTTTCTCATTTGCAGGCTTCTGCTATCAGAGAGATACTTAAATTTACTTCTGACCCAGAGGTAATTTCATTTGCGGCAGGCAATCCTTCTCCTGAGGCATTCCCTGTGGACGAGCTTAATAGGATATCAGAAGAGATATTCAAGGAAAATCCTATCGGCGCACTCCAGTACAGCCTTACAGAGGGATACACTCCGCTGAGAGATCTTCTTAAGAAAGAGCTTGAAAAGAAGGGTGAATTTGACCCTGAGAGAGATGATCTTATCATCACAAGCGGTGCTCAGCAGGCCAATGAGCTTGCTTGTAAAGTTCTCTGCGACCCAGGCGATGTTCTTTGCTGTGAAGCTCCAAGCTTTATAGGCTCACTTAATGCGTTTAAGTCTTACAATGTTGAGCTTAAGGGTATCACGCTTCATGAAGACGGAGTTGACCTGAAAGAGCTTGAAGAGGCTTTCGCTACAGGCAAGGTAAAGGTATTCTACATTATCTCTAACTTCCAGAATCCTACTGGTCTTACAACTTCTCTTGAAAAGAGAAAAGCTATATATGAGCTTGCTAAGAAGTACAGTGTTATGATCCTTGAAGATAACCCATACGGCGACCTGAGAATAAAGGGTGAGGCTATCCCGTCTATCAAGAGCATGGACAATGACGGTCTTGTTATGTATTCAAGAACATTCTCGAAGATACTTGCTCCTGGTATCAGAGTTGGCTACATTTCCGCTCCAAAGGAGATAATCGGAAAGATAGTTGTCTGCAAGCAGGTGGCTGACGTACATACAAATATCTGGGCGCAGATGCTGGCTTACAACTTCATGAAGGACAATGATATCGAAGCACATCTTGCTTCGCTGAGAGTGATCTACAAGCATAAGCTCGAACTTATGATAGAGCAGATCGAGAAGAATTTCTCTTCACAGATCAAGTTCACAAGACCTGAGGGCGGTCTGTTCATTTGGTGTACTCTTCCGGAAGGCAGTGACATGACTGGTTTCTGCAAAAAGGCTGTTGCAGAATATAAGGTAGCCGTTGTTCCGGGCAATGCTTTCATGGTAAGCGAGTCTGACAAGACAGCTTCATTCAGATTGAACTTCTCAACTCCTACAGACAAACAGATAATCGACGGCTGTGAGAAGCTTGGCAAGCTTTCTAAGGAAATGTTCGGCGATTAAGATAAAATGAAAAAAGTTCCTTTTACGCCTTTTCAGCTAGTGCTTACGGTGGTAAATACGGCGGCTCTAATGTTCTGCATGGGGTGTGATTGCTTTGTGCTGATAGTGGGCATGACGGCAGGCAGGACAAAGCCTTATGTGGTGGATCTTGTGCTAAGTCTTCTTACTATGGCGGTGTTTATTCTGCTTGTGTTTTCAGCAGGCAGGATAAATATTTTCAGTGATAAAGCTGACCCCGATGGGGACACTGCACCTGCGGTATCGGCACTTAGGACGTATTTTTGTATCTTGTTTTTTGATATCTCAGGAGTGCTGGGTCTTATGCTTGCGGGAGCGTTGGGGGTTGAGTGGGCTAAAAAAGCTATTATAATTTTTGCTCCTGTCGTTTTTGTCCTTGCGGCGATTGTTTATTTTATTCTATCGGGCAGGATAGGTCTTGATGATTTTTCGGATAGTGACGGGGAAGAATGATATTACAAAGGGGAGGTCTGTCATGAAAAGTGCATTGAAAAAGGATACTGTCAGAGAGATAAGTCACTCGTTGGGCAGATTTCTCTCTATTTTTCTGATAGTTCTTCTTGGCTGTGGATTTTTCTCTGGTATCAAGGCGACTATGCCTGATATGATAGACACGGCGGAGAAATATTTCAGTGATAACAGACTTATGGATATTAAGTTAATGTCGTCTATAGGCGTTAAGTCTGAGGACGTTGAGGCTGTGAAAAAAGCAGAGAACGTTGAGGGCGTTATGGCGGGATATTCTAAGGACGTTTTCTATTATCATGAAAATCAAAACCTTGTGCTGAAATTCATGTCCTTCAACAATGTTGTTGATGAGAACAGCCCTAATAATCTTGATAAGCCTGTTTTACTAGAGGGCAGGCTTCCTGAAAAAAAAGGCGAGTGCGCAGTAGAGGTAAAAATGAGTTCACCTAACACCTTTAAGTTGGGCGGAGAGATAAAGATCAACGAGCCTGACTCGTCAAAAAATATAACTGATACTTTGGCAACTGACACATACAGGATAGTTGGTATTGTGGCTTCACCGCTTTATATCGGCTATGAGCGTGATGCGACCACAGTGGGCAACGGAACTGTGGTAAGCAACGTTTTTGTGCCTGAGAGCGAGTTTGTGTGCGATTATTACACTGAGCTTTATGTGAAATTCAAAGGCACTGACGAGCTTGACCCGTTTTCCGACGAGTACAAGCAGGCTGTGAAAGATAAGAGCGTTCAGGCGGTGGAGTTTTTTGAGGACAGTGTGAACGCAAGGTTTGAAAAACTAAGCAGTGACGCTCAGGACAGTATTGATGTCGCTCAGGAGAAAGTTGACATCTTGAAACAGGCGCTTGCCTGCGACGAAAATCAGCTTACGGAGCTTTTGACAACGGCGCAGAAGTCGGTTGAGGAAGCTCAGGAGGCTTATGATAAGGCTGAACAGAGTGGTTCTAGTGCAAAGTATCTTGCAAGGTCACAGCTTTTAAAAGCACAACAGCTTGAAGAAGTGGCAGGAAAGCTTCTTCAAGACAAAGAGACAGGAAGTACGGCGGCTTTTGATGAATATAATGGTCAGCTTGCGGCGGCAGAAGATGAGATAGCCGTAGCGAAAAAAGAACTTGAAGCCGTGAAAACGCCTGCATTCTATCAGTATGACAGATTTGAGGCTAGCTCTGATTATAGTTCCTTTTATGGGGACGCTCAGAAGGTCGACTCTATTGCAAAGGTGTTTCCTGTGTTCTTTATTCTTGTGGCGGCGCTTGTATGTCTGACCACAATGACTAGAATGGTAGAGGAACAGAGAACGCAGATAGGTACATACAAGGCTTTAGGATACAGTGGGGCAAGAATAGCCGGAAAGTATCTTTTCTATGCAGCAACAGCGGCATCAGCAGGAAGCTGCATAGGCGTTGTTGTTGGATTGCAGATCTTTCCGAAGATAATTCATAGTTGCTATAATATTTTATATAACATTCCTGATATTGACACACCGTTTAAGCCTGTTTATATGGTGCTTTGCTTGGTGGTGTCGGTTATTTGCACTTGCTCGGCGGTGCTTTATGCCTGCATGAAAGAACTAAAGTCGCAGCCGTCACAGCTTATGCGTCCAAAGCCACCGCAGAATGGCAGGCGTGTTTTGCTGGAGCGTGTGGATCTTATATGGAATCGGCTTGACTTTCTTGCAAAGGTCACTGTGAGAAATTTGCTGAGATATAAAAAGCGTTTCTTTATGACAATCGTGGGAGTGGCAGGCTGTACGGCGCTGATAGTCACGGGTTTTGGTTTGAAATATTCTATAAAGACTATTGCCGAAAAGCAATTCAATGAGATATTTCTGTATGATGGTATTGCGGTACTTAATTCAGCCGATTTTGACGAGAAACAATTGGAGGACAAGATAAGCAGTATCCCACAGGTAGACAAATCTATGCTTATGCAGAGTACAGATGGCATTGCAGAAAATGAAAGTGAAAACCAGTCTGTTTCTATGATCGTGCCGAAATCTCCTGAAAATATGGGAGATTATATCGATCTTGTATCTGCTGAGAATGGATCAAACCTTGAAGTGAAAAGCGGTTCTGTTATCATAACACAAAAGCTTGCAAAGCTTCTTGACCTGAAAACGGGTGACACTATTACTATAAAGCTCAGTGGTCATGAGGAGAAAGAGTTCAAGATAGGCGGAGTAAGCAAGAACTATGCTTTGCATTATATTTACATCACTCCTGATGATTTTGAAAGTGTATACGGTGAGAAGCCTGTTTATAATCTTTCTTTTATTGACCTAAAGAAAGACACTGATGAAAACTCTTTCAAGGAACAGCTTATTTCAAATGACGAGTTTTATGGAATAAGCTTTAAAAATGATTCAAGCAGAGGTTTCCTTAATTCTGTGGACAGCCTTGACGCTATCGTTATTTTGCTCATCGTTTGCGCGGGAGGCTTGGCGTTTGTGGTGCTTTACAATTTGGCAAACATAAACATAACTGAGCGTGTTCGTGAGATAGCGACAATAAAAGTGCTTGGATTCTATGACGGTGAGACTTCAGCGTATATTTACAGAGAAAATCTGATATCGACGCTTGTGGGAATTATCGTGGGTCTTGCGGCAGGAAAGATACTGCACTATTTTGTTGTGATAACTTCTGAGGTCGACCTTGTGCTGTTCAACAGACAGCTTGTTTGGTGGGCGTATGTGCTTGGTGCATTGCTCACATTGGCATTTGCATTTATAGTTAATTTGGTTCTTCATTTCAAGCTTAAAAAGATAGATATGGTAGAATCTTTAAAATCAGTAGAATAGACGGAGGTATTATTATGGATATTTTTGAAGAAAACTGCGATACTGAAAATAACTGCACAGTAAGCTATTTTTGGAAAGGTCTTGCACTTTTTCTCCTTGGCGTTATAATTGGTCTGTTTGTTTCGCCTATCAAGAAAGGCGTTACTATCGGTTGTAACAACAAGATAGACAAGGGTGGCTGTAACGATCATTTTGACCCTGACGAGTATTATGATGATTATAACTTTGATGATGATGAAGATGATTTTGACCATGATGGCGTAAAATTTTAACGAAAGGCGTATATTGATATGAAACTTGGCATGGTAGGACTTCCTAACGTAGGAAAATCAACACTTTTTAATGCACTCACAAATGCGGGTGCAGAATCTGCGAACTATCCGTTTTGCACGATCGAACCGAATGTGGGCATTGTTTCGGTGCCTGATGAAAGACTTGACAAGCTGGCTGAGATGTATCACCCTGTAAAGTTTACTCCTGCAACACTTGAATTTGTTGACATTGCAGGTCTTGTAAAGGGTGCTTCAAAGGGCGAGGGACTTGGAAACAAATTTCTTTCAAACATAAGAGAGGTGGACGCTATCGTTCACGTTGTAAGATGTTTTGACGACCCTAACATCATTCATGTTGACGGCTCTATTAATCCTCGCAGAGATATTGAAACTATAGATTTGGAGCTTATTTTCTCTGACGTTGAGCTTATCGAGAGAAAGCTTGACAGAACTAAAAAGGCAATGAAAGGCGACAAATCTCTTGCTTCTGCTGTAGAGTTCCTTGAAAAGCTCAAAGAGCATCTTGAAAGCGGCAAGCCTGCACGTTCTTATGACATGACAGAGGACGAGCTGGAGATACTTAAAGAAACACCGCTTCTTTCACTTAAGCCTGTTATCTATGCGGCTAACCTTTGCGAAGATGATTTCAGAAACAATATCGAAAGCAACGAGCATTACAAGGAAGTTTGCGAGATTGCAAAAGCCGAAGGCTCGGCTGTGTTCCCGATATGTGCGCAGATAGAGGCTGAGATATCTGACATGGACGATGAGGACAAGGAAATGTTCCTTGCAGACCTCGGTCTTGAAACTTCAGGTCTTAACAGAATAATCAAGGAGGGCTATTCGCTTCTTGGTCTTATTTCATACCTGACAGCAGGCGAACCTGAGGTAAGAGCCTGGACTATCAAAAAGGGCACTAAAGCTCCACAGGCGGCAGGAAAGATACACACTGACTTTGAAAAGGGCTTCATCAGAGCTGAAGTTGTTTCATTTGACGATCTTATGAGCTGTGGCTCTATGACGGCGGCTAAGGAAAAGGGTCTTGTTCGTCTTGAGGGTAAGGATTACGTTATGCAGGACGGCGATATCGTTCTGTTCAGATTTAACGTATAAAGCGTAAGCTACACAAAGGCAGGTTGAAATATGCTTGCCTTTTTTTATGTGCAATATGTATGTTTTTTGTTATTATATTTGTTTAAAATCACAAAAGTAAATTTAATTTGTGTTATAGATTTTTTCATATATTGATGATAGAATGTGATAGTAAAAATTAAAGATGATAAATGTAATAGTTAGATTTTTGGAGGAAAAGTAATGACAAAAAACATGACAACGGGCAGTCCGTTCAAGCTTATAATGAGCTTTGCGCTTCCTCTGCTTTTAGGAAATTTGTTGCAGCAGACATACAATCTTATTGACGCTGCCATCGTGGGAAGATTTCTTGGTTCTGACGCTCTTGCAAGTGTCGGAGCTTCAAGCAGTGTGCAGTTTTTGGTGCTTGGTTTCTGCATGGGAACAGCCTGCGGCTTTGGCGTGCCTATTGCAAGGCATTTCGGAGCAGGGGACATAAAAAAGCTGAAACAGTATTTTTACAATTCTATTGTTATAACCGCCGTTACTGCGTTTGTGTTGACCACAGTTTGTGCGGTGCTTTGTAGTGAGATATTGAAGCTTCTTTCAACTCCGTCGAATATTTTTGATGACGCATATAAATATCTTCTGGTGATATTTCTTGGCATACCGTTCACACTTTTGTATAACCTGCTTTCAAGCGTATTGCGTTCTGTTGGCGACAGTAAAACGCCATTTGTATTTCTTGCTATATCAACGGTTTTGAACATTGCACTTGACCTTGTGTGTGTTATCGTCTTCAGGTGGGGCTGCATGGGTGCGGCTATCGCTACGGTCGTTGCTCAGGCGATAAGCGGAATACTATGTGCTGTATTTATTATGAAAAAGGTAAACGTGCTTAAGCTTTCAAAAGAGGACAGAGCGATGTCAAAGCCTGCGGTGCTGAACCTTATAATAATGGGTTTTCCTATGGGACTTCAATATTCCATAACGGCTATCGGCTCAATGGTCATGCAGTCGGCTAACAACAAGCTTGGAAGCATTTATGTGTCAGGATTCACTGCTGGGGCAAGGATAAAGCAGTTCACAATGTGTCCTTATGACGCTTTTGCAACAGGTGCATCTGTTTTTGCAAGCCAAAATCTCGGTGCAGGAAATCTCAAGCGTATCAAAAAGGGTATACGCATTGGAGTTGGCGTTGGCATGACATATGGAGTAATAGCCGGTATTGTACTTATATTCTTCGGCAGAGAGCTTTCGCTTATCTTTGTGAATAAGTCAGACGCAGCAGTGCTTACTGCTTCAGCCAAATATCTTTTCTACGCAGGCTTTTTCTATTGGACGCTCGGTATACTCAACACTTGCAGAATGTGTACGCAGGGCCTTGGATATTCTGGACTTGCTATATTCTCAGGAGTGACGGAAATGATAGCTCGAATTTCTGTAAGTATGATATTTGTGCCGAAATTCGGTTATCTTGCAATCTGCTTCACAGATCAGGCGGCATGGATAGCGGCTTGCTTGTACATAGTTCCTGTTTGCATATATTGTGTGAACAGGGCAGGCAGACACATTGCAGGAGATCACGGACTTCCTGTGGAAAATAAATAAGTAAAAGGCAGCTCTGAAAAAAATCAGAACTGCCTTTTGTTATGCCTACTTGTTTATAGCTTTTTTAAGTTGTAAGACAACTTCGCTGTAGTATCTTGGATTGACATCGCCAAGTTTCATGTTGTCATTGTATGCAGCATCGGGAAGTCGGAAGTAAAGCTCTTCCACGGTCACGTCCTCTATCTCGTAATAGCCAATGTATGTTCCTGAGAATTTAAGCTCGGCGGTCATGCCTATGTTGATGAGCTTGCCGTCGGGATCTTTCTCCTTGCCTGAGATATCATTTCTTATGAACTCATAGAAAAAGCCTGCGTCCTGTGCCTGACCCTTATACCAGCCTGCTTTGGTCATGCGGTTGACTAGAGTGGTGTTCGTTATCTCGGTATTCTTGAAGATCTCGCAGGCGGTCTTATTCTTATCGATTTCCGCTACTTTGTATACCTTTCTTCTTAGCTGGTCAAATGGCTGTATTATCTTGTAATCATCAAGCTGTTCCAGCCAAGCTTCTTTTTCATGTTCAGTAAGCTCCAGCGGGTGAACAAGCCCTATCTGCATAACCTCGGACAGCTCTATCTCATCATCATCTGAGTTTGTAAAGCTGCCGTCGTCAAGATAACGGAACGAAGTTTTAAGACAGCCATTTTCGTAAATACCCCATATAAGACCTATCGCAAAGCAGTGCATGAGAGGATTTTTTACAAAGAGAGCTTTCCAAGCTGCTGCTGTCCACTTACGGTCAAGCATAAGCACATATTCAAGACGCTGTTTCTGTGCGTCAACAACAGTTTTCATTTGCTTTTTCATTTCCTTGAAATCAGCAGTAGCCTTTTCTGCGAGGGCAGGGTCGTCATTAACGCCTATTTTAGGGAGATTTTTAAGCTTTTTCTCGCCCTCGAATATTTCTATATCAAGCTGTGGAGTGAGATAAACGGAGAATTTTCTGCTCCCAAAATCAAAGGTGCGGCACATTTTCTCGTCAAAGCCCATGTCAGGTACTATCTTGTCCGCAAGCTCCTGCGTTGTCAAGCCAAGCTGTTTAGCGGCATTGGCAAGTGCGTCAACTGCGGCAGCTCTGACCGCACGACTCTTATATTTTCTTGAAATATTGTCTACAGTCATAAGTGCATAGGAACTGCCATTCAGAGCTACGGCATTGACGGCTTTAACCGCAAGGGCAACACGCATATTTAATGACTGTTTCGACCATTCTTTTATGTAATCCGTCAGGCAATTTATTGCTTCATCACCGCCGTAAATGGCCGCAAAATACATTGTCCACTTTGTTTTCGCTTCTGCACCTTTTTCAAGCCAGCGGCTCAGGACTTCAAGGGCGAATGTTTCAAGCTCGTCAGATTTGAGCTTCTGGGCAAGTGTCTTGCCCTCGGGTGGGAGGGTACCTTCGTCGGCGTTTGCATATGTAAGCAGGAGAGCCTGCAAATAGATATCCTCTGCGATTTTATCATCGGTGAAGTGAATAGGTGCAAAGGGCTGTTCAAAAAGCCAGAGAACTTTCTTGCTTTTTGTGCCTTTGGTGAGCGCAGTCACAAGGTCTTCATCTGATATTTCGGCAGGCTTTGCTTCGCTGCCCAAAAGTTCAGATATTTTCGATTTGAGTTTGTCGGATTTTTCTGTGGCATAGGCTTTTTCAAGCTCTGTGCGGTAGGCGTCAGTACCTTGATTTTCGATTATCATAAGTGCAGTTTCACGCTTGGCTGATTTTTTCTGAGCAAGAAGTTTGCAAACATTATCGTGCCAATCCTTGTGGGCGGATATAACTTTCACAAGCTCTGCTTTTATTACCTTGCTGTTATCGTCACAAAGGGCAAAAAATTCGTCTTTGTATTTGTTGCTGTCTGCGATATCAAGAAGCCTTATATACAAAAGTCGGCTGGTCACAGCCATTTTGCTTACGTCGATAATGGTGGCTTTGTCTTTAAATTCTGGCATGACAGCGGTTATCTTATTGATGATGACTTCTTTACAGTAAGAGCTTTCTATCTGCCAGCCAAGGGATCTTATAATTATATCTATCGGTAGACCTGATCTTACCATTGCACGGACGATGAACTCGGTGTTATAATAAAGATCGTTGCCTATAAGTTGGAGGGGGTCACTTGTATCTTTAGACGCTCCTATGGAAAGGGCGGCGATACAGCGGATAATAAAATCGTCCTCTCCATATGCAACAATATAGTACATTTTCTTATGTCTGCCCTCGCAGGCTTCTTCGTCTGCAAAGGGGAGTATCGTGTCTATTTCTGCTTTGCCCATGATATATGCGTATATCTCGTCACTGTGCTTGAAATGTTCGGCAATAAGTTTGGCGATACGTTCCTGATGGGTAGCTTTAAGACCAATTGCTTCTGCGTTATATTTAGGGTCGGTGGCTTTGAGCATTTTTTCCATAGTGATCGCTGTGTCAAATGGAGCGTTCTTCATTGTTTCTATGAAAAGCTGTGGGTGATCTTTTGCGAGCTTTACCATTTGTGCTGGATAATTCCCATTTTTGTCAGGTGATTTGACAAAGTGCAGAATGTATCTATCTGTAAGACACTGTGGTTGAGCTTCGATAAGGTCGAATATCCTGGTGGTGGAAAGCTTCATATATATCAGCCCTTGGGTAAGATCGTCGTAATATTTCACAATGTTTTTATCAAAAAACGCACGGTATTCTTTTGCAAAATATGACGCTTCTGCATATGCGGCAAGAAAAAGACAGAAAACGGCTGTAGTTGTTTTGGGCTTTTTTTCGACTACTTCGGCAAGCTTTTTTATGGCAATTGCGGCTGTATCAGGAATTTTTGTTTTGCCGAGCAGGCTCTTTTTAGGCAGCTCGGTTGCGTCCAATGCGTAAACGCAAAGGAGAAGCTGTGCAATAATATCGTCAGGGCTAACGAAGTTGAATGTTCTTATGGCATCGTCTGCGGAATAGATAGGATGATTTACAGTGAAAACGCTGATAGAATCATTTGAGCGGTTTGAGATCTCAGTTGATATCCAGACTGCTTCTGCGTTCTCACCATAAAAATCAGTGAGCGGCTTCATATACATGGCTTTGTTTTCAGAATATATATAGGCATTGCCAGACAGCGCATCTGTCATATATCGGAAATATGGACCCGTTGCCATTGAACTGAAAATAATATAACGGTCTTTAAGCTCCTCACTATCTGAACCTGATATCTCATTTTTTACAGCTTTGATAAGCTTTTCACGATAACTATACTGCATGAGTTTTGGATAGTATCTTGTTATAATTTTTCTCATCAGGTCATTGTTTCTTGGCTTTGTGATGTCAAGATATTCAAGGGCAAGGTCTATGGTCTGCTGGTCAAAACCAAGCTCCTTTAGGGCGGTTTCAAGCTTTATAAAGCTTTTGGTGCTTTCGTTGTAGATCATTTTTTCTCCTCCATATTATTTATCGCACTGAACAGTGCTAATTTTTGTGTGCAAAGTCTGATATACCGCATTGTGTTGCCTGCGGCAGTGAAGATATCAAGGCTTTTGTCTGCGGTGGTGTGTCTTGCATTTTCGCACAGCTTTGTGAAGCATTCATAACGTTTTGCAAGTTCTTCAAGTCCGCATTGGCGTATGCTTTGAACGTGTTCGTCTGTGATAACAGAGTTCACTCCGCACTCCATTGCCGTGACTATCCTCTTGTCGGTTTCTTCGGTGGCGTCAAGAAGCTCGCTACACATTCCATAGTCTTGGTCTGTATCATTCTCGACGGGTACAGGAACATTGTCAGGCGGATCAATAAAATCATAGACCTCTATTTGGAAAAGCGTTAGCCTGCCGTGGTCGATATACCCCTGAGCCAGCAGGACGTAGTTTTTGTGCTTTTCTTTTAGCATTTTTCCACCTATGGTTTCAAGCGTGGAAATAAATTCACGATTTTCTGCTGTGTATTTTGCGGTGACGGATATTTGTCTATCACTGCCGTCTTTTATAATAAAAATTTGCTGTTGAGTGTGCTTGTCAAAATATGAAGCGACGCACTCTTTGGGGTGAACGAAATAAAGTCGGTCGGTCTCCTCGTCGCTTTTGTTTGCGGAGATCTTTTCCGCAAGCTCTTTGAAATCGCTGACAATAAGCTCACGGAGGGCAAAACAGTTTAGCTGTGCAGGACCTACGCCTATGGCATTGGTCTTTGACGATGAGGACAAATGCCCCATGCTCACCTTGGCGTTTTCAAGCTTCAGCTCTGTGCACATATAGCTGTTTAGAGAGCTGTCAAGATCCCATACAGTTGTGCTTTCGGCAAATCGTCTTGACTTTTTTTCATAGAACGTGGGGCGCAGATCACTGTAGGTTAGAAAGCGCTGGTGAGATGTTCTGTCTTTATTGAGAAAATAGTAGATACAGCCAGTGTATTCGCCACTGACATTTCTTGTACCTATAGGCAGGAGTTGGAGCGTTCCTTCATAGTCGGTGTATTCTCTGCGGAAGGTGCCGAGCATTTCTTCTGTGATGTCGGCTTTTATAAGCTTGTTCATGCTGTCAGCATATTCAAACATTTTGTGAGTGAATACCTGCGGACTGAATGAAGCTCGCCTTGAAACACAGTCTTTAAGTCGGCTGCCAAGTTCACGCATTTGTCTTTCTGCCTCAGCCATTCTCAAAGCGTGGCAGGAAACTGCGGCAAGCTCAAAATTATCGGGGTCGCTCTCTTCGGCTCTTACAAGACCTCGGGTAAATATTCCAGACATTATTTTTATGCACTGTTCGGCACATCCTTTTATCTTTTTCTGGGTATCCTGAGAAAGCAAATTTATTTCAGGTTGGTCGAGGAGTTCGATTTCTGCTTGTTCAGGCTCAGAGGTTATGACCTCTGGAGTGATATCCTCGCCGTCGTACTGTGGAAGCTGTGCTTTCAAAAGTAGTATGGCTGTGATAATGTGCCTGCAAATTCCTCTTGAAACACAACTGCATTGACTTTCATCAAGTGGTGATTTTATGGTGCAGGTTTCACCGTCTAATTTTACTATGTAACATTCATGGATTTTTTCAGCCGAAAGGGTCATGTTTTTGGATTCCTTCAACGCTCGTTTGTAAATGCCCTTGTTTGAAAGCTCAATAAGCGATTGTTCGTTTGCGATGTCAAGCTGTTTATCGATTACGTCCAAGATGTCATCTCCTATGCAAATATTTTTCCGATGTAATCCCCAAGCTTATCAGGGGTAAGACTGCCAACGAATGAGCCCATATCTGCAAGCTTCTGACCTGTCGCCTTGTCATAGGCAGGGTCGGCATTTTCATCAAGGGCGGTAAGGAATGAGAGATGTGCGCCGCTTGTGATTATATTTTTGCTGACGTTCATAAGCTGTGCTTCACTGCCACCCTCGTAGAGGTCTGTTACCACGATAACGCAAGTGTCACGTGGCGTAACGATAAGGCTTTCGCAGTAGGTAAGGGCTTTTGCAATATCCGTTCCTCCCCCAAGCTGAACGCTCATTATTGTCTGAGCAGGGTCGTCTGCATGGTCTGAGAGGTCAACGATGCTTGTATCAAATATGATGAGCTTCACCTCTGCAAATGGCAGTTCGGAAATTATCTGCGCCATTACTGCACTATAGATGACTGAACCGAGCATTGAACCGCTTTCGTCTATGGCTATGATAATGCGCTTTTTGTTATGCTTTTTCACACGTCCACTGAAATAGATATCTTTCAGTATAAGCTGGTTGCTTGCTTTGTCATAGTTTTTCAGGTTTCGGCGGATAGTCTTTTTGAAATCGAGGTTTGCAGAGCATTTCATAACTGACGATGTGTTTTTATCAAGTCTGCCTGTAAGGCTTCGCTTTATGGTCATATCAAGCATTTGTTTGATATCGTCTGCTACCTGTTTTGCTATTTTTACAGCCGCCTGCAACACCTCGCCGTTCATGAGATGTTTGAGCTGAATGATAGTTTTAAGCAGCGCTATATCAGGCTTCATTTCTTCAAGAACCTTTTTATCGGTAAGAAGCTCGGTCATGTTGAACCTTTCCAAAGCTTGACGTTCAAGTACATCGGCGGTCTGCTTTGGAAAAAGCGTTCTGACTTTTGTTATCCATTCTGCGGCGTTTAGCACACTGCCACCCTGGCCGCCTTGCCTGCTGTTCTCGTCCCTTACATCGTCACCTTGCGCACGGCTATAGAGATAATCGAGTAGTTTTTCCATATCCTGAAACGTTATTATCTCTGCTTTGTCACCGGTAAAGGAAAGGCTTTTGTCAGACATTCCGCCCAGCACGAGCCGCCAGCGGTTGACGGATATGGCTTTGTTTTCATCTGTCATGGCTTTTCCTCCTCAGACAAAAGTTTAACTATCTCTTTATCTACTTTCCCACCGAAGCTATATAGTCTTTCGTTTATAGGTTTTTCCGTAAGAAGCTCAGCACTGTCAGCGTCATAAAGCTTTGCGACAGCGGTGGCTGTTTGCTGTATTTCATAGGGGGTGAAACAACTGAAAGCAAGCTTCATGGAGGGAAGTATTTCTATAAAATCGTCATAGTCAAGTCCGCAGATAAGCGTGTCTGTCATTCTGCTGAAAGAATCGTCCGTCATGATGATATCACGGGCGGCATTGAAAAGTCCGTGAAGAAACTCCGCTCCTTGTATCTGAACATTCCTGTCGCCTTTGAGATAGCTTGACATTGCCTGTTCAGCAAGCTTGCGGCGGTGGGGGTCAAAGGCATAAAGTATGCCAAGTGCTGTGCCGTAAACAAATGGGTCTTTATCAGATTTGCAGCAGAGGGAAAGCAGGGCGTTTTCATAGTCATGACGATATTCTCTAAAGCCGTCAGTGACAGCTTTCTGCATTGCGTACATTATCGCTGCACATTCTGCAATGTGGTCGTCTTTCACCGACGCCATATCAGGCAGTGCTGTGATTATCCTTGTCATGCACCGCTTTGCACAATTTTCTGCGGCGGAAAACTCGGTATTATAAAGCTGTTGGAGTTCCATAAGAGTGATAAAATGCCTTAAACCTCTGCCTACAGAGAAAAAGTCACCGTCTGAGTTAAGAATGTTCTCGGCACAAGCTTTGTCATCATCAGAGAGTTCTAAGCCCATTTGGAAGCAGTCCACAAGGATATGCGCCGCAACATCACAGTGCTTTTCATGGCGAAGTGTTCTTGAAGCACAGGTGCGGCAGGCTTCTTCAATGGTGAAGCCGTCGGCAGTATGGTCTATGAGTGCAACGTCTGTGGCAGGGACTTTTTTGTATACCCATTCTTCACGGACACGGCTTCTGTCTTTTCGCCTATGCAAATCAGGTCCTTTTGTTCGCTGGGCAAAGTCTGTGCCTAGAAACACCATTCTATGGAAAAATCCGCTTAGTTCCATGCCGTTTGCAGTGGTAAAAAGTGAAACTTCCGTCTTATTAGGGGTTACTGTTTTTATTTTAAGTCGAAACCTTTTACACTGTTCTTCAAAATCAGCGATAAGCGGAGGAACGTGGTTTATATCGCCTATATGACCTGTCTTGTCGCCTGTGGCAAGTTTGTGCATAAGGTCGATAGGCAGGGCGGAGGATATTGTTTTCTCTCCCTTGATAAATGACGAGGTTATGGCGTCCTCAAGCTCGTAAAGTCCACATTCATGACAGCCACGAAGTGCGGCAAGTCCACTCATCATAGACTGCGCTGCGGAAGCGTCAGCCATTGACACTGGGATATCATGTTTATCACAGGCTCTCACTGTACCTATGAGCAGGTCAAGAACTGTGTCGCTGTAAACACCTGCCGGGTCATCACAGTGGATTAGCTTGTTCATCACGCAATCATAAAAATAAGGACGCTGGATACCAGAGGCATATCCACTGAGAGCGTCTGCTGCTTCATAAGAATAAGCTACGGGGAAACAGCCCTCATCTTTTTGAGAGAGCTTGTGAAGCTTTTCTTTTTGGATATTATCACTTTTCAAAAGCTCATAAAGTCCCAAACTGTGGAATCCGCCTGTTACAGCAAGGACTTTTTTGTTATCTTTAAGTGCTTCTTTGATACGCAGAGCCATATGGTTTTCTCTTGCAAGAGTGCCGTCTGCTGCAAGATCATCTTCTGTTTCGTCATTTCGTGTGATAATGCAGTAGGTGTACATTTGCTGTACAAAATCTTGTACAGATAGTCTGAGCCCCTCTATCTCAAAATACTTCTCCCAGAACTCTTCAAAGGTCCTTAGATCTGTTTTCTCGCAAAGCTTTTTGCAGAATTTGCTGTATATAAGTCTGCTGTCATCAGTGTAGCTGTGTTTGTCCTTATTACTGCGAAGACCTTTATTTACGGCTGTGGTAATAAGTATCTCGCTGTAGGGAAGATCTATAAAGCGTGCTTCTATACCCATGGCTGCGGCTGTTTTCAGAGCGTTATACTCAGGTGAAGCATAGATAAAAGGGTAGTAGCATTTATAGTCCTCGGCTTCATCACTGATAAGCTTTTTCCTGTCCTTGTAGTAATAATAGAAAGCCGCAGGGAGCTTAGTTCTCTCGTCCGTCAACACACCTATCATATCATTGGCGTTTTCAGGACCCTCTATAAGTATGACATCGGGCTGATATTCTTTAATTACTCTGATGAGCTGCCACGAGCAGACAGGGCTGTGGTGTCTTACAGGAAAAAGCAGAAATGGCTGAGAATAGTCAAAAGGTATTATTTCAGATACTTGGCTGTATCCAGATATTCTGTCCATATGCCTCCCTCACTTGCACTTTTTTCCTTAACAGCGATCCTGAAATAGCTTTTGAGCTTTTCAAGATCGTCTTTGTTTTCCTTACAAACTGCTCCTAAAAGATTCTGCGTAAGCTCTTTGAGATCAGTTTTTCCGTCACCATAATAATATGCACTGCTCATAGTTTGATAGAAAACGGACACAGCTTCGGCTGTACTCATAACGGCGTTTGGTTTTTCAAGCTTTGTTCCCTCTGAGGTAACGCCCTCACGAAGCTCATGATATGTGACAGCAAGAAGTTCAGCAGCGTCAGTGTCTATAGGCTGGTCGATATGACCTGTTTTTGCAAGGTCTTGTGCTTCACGGATAATGATCTCTTTTTCGAGCCTTACGTCACGAACAGGCTCGACAGTCTCAAAATTGAAACGTCTTTTCAAAGCACCTGACATTTCATTTACGCCCTTATCACGGGTGTTTGCAGTACCGATTATATTAAATCCTTGCTTGGCGAAAACAAGTCCTTCGTTTTCAAGCTCAGGGATATTGAGTATCTGGTCGCTCATTACAGAAATAAGGCTATCTTGGATTTCTGCAGGGGTACGAGTTATTTCCTCAAATCGTGCGAAAATGCCTTGTTCCATGCCTATGAGCAGGGGAGCAGACACAAGGGCTTCACGGCACGGACCTTTTGAAAGAAGCATGGCATAGTTCCAGCTATATTTTATCATATCCTCGGTAGTTCCAGCCGTACCCTGAACTGTGTTCGTGCTTATGCCGCAGCAGGCAGCAGAGAGAAGCTCAGAGAGCATAGTTTTAGCAGTGCCTGGCTCACCCACCAGCATAAGTCCACGGTTTCCGGCGAGGGTGATTATACAGCGCTCAACAAGTGCGTCATTGCCATAGAATTTGCGCTTTATCTGCATTTTGCCATCGGCAGTTTTGATGATTCCGCCTAATATAAATGTTCGCACTGCCTTTGGCGACAGCACCCAATTTTCAGGCTTTTTGCCAATATCAACACTTTTCAAGGCATCAAGTTCATTTTTGTAGCGTATCTCAACGGGCGGTTTTATGTATTCATTCGTCATAGCAGTTATCTCCTAAAAGTTAATTTATCAGTAATAATTATATCATATTTTGTTGTTATTTACAATAAGCAGGGGGATATTCAGCTAAATTGACAACGAACAGATGTTTTGGTTGTGCATTTTGACAGTTAGGATAGGGTATAAAAAAACCGCTTCGCATTTCTGCGAAACGGTTTGATAAATGAGAATGAAATTATCTCTTTGAGAACTGTGGAGCACGTCTTGCGGCTTTGAGACCGTACTTCTTTCTTTCCTTCATTCTTGGGTCACGAGTGAGGAAGCCTTCCTTCTTGAGGAGAGGTCTGAACTCATCGCTAGTCTGAAGAAGAGCTCTTGAAAGACCGTGTCTGATTGCACCAGCCTGACCTGTTACTCCACCGCCTGTTACTGTGCAAACGATATCGTACTTATCCATTGTATCTGTTACAGCAAATGGCTGACGAACGATGAGCTTGAGTGTCTCAAGACCGAAGTAATCGTCAATGTCTCTGCCGTTGATTGTGATCTTACCTGTACCCTCGTAAACACGAACACGGGCAACAGAATGTTTTCTTCTACCTGTGCCATAGAAATATGGCTGCTTTGATTCGTACATCTAAATTGCTCCTTCCTTACAGTTCGTATTTAACAGGCTTCTGAGCAGCATTATTATGCTCAGCACCCTTGTATACTCTGAGTCTCTTTGCAGCAGCTCTGCCAAGTGTGTTGTTAGGGAGCATACCCTCAACAGCAATTGTCATAGCTCTGTCTGACTGATTAGCCATCATATCTGAATACTTGATCTCCTTAAGACCGCCGATCCAGCCTGTGTGCCACTTGTAAGACTTCTGATCAAGCTTTTTGCCTGTGAGAACAGCCTTATCTGTGTTGATGATGATTACATGGTCGCCGCAGTCAGCGTGTGGTGCGTAAGTTGGCTTGTGCTTGCCACGAAGAATGTGAGCAGCCTTAGCAGCAACTCTACCGAGTGACTGACCTTCAGCGTCGAGAATATACCATGTGCGAGTAATGTCGCCTGCTTTTGGCATATAAGTTGACATATTATTTCCTCCATTCAGAATTTTAAAAAGTCTGTTCACAGCCGCATTTTCGCCCTGTGAACTCACAACGTTGTCTATTATACAACAGCTTTTCATGATTGTCAATAGTCAAAACGTCGAATTTTTAATTTATATCCCTCATTCTCTTTAAATCTCTTCGTTTTGCTCTGTTTCTCTCGATTTCTCACAATTCATTTCACTTTTGCATTTTACACTAATATACACAGTAATATGGCGTAAACTAAAGATAATCATAGCATAAGCAATGTATATTCAATATTTATCTGTCTGCGTTAGAATATGTGCTTATATGTCTGTATTTGCATTTTCAGTATATGCTTTTCTTCTGCACCAAAATTATGCAAACCGTCTGCTTTACTGTATTTTCAGCTTTATTCATCTTCAAATGAAAAAATATCCTCTACAGATACACCAAATACCTTTGCAATATCCATTGCAAGCTTTAGAGACGGATTGTATTGTCCTTTTTCAAGACGTATGATAGTTTCACGCCTGACGCCCACTTTTTCGGCAAGGTCACCCTGCTTCATGTCAAGCTTGGCACGGTATTCCTTGAGTTTTGTTTTTAGCTCCGGCATTACTCGTCCTCCTCATCGGTGCTGAGCTTGCCCTCATGGTGGAGGAAAAATCCGCTTTCAAGGGTCATATAACTGAACCAGAATATAAACCATACTTGATATAGTCTGTCGCTGTTTATCTTTATGGTTATACTTCCTTCCCAGAACATTGATATAAAGATCGCCACTGCTAATATTATCAAAAACATTTTTGTGATACTTTGATGTGCCTTGAGCATATTTTCTTTTGCCATTTCGTCCTCTTTGTCAACTTTCTGACAGCTTGCATACAGCCATATTACTGCAAATAAAGCCGTCATAGCAGCCAACACAACGAATATCACCGTCGCCCATGTTGTATTATCAAGCTTGTAATGCTCCGCAGTGTTTTCAAATATCTCTGTGACAAGTATTGCAATTCCTGTTACCATACGCTTTTTGTGATATTCTCTCAGAGTTATCTTTTTCTTTTCTTTTTTCGCTTTCATTTTTATCCCTCTAGTTCTCATCATCATCGAACTTACTTTCAAAATATAGACCTATAAAATTGTACACCGCATAGCAGAACCATATCAAGCCCGTTATAACATATTCGTTTAGTGTGACCTTAAATCTTCCTAAAATATCGGAAAACAAAGTCATAACTGAAATAAACAGGCAGGCGATCGTGAACAGGAACGTTATAAAAGTCTGATTGACCTTTGCTGTTGTCTGCTGAGTAAGCTCGTCATTTGTATCTCTTTTGCCGACCGTGGATATCATCTTTGTTATGCATATGGCGATCAGCGCAAGCGTTCCCAAAGATACGATAAGGTTTATCACATTGGTAAGTGTGTGCCCTTTCTTTATCGCAGGCAGCACCTTTTCCATAACCCAATAGAATATCCACATCGCTCCACCCAGCGTGCCCAAAATACCCATATGTCTGTAATACTTTTTGTATGATATTTTGTCTGTTTTTATCTCCGTTTTGTCATTCATTTCTACATCTTCTTTCATTTGTGATTTAAACAGCTGCATATACAAGGTGATTTATTTATCACCTTATGTGACAATAATATCACTTTCACCTTGCAAAGTCAATAGAAAAGTGACAAATTTATCATCTTTGTGCATATACACTAATCGTGCGGGATCAGTTTGTACACATTTATGTACACTGACAACAAAAAGAGCGGAACAAAGTCCGCTCATGAAATTATTCTGTTTGTGAATTTGAAATTTCTTCGTTGCTACTGTCGGTGTCGCTTTTATCTTCTGTGAATATTTCTTTGCATACAGCACTAAATTCATCGTCACGTAGTGAAACTTTATTTTTTATCACGTCTGTAATGGTGAATTTTCTGTAGGTGAAGCCGTCATATACTATTAAAAAGGAAATAGTGTAGTTATCAGAGCCATGTTTGCCTTTTACTGTTACTGTGTAGTTGTGACCGTTCTTTGTGCAATCCCACTTTGCGTCCTCGCCTAGATAAGAAGCTATGCACTCACCGATTACCTTTGATGAATTTCCCGAAAAGTTGTCAAGGCTTTGCACATAACTGTTCTGTGCGGATACGAGCATATAGTTGTTGTCTATTTTTATGCTCTGCGTAAAACCATTCATGAACAGTGCAGCGATAATGAAAAATCCACACATTATTGCTTTATAACGCTCTCTGCCGCAAAGCTTTTCACGCTTATAAACATAAAAAGGCGTTAGCCATACCCATTTGAAAAGGTGTGCCGCATCAATGCCATGCTTTATAAGCTGTTTGCAATCTGCAATGGAACAGCCTATCATGAACAGCGGAACAAGTATCCACAGGAACGCTCCTGCGGTGGCAGAGTTTGCATAGTTTTCAAGAAACAAGCCGATAAGCGGAACAAAGCATATGAACCATATCAGCCCATTATTAAGAGCCATTGCTTTGGCAGAGTTTGAGTTGCTTTCGGTCTGCGGTACATTTATCGTAATATCCATTTTTTCCTCCGATTTTTTAAGCTACCTATATTATATAATATTTTTTTCAAATAATCAATAGCCTATGTTTTTGTTTATTAGTAACAAAACAAACGTTCGGCATTGTTCTGAAAAATGTTTAATTAATGTATTTACAAAATCATTGACTTTGTGTTATAATATAATTTGTATGTAAAAAATTCTTCAGATCCGTAAGAAAGGAAATGAGAAATGGCAAATAAAAAGGAATATACAAATGAAGATATAGTATCCCTTAAGGGGGAGGACAGAGTAAGAAAGCGTCCTGCGGTAATATTCGGCTCTGACGGACTTGAGGGCTGTAAACATTCTGTTTTTGAAATTCTTTCAAACTCTATAGACGAGGCTCGTGACGGTCATGGCGATAAGATAATCGTTACAAAGTATAATGACGATTCTATCGAGGTGGAAGACTTCGGACGTGGTTGTCCTGTTGACTATAACCAGCGTGAGAAAAAATATAACTGGGAGCTTGTTTACTGCGAGCTTTATGCAGGTGGCAAGTATAATAATAACGGCGGAGATAACTATGAATATTCTTTGGGTCTTAACGGACTAGGTGCTTGTGCGACGCAGTATTCATCTGAGTTTATGGACGTCGAGGTTTTCCGTGACGGATATAAGTATGACCTGCACTTTGAAAAGGGAAGAAACGTTGGCGGTCTTAAAAAGGAAGAAACAAAGCAGAAAAAGACAGGTACAAAGACACATTGGCGACCTGACCTTGAAGTTTTCACTGATATAAAAATTGAGAACGAATATTTTGAGGACGTTCTGAAAAAGCAGGCTGTAGTAAACCCTAATATCACATTTATCCTGCGTATACAGCGTGAGAACAATTCTTTTGAAGAAAAGACGTTCTATTATGAGAATGGTATTGCCGATTATGTTGCAGAGATAGCAGGTGAAAAGCCTCTGACCTCGGTGCAGTTTTTCACAGGCGACCGCAAGGGTCGTGACCGTGAGGACAAGGACGATTACAAGGTAAAGCTTTCTGTGGCGTTCACTTTCTCTAATCAGGTAAAATGTCTTGAATATTATCACAATTCAAGCTTTCTGGAACATGGTGGTTCGCCTGAGGACGCTGTAAAGAGTGCTTTCACATCTCAGATAAATGCTTATCTCAAAAGCAACAATAAGTATCTGAAAAACGAAAAGCCTATTACTTTTCAGGATATCGAGGATTGCTTGGTGCTTGTTTCAAGTTCGTTTTCTACACAGACTTCATATGCCAATCAGACAAAGAAAGCTATCACAAACAAGTTTATCAAGGAGTGCATGACAGAGTTCTTGAAGCACAATCTCGAGATATACTTTATTGAGAATCCTGACGAAGCGGTGAAGATAGCAGAGCAGGTTCTTGTAAACAAGAGAAGCCGTGAAAAGGCTGAGAAGTCAAGAATAGACCTGAAGAAAAAGCTTGCAGGCTCTATCGACCTTTCAAATCAGGTGCAGAAATTCGTTGACTGCCGTTCAAAAGACCTTTCTCAGCGTGAGCTTTATATCGTGGAGGGCGACTCGGCGCTCGGTTCTGTAAAAATGGCAAGAAATGCAGAGTTTCAGGCTGTTATCCCTGTGAGAGGAAAGATACTCAACTGTTTGAAAGCTGACTATGATAAGATTTTCAAGAACGAGATAATCACAGATCTTATAAAAGTCATAGGCTGCGGCGTTGAGGTCAAGACGGGCAAGAACAAGGAGATATCTATGTTCAATCTTGACAACCTACGCTGGAACAAAATAGTTATCTGTACTGATGCCGATGTTGACGGCTTCCATATCAGAACGCTTATACTCACAATGCTTTACAGGCTCGTGCCGACCCTTATTGAAAAAGGATATGTTTATATTGCGGAGTCACCGCTCTTTGAGATAACGACTTCCGACAAGACTTACTTTGCATATGACGAGAACGAAAAGACAAAGATACTCAAAATGATAGGCAATAAAAAGTTTGATATCCAGCGTTCAAAAGGTCTTGGCGAGAACGAGGCGGAGATGATGAGCCTTACGACAATGGACCCTGCCACAAGACGTCTTATAAAGATAGAGCCTGACGATATCGAGCAGACACAGTGGATGTTCGATATGCTATTGGGTGACGATTTGCAGGGAAGAAAAGATTTCATCACCAATAATGGTGTTGATTATCTGGATATGGCAGATATTTCATAAGCTGTTTGAGGGGAGAGCATTATGGACGCAATTTTTATATGGTCGTCTGCGCTTGTGATATGTGTTGGACTTCCATTGTTTTTCACAGTAATAAATGTTATAAGGCTTTTTGAGAATGCACCTAAAGAATTGGACAGACCGCTGTTTGATGTGCTGACGGTGGTAATCGGTTCGCTGCTGTCTGTTTTTGACCTTGACGGGTTAGGTCTTGGCGTTGAATATGATGTTCCTCTAACTGTTCATGGGGAATTTCATACACCCATAGCAGGGGAGTATAGGTTTAGTTTTTTCTTCCTGTTTTTTATAGCTATGGTGTGCATTGTACTGTTGAGTGTTATAACAAAGAGAAAACCGCCGTTGTTTGCGGCTATGCTCATTGCAGGGGTGTATATGGGCAATGTGCTTGATATACTGCTGGTGATACAGCTTTTGAAGAATATGGATAACTTTTTCACGGTGATGATGTTGGTTTTTCCAATGAATTATATGCTTATGTCCGTAAGGCTCATTCGCCGTGAAATAAAGGCGCAGACGGGATATCTCAGCAATTCGGCGGAGAAAAGCGGCTTTATGGGCTGGCTTAATAAGCTTCTCACAAAAAGCCTTGGTTGGTATCTTATCAGCTTTGTGGCAATGATACCGCTCCTTGCGGTGATGCTTTTGATACTTGTTTTATTTGGACAGCGCCCTGACAGCATAGTAAAGGCTTTCACGGAAACAGCCGATTGGACGTTTTCTCAGCAGATACCTCCGCCGCCTGATTACTCACAAGGGCATTATCTTTGCACAGTTGCGGCAGGGGGACACGCTAAGCTCGTCAAACCTCAGCGAATGGGTCTGCGGCGTGGGGATAAGATAGTTGTGAACAGACAGCTTTGTGTTGCAAACGCATTTGAAGAGCTTATACAGGATAAGCTTCCACGTTTTCACAAATGTGTGAGAAGCTTTTACGATAAACACGGATATCCCATTTCACAGCATATATCGACGAAATTGCGTGCTGATGTGGTCTATATCCTTATGAAACCACTTGAATTTATTTTTATTGCGGTGCTGTATATGTTTGACGCCGATCCCGAAAGCAGGATCGCTATGCAGTATACAGGCAAAAAGTGCACCGACCTTACGAACTTTATGAAAGGATAGATTTTATGGCAAGAAAAAAGGCAGAGCCTAAAAAGACTGCTAAACCAAATAACAACGCATATATCGAGGGTGCAGGACTTGTTGCAGACGAAAAGATAACAATGTCTCTTGAAAAGAACTATATGCCATATGCCATGAGCGTTTTGGTATCAAGAGCGTTCCCTGAGATAGACGGTTTTAAGCCCTCACACAGAAAACTGCTTTATACCATGTATAAAATGGGACTTTTAAACGGAAAGCTCACAAAGTCTGCCAATATCGTTGGTGCGACCATGAGGCTCAATCCTCACGGCGACGGTGCTATATATGAAACCATGGTAAGACTTTCACAGGGCAATGAAGCGCTTTTGCACCCATATGTAATGAGCAAGGGTAACTTCGGTAAGGCATATTCAAGAGATATGGCTTATGCTGCCTCTCGATACACTGAGGCAAAGCTCATGCCTATCTGTCAGGAGCTTTTCGGAGATATAGACAAGGACACTGTTGATTTTGTTCCTAACTATGATAACACCACCACAGAGCCGACCTTGCTTCCTGCTACTTATCCGTCAATACTTGTTAATGCAAATGTTGGTATAGGCGTTTCTATGGCTTCATCAGTTTGTCCGTTCAATCTCAGCGAGGTTTGCGAGACAACTATCGGACTTATGAAAAATCCTGATTTCAACGCTCTTGAAACGCTGAAAGGACCTGACTTTCCGGGCGGTGCTTCACTTCTATATGATGAGGAGGAGCTTGATAAGATATACCGCACAGGAAAAGGCTCTGTTAAGCTGAGAGCAAAATATCAGTATGACAAGGAGTCAAGGTGTCTTGAGATCGTTGAGATACCTGCCACTACCACAGTTGAAGCAATAATCGAGAAGATAATTGCTCTCGTTAAGGCAGGCAAGATAAGAGAGGTATCATATATCCGTGATGAAACGGACATTAACGGTCTGAAAATAGGTATAGATATCAAAAAGGGCGTAGACCCTGACAAGCTTATGCAAAAGCTTTATAAGCTGACGCCGCTACAGGATTCATATTCATGTAATTTCTATATACTTGTTCACGGCTATCCAAGAATAATGGGCGTTTATGATATAATTAAAGAATGGGTAGCGTTCAGAATGGATTGCGTTCGACGCAGAACAAGCTTTGACCTTGCAAAGAAGAAAGACAAGCTCCACCTTCTGAAAGGTCTTGGAAAGATACTACTTGATATAGACAAGGCTATAAAGATAATCAGAGAAACGGAAGAAGAAACAGAAGTCGTTCCTAACCTTATGGTTGGATTCGGCATTGATGAGATCCAGGCTGATTATGTGGCTGAAATAAAGCTCAGACACCTTAACCGTGAGTATATCCTCAAAAGAACTGCCGAAACTGAGGACCTTGAAAAAGCTATTGCAGAGCTTGAAGATATTCTTGGAAGCGACAGAAAAATAAAGAATATCATCATTTCCGAATTAAAGGAAGTTTCAAAGAAGTATGGTCAGCCAAGAAAAACTCAGTTCTATTATAAGACTGATATCGAGGAGATAGACATAGAGGACGATATCCCTGACTACGCCTGCAAGCTTTTCCTATCTCAAAGCGGTTATTTCAAGAAATGTACTCCGCAATCACTGAGAATGGCAAGCGAGCAGAAGTATAAAGAGGGCGACGGCCCGCTTCAGGAAATGGAAAGCACCAACAAAACGGAGCTTCTGTTCTTCTCGGACAAGGCGGCTGTGTATAAGACCAAGGTATCGCAGTTTGCCGACACAAAGGCAAGCTCTCTTGGCGACTATATTCCTGCAAAGCTTGGTTTTGATGACGGTGAGGGCGTTGTGTCCATGGTGAATACTGTAGATTATTCGGGCTATATGATATTCTGTTTTGAAAACGGAAAGGTGGCAAAAGTGCCGCTCAATGCCTATGAAACAAAGACCAACAGAAAGAAGCTTGCCAACGCTTATTCTGCAAAGGCTAAGCTTGTGGGAATGTTCTTTGTGCAGGATAACGCTGAGATAATGCTTCGCACAACTAACGGCAGAGCAATGATATTTGATACAGCGCTTCTTATGCCTAAGTCCACGAGAGATACTATAGGCGTTCAGGTCATGACACTTAAAGCGAAGAATGCAGTTGTTGATAAGGCATTTATCGTTGACGATGAGACAGCAGCAGGCCTTTCAAAATATCGCAGCAAAACGATACCTGTTGCAGGCTGTTTTGCAAAGGATATCGAAGACCCAGATCAGATGCACTTCTGATATATGTTTTTTACAGCGGATAGACTTCTGTCCGCTGTTTTTCGTTTGTTGACTTTTTACAGAGATTATGGTATACTTGTTTTGAAAAAGTGTGCAAATGCACGGATGTTGCAAAAGGGAGTTGTTTTTATGGAGTGTCCTAAATGCCACAAGTCAATTGACGATGATGACATTTTCTGTCCTAACTGTGACACAAGATTAAGACCAGACAAAAATACATCTATCATGAAGCGTTTCAAAAAGCAGAATAAACCGCTAAATGTGGAAATAGTGGGCGAGAAAAAACATAAATTGTCTGAAGGCAAGCTCAAGCTTATTCTTATAACAGTGGCGGTAGTGCTCCTTGTGGTGCTTGTCGTCCTTATCGTTGTGAATATTATAAGCGGAAAGGGTGAAAACACCGCTGAGAGCATTTCTGAATATATCGGCGTAGATGTTGCAAAGGCTCAGAAAAAGCTTGATATGCACTTTAAGGACGAATCGGTTTTTCAGGGAGTGAACAATGCACTGAATTTTGATTATATCATTGAGTCTGATGACAGTGTTAATGTTGATGGCATAAATTATCCTGAATGGGCGGCACTTGTTACTGTTGATGATGAAGAACGTATACAAACTGTAAAATATTCAAATTTCAAGGTGCTTAAAAACAATGCAAACGGTGAAAAAAAGAGTAAAGCTATCAACCTTGATAAGTTTGAACAAGGAGCAAAGTGGAGTGGCTTGTCAGATGCCATAGACCTTGAATATTACGGCATCGTATGGTCAAAAGACACTAAAAATTATATATACCGCTATTGGTATGAGAATGACGCAGGTGATGATCAGCCTGTGGTGCTTAATGTAACGTTCGATACGGATAATAAGTATCTGTATTATTCTTCTACGCTTATTTATCCTGAATATCTGTAAAAGGGTCATAATGTTACAAAAGAAATACAAATTGTTGCGTAAATTCTACAATTGCACAAAAAAACTTGACTTATGCTCGGTTTGTTGCTAATATAAATTGATGAATAACGTAAAAAGGAGGTTCGGTATGGATCCTAGTACTAAATTATGTATGGGCTGTATGAACGAACTTGGTTCTGACGGTCGCTGTCATTATTGTAGCTATACCGACGATATCCCGCATTTACAGGCTTATCTTGCACCGAGAACAGTGCTTGACAACAGATATATAGTCGGAAAAATGCTTTCATATAATGGTGAGGGTGCGTCTTACATTTGCTACGATATGGTTGGCAAATGCAAGTGTGTGGCAAGAGAGTATATGCCTGACACTCTTTGCGAAAGAGATAGCGAAAGTCAGCGACTTGTGGTGAATCCAGATTGTCTGGCTAAGTATAAGACATTTATGTCTGAGTTTGCAGACGTGAACAAAGTTCTTTCACGCATGAGAAATCTTCAGCATATCGCCACGGCAAAGGATATGTTTTGCGAGAATAATACGACCTATGTCATACTCGAATATGTGGAGGGCGTGACGCTAAAGAAATTTTTACAGTCAAATACAGGCTTTCTCACATGGGAACAGGTCAAAAAGCTTTTTGTGCCATTGTTTACAACATTGAGCATTATACATAATGCAGGTATCATACACAGGGGAATATCTCCTGAAAATATTATTGTTACAACTGATTGTGAGCTTAAACTTACAGGCTTTTGCATAAGTTCTATAAGAACATCTAATACAGGGCTTTCTCCTGAGTTCTATTCAGGATATACCGCCCCTGAGCAATATTCTTCGTTAGAATGGCAGGGCACATGGACTGACGTTTATGCACTTGCTGCAGTTCTTTATAGAATACTAACAGGCTGTATGCCCCTTGATGCTTATACCCGAACAAAGAATGATACTATGGTCGAAGCTTGCAGAGTCAATCCGAGAATACCACAGCATATCTCACGAGTTCTTTCAAGAGCTATGAGAGTTCGTGGCGAAGAAAGAATACAGACAGTTTCAGAGCTTGTTACTGCACTTTTTGAGCAGCATACAACGCATATGGAACACCCTAAGGGTTCAACTCAGACTATCCCTATACAGCATGTTCCAAGACAAAGAACGCAGTCAAGGCAAATGCCACAGCAGACTCGTGAGGAAGAAAAGCCTAAGAATAAAACGGCTACGATAATAGGCTGGACGGTGCTTGTGATAGTGCTTTTGCTTTCAGTTTTTCTGCTATATGAGTTGTTTTCAGGTCCGTCGGACAGCAATAATGATTCGTCTGAGGATAAGGTCATTTCTTCTGATGATGCAGATGGAGTTGACAGCGAGGTATTCGTTTACAGCACCACAGTTGCTACGCCTAAGGTGACTGATGCTGAAAGTCAGTCAGAATATGGCTATGGCGCTATAATGCCTAACGTTGTGGGTCTGGAATACAATACTGTTGTAAAACAACTTGGTGAGGATTTTACTATCAAGGCTGAATATTATTATTCTGATGTTGACGATAAGGACGTTGTTAAAGAGCAGAGCATACCAGAGGGTACTGATTTTGATCCGTCTTTGAAAAATGAGCTTGTTCTTAAAGTATGTGCAGGTCCTGAAAATGTTTCTGTTCCTGATTTCTCTGGTCTGTCAAAGAAGGCTTACCTTGAGCTACTTGATTCTTATAATATCAAGTATAAGGTCGTTACCGATTTCTCAAGCTCTGTTTCTGCAGGATATGTTATGGCGACGAGCGTTAATGTTGGAAACACTGTGAATGTTAAAAATGGTGATGTGCTTACAGTTACAGTTTCCGCAGGTCTTGTGACTACTACGACCACTACAACAAAGGCAACAGAGCCTAAGCCTGATACGAACACAGGCAGCTCTTCTGAAACAACACCAGCTCCGGCTGTTGTGCCTGCTGAATAACGAAAACGTTTAATAAAATGTTAAAAAATAAACAAAGCCCTTGACAATTCAGGGGCTTTGTGCTATGCTCATTATAGATTATTAGGAAAGTAACAGGATAAATTGTTTCCTGGTTTGGAGGTATTTTACATGGCTAAGAAAATTGGTGTACTTACCAGCGGAGGAGATGCTCCGGGAATGAACGCTGCTGTCAGAGCAGTATGCAGAGCTGGTCTTGCAAAGGGTATGGAAGTCGTAGGTATCCTCAGAGGATATAACGGTCTTCTTAATGGTGAAGTTATTGAGATGAATGCAAGAACTGTTTCTGGCATAATCCAGAGAGGCGGTACTTGTCTTTATACTGCAAGATGTCCTGAATTCAGAGATATCGAGGGCGTAAAGAAGGGCAGAGATAAGTGTCTCGAAATGGGTCTTGACGGTATCGTAGTTATCGGTGGTGACGGCTCATTCAGAGGTGCGGCTGACCTTTCAGCACAGGGTATCCCATGTATCGGTCTGCCTGGTACTATAGACAACGATATTTCATGCACAGAATATACTATCGGTTATGACACAGCTATGAACACGGCTATGGAAATGATCGATAAGATCAGAGATACAGCACAGTCACATGACAGATGTTCAGTAGTTGAGGTAATGGGCAGAAACGCTGGTCACATTGCTATCAACGTTGCTGCTGCTGTAGGCGCTGAGGCTGTTATCACACCTGAGAAGCCTTATGACCTCAATGCTATTGCTCAGAAGATGGAGCAGACAAAGAAGTCAGGCAAGACACATTTTATCATTGTAGTTGCTGAGGGTGTTGGCAAGACAGAGTATATCACAAGAACTCTTCAGGATATTACTGGTGTCGAGTCAAGAGCTACTATTCTCGGTCATGTTCAGAGAGGCGGCTCTCCTACAGTAAGAGATAGAGTTGTCGCAACTGAAATGGGCTATCACGCTGTTGAACTGCTAGAGCAGGGCATTGGCAACAGAGTTGTTGGTATGAAGGACAACAAGATATATGATGTAGATATTCAGGAGGCTCTTTCAATGAAGAAGCCTTTCGAGGAAGAGCTTTACAAGATCCTCAATGAAACTGCATTCTAATTTTTCATGAGGTCTGAGTCTTTAAGACTTTGACATATTACAGAGTAGAAAACTGAGCGTTAAGTGTCCGTCGGACGGGGAGTTGCCGTCGGAACGAAAAAGGCAGAATCTTTGCGGTTCGGTTTTCGCATCCCGCTGAATGTGTAATTGAAGCTTTTTATAGCGGCTCTGCACATCCCGCATGGGTAGTGTGCAGAGCTGTTTTTATGCTCCGTTATGCACAAAGCGACAAGCTCGCAGAATAAGGAGGTAAATTTATGAAGAGCTTCGGAAGAATGTTCTATGACTCTTTCAAGTCACTGAAAGATCTTAGAACATTGACAACAGCAGGAATACTGATAGCGTTGGCGTTTGCTATCAGATCATTTTCCATTGAGGTAACGCCTGACTTGAGGATCGGTTTCACTTTTCTTGCAACCTGTACTATAGGTATGCTTTACGGACCTGTGGTATGCGGAATGTCTACATTTGTGCTTGACTTTCTAGGATATATAGTGCAGAACAAATCTCCGAGAGCCTACAGCCCACAGCTTGCAATGGTAGTTATTATTTCAGGTATCATCTATGGCTGTCTGTTGTATAAGTGCGATTTTAACAACAAAAAGCTTCAAAGCTACATAAGGATCGCAATTGCAAGAGGAAGTGTTATACTTTTCTGTAATATAGGACTTAATTCTTATTTCCTGTATACACTTTATGTAAACAAGACTTTTGGCATCACAAATCTCACCAAAGAAGGAATGAGCGGTTTTCTTACATACTGCACACCGAGAATAGCGAAAAATCTTATCCAGCTCCCTGTGGATCTGATCTTGCTCATGATATTCCTGCCTGCTGTGAAGTTTGCTTATGAAAAAGTAAGAACACAGTTTGGACATAAACCGACAAATATATGATTTAAAGCAGCGGCAGAAATGTCGCTGTTTTTTGCGTGAAAATATACAAGAAAAAGGGGGTACTAATGTGAAATTTAGGTGAAACACTTGAAATCCGTTGAGATTTAGTGTATAATTAAAATTAAGTTATTTTTAAGGCAGGCTTCTGCCTTTTATTCAGAAAGGTCTTGAGTGTATGATAAATGTTGGTTTTATCGGTGCAGGAAATATGGGCTATGCTATCATGAAGGGCATTGCAGGCAGTAAAATGAGTAAGGATATTCAGCTTTACGCTTTTGATAAATATGCTCCGATACTTGATAGACTTGACGAGCTTGGAACAGTAAAATGTTCAGGCTGTGCAGAGGTAGTTGAAAAGTCAGAATATGTTTTTCTTGCAATTAAGCCTCAGCAGCTTGACGAGGTGCTTGATGAGATAGCTTCTGCGGTAACGAAAGATACGGTCATAGTTTCTATCTGCGCAGGCATTACAGATGATTATATCGCTTCAAAAACTGTGGCTGGCGCAAAGGTAGTGCTTGTTATGCCAAACACTCCTCTTCTTCTTGGGGAGGGCGCAACTGCTCTTTCACGCTCTGACAGCGTAACAGATGAGGAGTTTGAGCTTGTTTGCAATATATTTGGCTCATGCGGTATGTATGCCGTCATATCAAAGGATAAAATGAAAGAGATAATAGCAATAAACGGCTCATCTCCTGCTTTTATCTATCTGTATGCTCAGGCATTCGTAGAGTATGCGAAGAGCGTTGACATCGATGAAACAGTTGCAAGAGATCTTTTTGCAAAGTCGCTTATCGGCTCTGCCAAAATGATAACTGACAGTGGCAAGTCACTTGATGAGCTTATTGAAATGGTATCATCAAAGGGTGGCACAACTATCGCTGGTCTTGAAAAGCTCCGTGAGGGCGGTCTGCCAAAGGCTGTTGAGGATTGCTGCAAGGCTTGCACTAAGAGAGCTTACGAGCTTTCAAAATAGTTATTTTTTCTGCACCGTGGCATATACATTACTCAAAGGAGTGATGTATAATGAACAGCGGGACAGGCATATACAAAAGCGGAGTTCTTGCATTTTTTGCAGGAGCTATCCTGATTGGTGCGCTTTTGGGTGCTGTTACTTTTTGCTTTATGGGCAGCGACGAACTTTCAATGCTGTCGGTGTTTTCAAACAGCTTTGTTGACGTGAGGTCGTCAGGTGATCTTGAAGAAATTCTTGTGAGGTCTTTTTTCAGTTCGACTGTTTTTTTAGCAGTTGTGTTTTTGTCAGGTTTTTCTTCACTGGGACAGCCTTTAGCTGTTGCAGTATTGCTGTTGCGTGGCACGGGCTGGGGTGTTGCAATGTCTCAGCTTTACAGCATTTACGGTGGACATGGTGCATTACTTTCAGCGATGTTTGTACTTCTTCCTGCAGTCATAACAGCGGCGGCACTTATGATAGCCGCAAGGGAAGCTGTCGCTATGTCAAATATCCTGCTGCGCATTGTTTTTTCTGAAGGACAGCATAGCGGTCTGCGACAGACGGTGCGGCTTTATGCTGTTAAGTTTCTTGTGCTTGAAGCAGCGGCGGCTGTTGCGGCTGCGCTTGAATGTCTGCTGACGATTATTTTTGCAGGACGAATTTAGTATACAGTATACAAAGAATGAAATAAAATTCGGGGCAATTTCGGGGACTATTAATTTTAAGGAGCGGTGTAATGTCTTTATTTGGTAATTACAATACCCCTGGCAGAGGTGTACTTAAAGCACCTCAGGAGAAAAAGGGTATTTTTAAGTTTTTTGAAGTCTATGGCAGGCATATGTGGAAGCTTATGGAGCTTAATTTGCTGTATTTCGTTTTCTGCATACCGATGACGCTTATGGTCATACTTATGCTTATGACATCAAATCCAATATGGCTCTTACTGGCGATACCGTCAGTATTGGTAGGACCTGCAACGGCTGCAATGACAAAGGTTTGCCGAAATTATTCTCAGGAAAGAAATGCGTTTCTGCTACATGATTTCTGGGATTCTTTCAAGAAGAATTTCAAGCAGGGCACTATCATGGGTGCCATAGATATCATCTTCGCTATAGGATTTATGGTCGGGATTCCAATGTATAAATATTGGGCAGAGCAGAACTCCATGATATACATTCCGTTTGTTATCTGCATAAGCTGTCTTATTGTATTCTTCATGATGCACTTTTACATCTATCTTATGATAAGCTCCACTAACCTTAACATGAAGCAGATAATAAAGAACTCGTTTTATCTTGTGAGTCTTGGCATAAAGCAGTCTCTTTGGTCACTTCTGGCATCGCTTATCGTTATTGTTATGATGTATCTTTTCCTGCCATATTCTCTGTTCATATTGCCATTTTGGCCTCTTTCGTTCATATGCTTCGTGACTTGCTTCAATTGTTATCCTGTTATCAGAAAACACGTTATCCAGCCTTACTACGATCAGCGTGGTGAAAGCAATCCTGAGTTTGCATACAAGAATGCAGACCCTGACGAACAGCTCTTTGAGGATAGAGCGGCGGAAGAAACTCCTGTCAAGACCAAAGAGAGCAGAAAAAAAGGCAAAACAATCTCATAAAAAACATAAGGACAGCTCGTTTGAACTGTCCTTTGTTTATGCTAATTATTTTTCGATTTCGCCAAGTGAAAGCGCTTTGAGATAAGCGTTTATGAAACCGTCAAGGTCGCCGTCCATAACAGCGTTTACATTGCTGTTTTCAAAACCCGTTCTGTGATCTTTTACAAGAGTGTATGGCATGAAAACATAGGAACGTATCTGAGCGCCCCATGCGATCTCTTTCTGAACACCCTTGATATCCTCTATCTTCTCTAGATGTTCACGCTCTTTTATTTTGATAAGCTCTGCTTTGAGCATTTTCATTGCATAATCCCTGTTCTGAAACTGTGAACGCTGTGTCTGGCATGATGTAACGATGCCTGTTGGTATGTGGGTAAGTCTTACGGCTGATGACGTTTTGTTGATGTGCTGTCCGCCTGCACCGCTTGCACGATAAACGTCCATTTTAATATCCTCAGGACGGATATCTACTTCAATAGTGTCATCAATCTCAGGCATAACGTCCACCGCTGAGAATGACGTGTGTCTGCTTCCTGAGCTGTCGAAAGGTGAGATACGCACAAGTCTGTGTATTCCTGCTTCGCTTTTAAGATAGCCATAAGCGTTTTCACCCTCCACGATAACGGAGGCACTCTTCATGCCAGCCTCTGCACCCTCGAGATAATCAAGAGTAGTCATTTTGAAGCCGTGGCTTTCACACCATTTATGATACATCCTGAAAAGCATTTCGCTCCAATCCTGCGCCTCAGTTCCGCCTGCTCCTGCATGAAAGTTGATGATAGCGTTGTTGTGATCATACTCGCCTGTGAGCAGAGTGTCAAGCTGTGCGGCGTCAAGACCCTCTTTTAGAGTTTTAAGCTCAGACTGTATTTCGTCGATCATGTCCTCGTCACCCTCATCGGCTGCCATTTCAATAAGCACTTCGATATCCTCAAATGACGACTTGAATTTATTGTATTTTTCCAGTTTGCCCTCAAGATTTCTTGTTTCCTGCAAAACCTTCTGCGATTTCTCCATGTCGTCCCAAAAATTAGGTTCTGCGGCTTTTTCGTGAAGCTCTGCGATCCTTTCCTGAGAACGCTCAATATCGTATACGTCATGCAGCTCGCTGATGATAGGTCTAAGAGCTTCAAGCTCTGACTTTAAGTTTTCTAAAAATACCATATCTTTTTCTCCTTATTTTATATCATTATATATTATAAAACTTTTTTTGTGAAAAGTAAAGGAAAAATATAAAAAAACTATAGCATTTTCCTGAAAGTTGTGCTATAATATTATTTAAAGGCTTTAAAAAGCCTGTTTCAGCAAGAAAGGAAACCCGATATGGCTAATTATACAGGAAAAAAATGCTTTTCCTGCGGAGAAGTATTCAAAGATGGTGACGATATAGTTGTATGTCCTGAGTGTGGCACGCCTTATCATCGTGAGTGTTATCTCAAAGAAGGAAAGTGCATAAATGACGCTTTGCATGAAAGTGGTCAGAGCTGGGAGCAAACTCAGGAGAGTGTAGAAAGTGAGAATATACGCTGTATACGCTGCGGTTTTGAAAATCCGCCTGACAAGCTATTTTGTGAAAAGTGCGGAACACCGCTTACGAAAAATGATACTGAGGAACGTCCATTTAACGACATGGACACGCAAAATAACGCTCAGCAGACCGGTCCTGACGGACAGCCTTACGGTCCGTTTGGCAGACAGGTTGTATTTGATAAGGACTCAGATCTTGAAGGCATTAAACTAGATGACTATGCAAAATTTGTAAAGACAAATCCGCTTATATTTTTGTCTAACTTTATACGTTTTGGTAAATTTGGTGGAAAGATTTCCATAAACTTTGCTGCTTTCCTTTTTCCACACCTGTATTTTCTGTTTAGAAAAATGAATCTTGTGGGTATCATCATGCTTGTGGCTACGGCACTGCTCAATATCCCTACTGCGATAGAATATCTTAGTGCAGGAACAATGGGTTTCTCGCTTGATATCGGCATCGATGTGACTGGAAGGGTTTTTCAGGGCATTTCCGCTGCGACATGGTATGTTTCAATGGCACTTCAGTTTGTGGCAGGCTTTTTCGGCAATTATATGTATTATAAGTTTGCACAAAAAAAGATCCGTGAGATAAGGTCGGAGGACGGCACTGAGCAGGAGATTGCTGAAAAGATAACAGCAAAGGGCGGTACGTCATGGGGTGCTGTTATTCTTGGCTTTGCCGTTTATTCTGCGATAGTTGTGTTTGGCATTTTTGGTGTTACAAAGATATTTGCATGATTTTACAAAAAGTTCATAAAAAAGCGCAAGTGACACTTGACAGATAATCGGTCTTGTGTTATAATAATTGAGTTATCCTTGCTTGTGCAAATTGCGGCACAGGCGAAATCCAAAAGGAGGTGCAAATGCAATGGCAAAAATTAATGAGTCTTATGAGGCTATGGTAATTTTCAGCTCTAAGCTTGACGAGGAGGCTGTAAACACACTCACAGCTAAGTTCAATGACTTGATCAAGGCAAACGCAAGTGACGTTACACTTAGTAATTGGGGCAAGCGTAAGCTGGCTTATGCTATCAATTATGAAACAGAAGGTACTTATGTACTGTGGTCATTCACATCTACGCCTGAGTTTCCAGCTGAGCTTGAGAGAATTCTTGGTATCACAGACGGCGTGATCCGTTTCTTAGTAACGGTCAAGTAAAACTGCGAAAGAGGGAAAAGTTATGCTTAACAGAGTTATTTTAATGGGTAGGATCACTCAGGATCTTGAAGTAAGACAGACTCCTAGTGGAAATGCAGTTTTGAGATTCAATGTTGCAGTTGACAGACCAGTTCGTCAGGGTGCTGAAAGGCAGACTGATTTTATTACTTGCACTGCTTGGGGACAGAGAGCTGAATTTATCAACAGATACTTTTCAAAGGGCAGAATGATCGCTCTTGAAGGTCAGATAAGAACAGGTTCTTATGATGACAAGAATGGTGTAAAGCATTATACAACTGAGGTCAATGTTGACAGTGTGTCTTTCACGGGTGAACCAAAACAGCAGGGAGCAGGTAACTATTCCAATAACTACGGAAATGGTGGTTATCAGCAGAATAATTATCAGCAGAACAATGGTGGATATTCACAGCCTGCAAACAATTCTAATCAGAATAACTATAACAATGCTCCATCAAATGACGCTTTGTCCATTGGTGACCTTGACGATTTTGAAGAAGTATTGACCGATGACGGAGTACCGTTCTAAGCAGAGGAGTTTTGAAAAATATTTCTCTAAGGAGGGAAATTTACCATGGAAAAGGAAAGAAATACAAGCAGACCTATGAAGAGAGGTCGTAAGAAGGTTTGTATGTTCTGTGCAGACAGAGCTGAAAAGATCGACTATAAGGATATCGCAAAGCTTAGAAAGTGCATGACAGAGAGAGCTAAGATCCTCCCTAGACGTGTAACTGGCACTTGTGCTTATCATCAGAGAGAACTTACAACAGCTATCAAGAGAGCACGTCATGTGGCACTTCTTCCATATGTAGCTGACTAATAGTGTTTTCTATTTTGAGGTACCTTTATAGGTGCCTCTTTTTGTTAAGGGGAAGTTTCTGAGTGGGGCTTGCAAATGTATCATAAATATGATATTATATACTAAAGCTGTATAACAAAGCATTACAGTATTTGTAGAGCTGTAAGGAAATGGAGCAACTATGAAAGATAAAACTGATGTTAAAATAAATAATATTATGCCGTGTGTTCCAACGAGAGATCTGGTAGTTTTCCCTGGAATGTCTATGCATTTTGATGTTGGCAGACCAAGAACTATAAAGAGTATGAAAAATGCCATGGACGGCGATCGACTTGTTTTTCTTTGTGCGCAAAAAGACGTTTATCTTGAAATGCCTGAAAAAAAGGATATGTTCAAGGTGGGTACTGTAGCAAAGGTAAGACAGATCGTTAAAGCACCTGATGGAATATACAGATGCTATGTAGAAGGTCTGCGTAAAGCGAGACTTGCTGAGTTTTATCAGTATGATGATTGCTATGAAGCTGATGTAAGACTTGTACCAAATTATTCAAAGGATAGGCTTGACGATGACGAACAACTTGCTGTTTTTCGTTCGGTCTTAGATGAGTTTGAAGAGTATGTTAAGGTGGTTCCTAAAATGCCTGAAGAGCTTTATGCCCAGATACTCGGTTCTAAAACGCCTGTTCAACTTTTTGAAAGTTTGGCATTTAATATTCCGTTAGCTTTTACTGACAGACAGTCGCTTCTTGAAGCCCCATCTGTTTTAGATAAGCTAATTCTTATGATCACTATGCTTTCACGAGAGACCAATGTTTTATCTCTTGAAAGAAGGATACATAGTCAGGTCCATTCTCAGATAGAAGAAAGTCAGCGCGAATACTATATACGTGAGCAGATCAAGGCGTTACAGAATGAGTTGGGTGAAAATGAAGACGGCTCAGATGTAAATGAGATTGATGAGTACACACATAGGATAGATTCACTTATATTGTCCGAAGAAGTTCGTGATAAGCTTATGGGCGAGGTCAGGAAGCTTTCCAAGATGGGTATGATGTCACAGGAGGGTGTTGTGCTGAGAAATTATCTCGACACAGTGCTTGCATTGCCGTGGAATGCTGTCACAAAGGATAGGACAGACGTTAAAAAGGCAAAGCAGATACTTGACAAGGATCACTATGGCATGGCAAAGGTCAAGGATAGAATACTTGAAAATCTTGCTGTAAGAGCGCTTACTCCTGATATCAAGGGGCAGATCCTCTGTCTTGTTGGTCCTCCAGGCGTTGGCAAAACTTCAGTGGCAAAGTCTGTCGCTAGAGCACTTAATCGAAACTTTGTAAGGGTCTCATTGGGCGGTGTTAAGGACGAAAGTGATATCAGAGGTCACAGAAAGACGTATGTTGGTGCAATGCCAGGAAGAATAATGAATGCCATGAAGCTTGCAGGAAGTAAAAATCCTGTTGTTCTTCTTGATGAGATAGACAAGATGAGCAATGATTTCAGAGGCGATCCATCGTCTGCTATGCTTGAGGTTCTTGACAGCGAGCAGAATAATGCTTTCAGAGATCACTATATTGAAGTGCCGTTTGATTTAAGTGATGTGCTGTTTATTACAACTGCAAATACTCTCGATACTGTTCAAGCACCTCTTCTCGACCGTATGGAGGTCATAGAGTTGTCTAGCTATACTAGGGAGGAGAAGTTCCATATTGCAAAGGAACATCTTATTAAAAAGCAGGAAGGTAAGAACGGTCTTAAAGCATCTCAGATACGCATCTGCAATGATGCTATCTATAAGCTTATAGACAGCTACACAAGAGAGGCTGGCGTTAGAAATCTTGAAAGACAGATAGGCTCGCTTTGCCGAAAGGCTGCTAAGGAGATAGTTGAAGACGGCGTTAAGAAAGTTACTTTCAAGGCGGATAATCTTGAAAAATATCTTGGTCATGAGAAATATCTCCCTGATGTTGTATCAGACAAAGATGCTGTTGGCTCTGTAAATGGCCTGGCATGGACGTCAGTGGGCGGAGTTGTTATGCCTTTGGAAGTCCTTGTGCTTGACGGAAAGGGCAGAATAGAGCTTACAGGCTCACTTGGCGACGTTATGAAGGAGTCTGCAAAGATTGCTGTAAGCTATTGCAGAAGCGTTGCTGACAAATATGGCATCGATAAAGACTTTTACGAGAAAAAAGATTTGCATATACACGCTCCTGAGGGTGCTGTGCCTAAGGACGGTCCATCTGCAGGTGTTACCATGATAACGGGCATCATCTCTGCATTGGGTAATATAAAAGTACGCAGTGACGTTGCTATGACAGGCGAAATAACTCTTAGCGGCAAAGTACTGCCTATAGGCGGTCTCCGTGAAAAGACTATGGCTGCATACAAGGCGGGGGTAAAGACTATTATTGTGCCTTTTGCTAATAAGGGCGATCTTGATGACGTTGACGATACAGTAAAGCTTTGTTGCGAGTTCGTGTTCGCAAAGACTATTCAGGATGTGCTTGACGTTGCACTTGTTCCAAACAGCAAAAATAATGTTCCGCTTGAACTCCTAAGCAAGAACGAGCCGGAGCGAAAAAAATTAACGGTATAGAAAGGGCCGCCTATGAATTATAACAAAGCAGAATTTTATACTTCCTTTGGAAAATTCTCGCAGATACCCAAGTCTGACAGACTTGAATTTGCCTTTTCTGGCAGGTCGAATGTGGGAAAGTCGTCGCTGATAAACAAGCTTCTTAACAGAAAAAACTTGGCGAGAGTAAGCTCTATGCCGGGTAAAACTGTTACAATAAACTTCTTTTCTGTGGAGAATATCTATATCGTTGATCTGCCTGGATATGGCTATGCCAGCGTATCAAAGTCCGAGAAAAGGCAGTGGGGCAGTCTTATAGGAGGCTATCTTGACGACGGCAGCAGACAGCTTGCACTTGTTTTTCAGCTTGTGGATATGCGTCATCCGCCGAGCAAAGACGATCTGATGATGATAAATTATCTTATTGACGCTGAGATACCATTTATAATCGTGTTCACCAAGGCGGATAAGCTCAAGCCTAACGCCAGAAAAGCACGTATGGAAGCTTTCAAGACAGAGATACCATGCTTTGAGGACATCACCTGTGTGGAGTTCTCTGCGATCACCGGAGAGGGCGTAGATGAATTGAGGGCAATAATAGACGATATATCCGAGGGAGCTGAGATAACGCCACCAGAGAAACTAGAAGGCGATACAGAGGACGAAGAAGAGGAATATTACGATGATAAAGAGGATATTTCTGATGAGCCGAAATCATTCGGCGGTTTTCTAACGCCTAATAGAAGAAAAAATTAAGAGTAAATAAATAAAAAATTCATAATTCTCCTTTACATTTTTCATGACTTGTGTTAAAATATATTTATGGTTTAACACTTTACACCATGAAACGTAAAGGAGATTTTTTTAATGAAAGAGAAACTTGAGATCAAAAATTTAGACGATCTTTATGAAGCAGTGCTTTGTCTTGAAACTGTCGAGGAATGCAGGTTGTTTTTTAAAGATCTTTGCACTATACCTGAGCTGAAAGCACTTTCGCAGCGTTTTCAGGTTGCAAAAATGCTCACAAAGGATCATGTTTACAGCGATATAGTAAACGAAACAGGTGCTTCAACGGCAACTATAAGCCGTGTCAACCGCTCGCTTTCTTATGACGGCTCAGGCGGATATAATATCGTTTTTGACAGATTGGATAAGAAGGAAGATAAGTAATGAGCGGATACGGCAGATTTGCCTGTTACTATGATAAGCTTACAGAGAATGTCGATTACGGAAAAATTGCAGCACGGTGTCATGAGCTTATAAAACGATACAGTTCAGAGCATGAGGTAGTTTTGGACCTTGCCTGCGGCACAGGTTCGCTCAGTGAAGCACTTGCACGTCTTGATTATGATGTGGTAGGCGTTGATCTGTCGGATCAAATGCTGGAAGAAGCCATGGATAAGCGCTATGAAAGTGGTCTGAACATACAGTATCTTATGCAGGATATGACTGAGCTTGATCTGTATGGCGCAGTTGATGCTGTTGTTTGTGTTCTTGACAGCATAAATCACCTTGAAAATGAGGAAGCTGTCAGAAAGACTTTTGAGTGTGTATCAAAATTCACCTGCGATGGTGGACTTTTCATATTTGATGTAAATACTGTGTACAAGCACCGAGTGATCCTTGCAGACAATGCGTTCTGCTATGATCTTGATGGGCTTTTCTGTGCATGGCAGAATGAGCTCAATGATGATGACAGCGTGAGCATATATCTTGACTTCTTTGAGGAGCAGGAGGACGGCTCTTATTGTCGTTTTAGTGAGGATTTCACAGAGAAGATATACACGGACGAGTTTTTGAGCGAGCTTGTAAAGTCAAATGATTTTGAGCTTATAGGAAAGTATGACGGATTTGAGGACTCGCCAGTTAATGATAAAACGCAGAGAGTTCTTTATGTGTGCAGGAGAATAAACAGAGGGTGATTTTATGGGTAGAATAGTTAGAGTTATAAGTAAAGACGCTTCCGTTGTGTGCAGCGCTATCGACGGAAAGGATATTGTTTCACGCATTGAAGAGATACATAAAACTTCCGCTGTGGTCACGGCGGCACTTGGCAGACTTGCTATGGGTACTTCGCTCATGGGGTTTGGACTTAAAGGCAAAGATGATTCTATTACTGTAAAAATGGACGGTGACGGTCCTACAGGTGCGCTTATATGCGTATCTGACAGCATGGGAAATGTTAAGGCATATGTTCAAAATCCAGTGGTGGAACTGCCGCTTAACGATAAAGGTAAGCTTGATGTCAGAGGGGCTGTAGGCTCCAATGGTACGCTTAGTGTGGTCAAGGACATGGGACTTAAAGAGCCGTACTGCGGACAAGTGCCTATTGTTTCAGGCGAAATAGCAGAGGACATAACTAACTATCTTGCTGTCAGTGAGCAGGTGCCAATCGTCTGCGCTCTTGGCGTACTTGTAAATCCAGATCTGACAGTGAATTGTGCTGGTGGATTTCTTATTCAGCTTTTGCCGTTTGCACCTGAGTCAGCTATAGATCAGATAGAGAAGAATATAAACGGAATGGAGTCTGTAACAAAGCTTATATGTGGTGGTATGACCACAGAAGCTATTGCAATGAAAGCCTTGGAGGGTCTTGAACCGAACGTTCTTGATGATTTTGAGGTTAATTATCGTTGCGATTGTTCGAGGGAAAGAGTAGAGAATGCTCTTATATCTTTGGGCAGGGCAGAACTTGAAGATCTTTCTAAAGACGGTGGTACTGATGTTGAGTGTCACTTCTGTGATAAGAAATATCACTTTACTCCTGAGGAAATTTTAGGGTTAATAAAAGAATAATATTTAATGAATATTTTATGTACACTATTCAAATGCCCGATAATAAAGCGTTTGCGGACTTAAACTTTTTTTGAAAAATTTCAAAAAAACTCTTGACAAATGGCTTTGAATAGTGTATAATAAATATCGTCGCTGAGAGATACAACTCAAAACGACAGCTAACGGGAGCATAGCTCAGCTGGGAGAGCATCTGCCTTACAAGCAGAGGGTCACAGGTTCGAGCCCTGTTGTTCCCACCAAGCGGACTTATAAAGTCCGCTCATATGGCCGGGTAGTTCAGCTGGTTAGAACGCTAGCCTGTCACGCTAGAGGTCGTGGGTTCGAGCCCCATTCCGGTCGCCAATACATTCTTTATGTATCAGGTTTCGGTATCTTGCATATAATATTGTAGATACCACAAAATGCGGATTTAGCTCATCTGGTAGAGCGCCACCTTGCCAAGGTGGAGGTAGCGAGTTCGAGCCTCGTAATCCGCTCCAATATGGCGCTATAGCCAAGTGGTAAGGCATAGGTCTGCAACACCTTGATCCCCAGTTCAAATCTGGGTGGCGCCTCCAATGACTCACAGAGCTTCTGTTCTGTGAGTTTATTTTTTTGCCTAAATATAATAAACGATCCAAAGTGACAGCTGAGCGACGCTCAGCTGTCACTTTTTGTATCAAGAGAACAAAGGAGCAAAGCAAAATGGACAAAAAGAGATAAGAAAAGGGAAATAAAGTGTAAAAAAAGCAGAAAGCGAAAAAAGGGGTTGACAAAAGGGCATAAAAGTGATAAAATAAACAAGTCGTCTCGAGAGAGAGCGATAAAGAGAGAAGCGAAACGAAGGTAAAAGGTTCGGGAGAACAGGAGAGACCTAAGGAGTAGCTCGAAAAGAACTTCACAAAAGAGTTCAAACGAATTCACAAAGAATTCACAAAGAAAAGTCTTGACAAAGCTTAGCTAATATGATATAATAGATAAGCTGATTTAAGACAGCACATTAGAAAGCACGAAAAAATCGAAAGTCAAAAA
>NZ_JAOQJZ010000015.1:0-69475 GCF_025567495.1 Hominimerdicola aceti | reverse complement strand
GATCGCCTTGTCAACAACTTCTGTGTGACCCTTAGCTGATAAGCTCTTGCTTTCAGTTGCACCGCAAGTCTCACATTTTCTGATCTGTGTACCGCTTTCCGTGCAGGTAGCTGGTTTTATGGTTGTCCAATTGCCAAACTTATGACCTGTTGCCTTTATTGTATCCTGAGCCTTTATTACCGCACCACAAACTGAGCAATGTGAACCCTCGGTCTTGCCGTCTGTTGTGCAGGTGGCAGGGATCGCCTTGTCAACAACTTCTGTGTGACCCTTAGCTGATAAGCTCTTGCTTTCAGTTGCACCGCAAGTCTCACATTTTCTGATCTGTGTACCGCTTTCTGTGCAGGTAGCTGATTTTGTGGTTGTCCAATTGCCAAACTTATGGCCTGTTGCCTTTATTGTATCCTGAGCCTTTATTACCGCACCACAAACAGAGCAATGCGAACCTTCCGTCTTGCCGTCTGTTGTGCAGGTGGCAGGGATCGCCTTGTCAGTTACTGACTTATGTCCAGTCTTTGCAATGGTCTGTGTTTCTGTTTTTCCGCAAACCTCGCAAATTCTTTCTTTTATTCCAGCATCTGTACAGCTAGCATTCTTTGTGATCTTCCAATCAGAAAAAGTATGCTCTACTTCATCGGAACTTTCAATTTTTTCTATTTGAAATTTTTGAGTATTTAAATTAAATCCCGAACTCCAAATTTGTAAATTCGAGGTAATGCCATTTAAATCTAAAACTACATCGGAACAAGCTGGTCTAAAAACATATGATTGGTTTATGTAATAAATATAAAATACTTGTGCTGTAGAATCCCAATCTTTAAACGTCTGAACATTGGTACCATTACCTGAAGCACCATAATTCGTAACATCCATTGCTGTGTTATCACACGCACTTATTATTTTATAGCCACCATCACTTTGCCTAACAAATTTCCAAATCTGTTGTTTTGAGCAATCCAATGGCTTTCCGTCTACATTTCCATTTGAATTAGTCAAATATCTATTAGCTGGCTCATTTTTAATTCTTGCATAAAAATCTGTTCCAAGATTTTGCTTTTGCCCAACATAGAAATAAACTTTTTTTGTATCTGTTGTACCAACACCATTCCACAATGAGAAATATGCGCTGTAATACCCTGTTCCAAGTGTCTGTGCAGAAACTTTGTAACAGGTCTCACATTCTGTGGTTATAACTCTTTTAACCTTTTTTAAGTTCTCATCAAGAAGATCAATTCCTATTACTTGGCTTTTGGCATATGTAGGAATTACACCTATAGTAACAGTTTCATTTTTGTCAAAATCATAAAATGCTTTTGAAGTTAAAATTGTTGAATAAGTTGGCTTTCCTCCGACCTCAAAGTCACATGCTGGCGAATCAGTAGATCCAGCGCCATTAACAGCAGTAATCCATGCGTGATATTTTCCAATGCCCCATGTACTTGCCGTAAAGCTATATGATCCATTTAATAACACACCATTTATAATTCTTGTACCATCTTTTTCTACACTCATATAAAATTCAGTTGCACCGTCGCCAAATGGAGTCAGCATAATAGTATCATTCTGATCATACCATGTTTGATTTCTTGAAAGTATAACATTTGTAGGCGGCACATTAGCAACGCCAGGATTAATAAAACCTAAGAGTTTTTGCGAACCCCTAAACGTCCCAACTACATATGAAAGAGTGATTGTACCGATACTTGGCGTAGAAATATCTTTTCTTCCACCTTCGTAAACAGTCATTTTTTGCGTATTTGTGTTTACATACAAAATATATGCAACATGACCTGGACCAATTATATTTCCGTCACTATCAGTGTCTGCCCAAATTGCAAGATGTCCTTCCATTGGAGTGCTTGTATATGTTTGGAATCCGCTTTTAGGTGCATTGGCATACCAATTCATTGCATTTCCCCAACCAGGCAGTTTTATTCCAGTATTTGCATACACACACTCCCATGCGACAGAAGTACAACTTCTTTGTTTTATACTCACAGGATTATTGTACATAGGATATGGATCAACTCCGCTTGTATAGGCTGTTGTACCATTAGCCGCACTCACCGACATAGTTGGCATAACGACCATCAAACTAACGATCATAAGCAAACTGGTAAACAAGCTTGCTATTCGTTTCTTCATAAGAGTACCCCCTAAAAAAAAATCAAGTTTATACCAATATAATACTACCAAATTGTTTTGATGTCAATACATATTCAGACAAAATTAAAAATAATTTTGTCTGAATATGTTATAATATTTGCATTCAAAGTGCTTAGTCAGTTTGATATCAGTTATTGTTTATTATATAACAAATCACGCAGCTTATATTGACAAATTATGTAGAATGTGCAATAATATTAACCAATATTAGTATGTAATCCTATAAAAAATCATATCGTATTATTATTTGGAAGAAGGACGCATTTATGGCATAAGCTGTTATAACAAAAGCTGTAAGTCCTGCGGCGATCTTTTTAGTCAACATATTTATCCTTCTTTACTATGATCTTTACCCCGACCCTATGTGTATATTATACTACTTTTTTTGCCTGATTTCAAGTAAAAAGCTCCGCCACAGCGAATGCCACGGCGGAGTTTTTAGGACTTTTGGGAGAAATTACTTGTTGCCTGTTGTCTTGTAAGCGTCGATCATCTTCTTGACCATCTGACCGCCTACAGAGCCGACCTCACGAGCTGTAAGATCGCCGTTGTAGCCCTGCTTGAGGTTTACGCCAACTTCGTTAGCTGCTTCCATCTTGAACTTGTTGAGTGTTTCTCTGCCTTCCTGAGTTGTGATACCTTTCATTTTCGTATCTCCTTTTCATTTGTTTTTCGGGTTTGCAATAATATTATATGTCTGCATGATTTGATTATAAGAGGTAATTTATAGAACGAAATGGGGCGGTTTTTGGAATGAAAAAATTAAAAGCTAAAATTAGTATGATTTTAAACGGAGCAAAATTCAAAAAAAATCATTTACATATAAATTATACTTCTTTTGGAAATTGTGTGATTTTGTATAGTCACTGTTTTCAATTGTCAAAATACCACTGGACACAGTGATTACATGCCATGCACTGCTGCTGCCATATTTCAGCACATAACCGTTGAGATCAAGGGTGACGGTGCGGTTGACCACTAATGTGGTGTAAATGGTAATGTCTGACGTCAGTTTGACTGTTCCGTATGAAGCTTATCTGATTGCTGAAACCAGTTCCGCCGCTGTGGAAACTTCCGCCGTCCCACTCGCTGCCATATTATCCTCGGCAAATACGCCTGTCGGCACAAGGCAGAACAGCATACATAGGGTGAGCAGGATACTGAGTATTCGTTTTTTCATTTCTTACTACCTCCGTTATGTAAACTTAATCAAGAGCGGTTATTGTGATTGTGCCTTTGAAGCTCTCGAGACGGGTATTGTATGCCGACTGTTCAAACATGAAGTACAGCGTTATATCCTCGTCCGAGGCGTCGTAAATTCTGGTGAAATTAAAGGAATGTTGGTCGTTTGTCTGCGCTATTTTTTCGCCGTCACGTTTTATGCGTGTAACCTCACGGCAAAGGTCGTCGTCATAGCCGTCTGTCATCTGGATGGAGTAATTACCGCTGTTGTTGGACTCGTTTGATACCACCTGGAGAGAGCCGCTTATGGTGACGCTGTAAACATGACCTTTTTTGAGCGTAATCTTATCAAGATAAGTGGATATCAGGTCTCCGCTGTTTACCTTTTCATAGACGCTTAAAGCTGCGTTGCCGTTATTGAGAAATACTCTCGGAATTCTTGTTTCTGCATAAAAATATCCGGAGCAGGCGCCGTTCTGACCGGGGTCGCCCTTGTCACCTTTATCTCCCTTGTCGCCTTTATCTCCTTTTTCGCCGGGGTCGCCCTTATCGCCCTTGTCGCCGTCAACGCCGTCTGTGCCGTCAATGCCTGCGGCTTTTACGCTGGTGTCGGTTTCTCCGATCCACCAGTTGCCGTTCTCGCCGATAAACGGGGTGTTTCCGTCCACACCGTCAGAGCCGTTTTGTCCGTTTGTTCCGTCCTTGCCGTCGGCTCCGTCTTTTCCGTTTATACCATCCTTGCCGTCAAGACCTTTCAAAACCGAAAGATCGTACAGGTTCAGCCATATTTCATCGCCGACATAGCGCCACTGCAGGGTGTTTTCGCTTACACGGAACTCCGGTGTCTTTCCGTTTGCTCCGTCTGCACCTTTCTGCCCGGTGGGGCCTGTGATGTCGGCTATCGCCACAAGGTCCTGCCACTCATCGCCCTCGTAACGCCACTGTATGTGGGTTTCAGCTCGCTGCACCTCTATGCTTTTGGCGTTAATGCCGTCAGTGCCGTTGATACCGTCTTTGCCGTTGGCTCCGTCTTTACCGTCAACTCCGTTAATGCCGTCCTTGCCGTCGGCACCATTAGAGCCGTCTTTACCGTCTGTTCCGTTTTCTCCGGCAGCGCCCCGCAGCTCGGTAAGCGCCACAAGGTCGTGCCAGTCGGCTTCGTCGCTGTATTTCCACTGAATCGCCGTGCCGTTGTTTCGCACCTCCGGCAGTGCGTCGCCTATTTTTGCCGCCTTGCTCCATCCTATTGCAAGCACGCTGCAAAGCACCAAAAGAGCGGTGCAAAGCGCCAAAAGTGTACCTGTGAGTAGTTTTTTTTCTGTTTTCATCTTTTTTCCTCCGTTCGGAATTGTTTATCACGGCGGAGCTTTGCACCGCTGCCCACGCCGTAAATGAGCGGCGGTCGATAGGCTTATGCTTGGTTTGCTTTGTACTTATCCACAAACAGGGCGACCCCCTGCTTTAAGACCTCCATCTGGGTTTTCAGATAATATTCATCCTCAAACATCGCATAATGAACGCAGGCGCGGACGAATATAAAGATCAGCGGCGTGATGACCGTATAGGGAATGCCGATCTTCGGCTCCAGCCGCTTGGCGTACTCGGTATAGCGTTCGTTCACGCCTTCAAAGAATTTCTTGCCGTGCTCGATATACTTCGGGTGCGTATATATCTGATACATCAGGCGATATTTTTTTCCGTGCTTTTTTGCTGTCCAATACGGGACCTCCTTCACAAAACGGACAACATCCTCGGGGTCGGTGGGTGCCATCTCCATAAAGTCGTCCTCAACCTTTTCCATACAGTATGCCGTTGACTCAATGATCAGTTCATCAAGGTTTTTAAAATATGAATACAAATTTGCTTTCGTGCATCCGCACGCATCGGCCAGTGCTTTAATTCCTGTGCCTGTGAGCCCGTTTTCCGCATAGCACTCGAAGCACTTTTCCATTAGTTCACGTTTCCGCTCATTGTGCTGTTGCTCAGTTGTTTTCATGTTGCTTCGCTCCTTTTATGCGTACCGACCGTTCGTTTATGATTAGTATAACACAGATTTGTAACAAAGTCAAGAATTATTCAAAAAATGAAGAAAATAAAGTTTCAACATGATCTTATAAAAAAGTCCTTACAGCAGAAAGAAAATAGCGGCTTACCTCAACGATCAAAACCGTACTAATAAATATGTCCATAAGACTTATGGAAAGATGGGATAGGCTTATTGACTTTCCATGTTCTCATATGATATAATAAATTCATATTAACACAACATTTCTGTTCAGGGGGTATATCAAATGAAAAAGCAAAATGCAGGGCTTATCGCTCTGAGTATCGTTTTTATTCTTATGGGTGGTTTCTCTACTATCTATAATCTCAGCAAGTATGTTTCAAACAGGGTTTTCATGTCAAGTGCTGAGAAAACCACAGGCTATGTGAAGTGGATAGACCATGAGTTGAAAACTTGGGGACATAACAAAAAGGCAAGCAACAAAGCTGAAACATATTACATAACTGTCGCTTTTGATGTTGGCGGCAAGGAGTACACAAGAGAGATCTTCACAGGCACATATTATGTGAGTCAGAACGAAAAAGTGAACGTGTATTACAACACTGACAAAAACGGTGAGCCTGATAAGGTCGTGACCGATATTGATAATGATAAAAGACCGTATCTTACTTGGCCGCTGATACTTTTGCTTGGCATTGTGCTACTTGTGCTTACTAAGAAAAATATTATCTCAGTGGGGAGAAAAAGACAGAGCTAAGTTTGTATTTGCTCATTTGGCAATTTACAACAAAAATAAGGCTATGAGATCAAGTGAGGTCTCATAGCCTTTTGCTATATCTTGGTGAATTTCGATGCTTATTAGCTTATGTATTTTGATTTATCCATTAATATCAATTTTAAACATCAATATCCATAGTCACCATAATCGTAATCATCATAGTCATAATCATAATCATCGTAATCATCATAACCATAGTCATCATATCCATACTCATCGTACTTGTTGTTAAGATAATCATTCCATTCGGTTTCCCAATCGTGTTCATCAATAGCGCCGTTTCCGTCATTATCTCCGACTACTCCGTCAGTCGTCCGCTGGTCTCCCTCAATATTATTGTCATCAGGGTCACATGAATGACAATAAAGATCTGTCGGACTTGATGTTTTGTTGTGGCAGGTGTCACCCTTGCCCATGCACCAATACTCACCTTCAGCAAGATCATCATCGTTATCGTTTTTCTTGTAGGTGTAGTTGTCATTTGTGTTGGTATCCACTGAGTGTTCATATGTAGTGGTCGTCGTGGTGGTCTCATCGGTGGTATAATTATCGTAGTAATTGTCATCACCGCAACCGCACAATGTAGCCGTCATTCCGACTGCTAGGATGGAACAGAGTATCAACTTATTTTTCATAATAATCATCTCCGTAATGTAATTATATCACTTTATTCTCAGTATTTGTTAAGCTGGCTGCTTAGGATAACGATTACATTTTGTAAATAAACCGTAAACAATATTATTTGATGTTATTAACTTTACTTTGGGCGAATTATGGATCAAATGCATAGAAAAACGAGCTTGACTTTAGGCTTATAATATCATATACTTATAACAAATAAATATTAATTATAAATTTCAAATTCTTTTATAAATGTACACATTGCATAATTGCCATAGCCAAGAAGACAAGTGGGAGTCTACCATTTCTGTATTATATAGTATACACAGATGTAGTTAAAAGCTGAAATTTATGTACATAAAAGTGATAATCAAAAGAAACTTTGTGCAACTAAATAACAGAAAAGCAGAAAGGAGATCTTTATGAAGGTGATCTATAAATGTGCCGCCATTTTGACGGCGGCGATATTGTCAGTGCAGTTTCCTTGCGCAGCTTTTGCGGATGCGGAGCATGGCGGAGATAATGACAGCCCGAAATTCAAGATGGGCAGGATAATTTTTACTGATAATGGTTATGGCTACGAAAAGGAAGGTCTGGAAAAATCGGAGATCGCTGATGAAGATCTGGCCGATACGGACGACGGGGGTTCACCTTATGCACAGAAGGCAACGGCTTCGCTGCCTGCGAAATATGACCCCAGATCTAAGAATACGCTGACGACTATCAAAAACCAGTTCCAGACAGGCACTTGCTGGGCGTTTGCGGCACTTTCCTGCACAGAGAGCAATCTTATTCAAAAGGGGCTTGAAAATCAAAACGTGCAGTTTTCTGTGCCGAGCCTTGTCCTCTCTACATATGCTAACGGCGGATTTGACGAGTCAATATGGGATTGCGGCGGAACGTGGATGGATTCGTCCCTTGCAATGGCGGCTCATAGAGGACTTTGCTATGATGAATATGAGCCTTTCGTGTCCGACGCAACGGAAGCCACTATCGTATCTGAGGAGAAAAAGGGCGTTTGCGAATATCAGCTTAATTACGCTTCCACTATCACAGGCGGACGAAACGCCATTAAAAACAAGATAAAAGAGCTTGGCGGAGTAATGGTGAGCTATTATGCAGACGACCTGTATATGACCTTTGATAACAAAAGCTATTACGATCCGGAAACTACAAAATATAGTGGAATAAATCATGCCGTAAGCGTAGTGGGCTGGGACGATAATTATAGCAAGTCAAATTTCCTTGCAGGCTATCAGCCAAAGAAAAACGGGGCATGGCTTGTGAAAGGCTCTTGGGGAGTATCCAGTGGCACGGACGGTTATTACTGGATATCCTATGAAGAGGCAGAAATGACCGATTGGGTGGCGTTCGACCTCACTGAAAGCTGTGATAATAATTACCATTATCCTGCTAATAAGGATAATTCTATATTTTATGTTAGCAATGAAAACAAAATGAGCGGTGCTGATGTTTTTACAGCAAAAAAAGACGAGCTTCTTGACAAAGTGGGCTTTATGTATCTTGGCTACACCGGAAAGTCTGACTACACCGTGCAGGTTTACACTTCTGTTTCAGACAGCACTCCTGTGGGGATACTTGAATGTGAGGTCAGTGGAAAGGTGCAGAGCGATGGCTTTTATACCGTGGATATCCCTGATGTTGAGCTTGACGAGGGCGAAAGATATTCTGTCGTGATGACATTCAGCGGTGATGACGGCTCAGGCTATGTGACCGTTTATGGCTATTCAGACGGGGTCATGAAGCCTGGTCAGGCGTATATTTCCAATGACGGTGACAGTTGGACGGACGTTACCGACAAGGACGCTTATACTGGTCAGCCTATAATATTTGCCTATACCGATGATATAGATAAGTCTGATAAAAGCGAGCTTGAAACACTTGTGGCAAAGTATGAAAAGCAGAGCGGTTATGAGCGTGAGGTCAACAACGGCAAGAAAGTTATTGCAGACGAAAACGCTTCAAAGAACGATATTACCAATGCCAAGCTTCTTATAAAGGCAAAGGCGAAAGAGATAAAGGAACAAAGTCTTGTTATAAAGACAGCGACGGATTGGAAAAACTTTGCAAAGCGTGTATCAGGCGGTGAAAGCTTTGCAGGAAAGCGTGTTGTGCTTGAAAAAGACATCGACTTCGGTGGTGCAAAGATATCGGCAGTAGGAACGGCTTCAAAGCCTTTTTGCGGATATTTTGACGGCAACGGACACGTTCTGAAAAACGCTGTTATCCAAAATAATTCTTATGCAGGTCTGTTCGGCTATGCTGAGGACAGAGCGCAGATAAGAGATCTCAGTGCTGAGAAAATAACTGTCAGCGGTAAGTATGCAGGCGGGATCGTTGGTGAATTTGATGCGGTATCTATTCAACGCTGTACGTTCAGCGGAACTGTCAAGGGTACAAGCTCAGCAGGCGGAATCGTGGGCAAAGCAGGTGGTCTGACCCTGACAGAGTGTGCTTCAGACCTTGCAAAGTCAAGCAGTTCAAATGCTAAAGCTATGGTGGGCAGCATTGATAATGACGCTTTTTATTATGGACAGCAATATGCCGATTGCTGGTATAACGGCAACTTTTCTGACAGCAAGGTCAAGAAAACGGCTTTGTCTAACGTTAAAAGCTCTGCAGCTTATTCGCTGAATACCGTTGGCGGAAAGCAGACAGACAGCGGCAGGTGGACGATGGCAGGCGGCAAAGCAAGGCTAACTCGTCCTGGGGAGCAGGCTTCCCACAAGATAACATTTGAAGCCCCTGACAGCAAGCATTATGCCTGCACTGATAAAGACGGCAAGGTGAAATATCCTGTTGTCAAAGTGCAAAGCGGTTATGCTCTTAAATGGTACAAGAACGGCATTGCTGTCGATGCGAACACAGTTTATACTGCTGACAGCACAGTAAAGGCAAAGCTTGTTGAAGCAAAATTTGTCACTATCGACTATGTTTTAAATGGCGGCACGAACAGCACAGGCAATCCAGAATACCTCAGCAAAGGCGAAAGCGTGACGCTTTCCGAGCCGACAAAAGAGGGTGCAGACTTTGCAGGCTGGTATGATAACGCTGCACTTTCTGGTGAAAGAATAGAAAGCATCTCATATTCAGGCGGTGCAAAAACTCTTTATGCCGCATGGAAGCCTTATACATATAACGTTACGTTTGTGGATAAGGACGGCAAGGTGATAAGTCAGCAGACAGTGGAATATGGTAAGTCTGCAAAAGCTCCGAAAGCCCCTGCTATAAAGGGTCTGCGTTTTACAGGCTGGGACAAGGACTATAAAAACGTCACAGAGGATATGACTGTCACGGCGGAGTATTCTGACAGCAAGCTTATTGCAGACTGCGAGATATCAGGCTTCAAGAACAGCTTCACATACACAGGAAAGAATATTGAACAGCCTGACGTAACGCTCACCTATGAGGGCAAAGAGCTTAAAGAGGGCGTGGATTACACTGTTTATTATAAGACCAATCGTGACGCAGGACCTGCAAAAATGACCTTTGTTGGAAAAGGCGAATACAGAGGCTCTGTTGCAAAAGGCTTTACTATCCAGCCAAAGGACGCTTCCAAGTTAAAGCTTTATTATGCTACACCGCTGTCGTTCACCGGCAAGGAGATAACACCTGATGTGCTTATAAAGGACGGCAATAAGACCCTAGAGCGTTATGTTGATTATATGGTGATGTATTTCTCAAACGTGAATGTTGGCACGGGCAATATATCAGTTGAATTTTATGGCAATTATAAGGGCAAGCAGACCGTTTCTTTTGTTATAAATCCTGCAAAACAGCAGATACAGGTGCTTGAAACAAGATACAAGGGCTTTTTTGTGGATTTTGTGCAGAAAGGATCTGCAACAGGCTATGAGGTCCAGTATGGCACAAGATCTGATTTTTCAAATGCTTCCACATACAGATTCACCACCAACAAGACGGATAAGATGACGGTACTTGGATTAGGGACTTCAAAGACATATTATGTAAGAGTTCGCTCTTATACTGTCAAGGGCGGAAAGACCTATTACGGCAATTGGTCAGACGCTAAAAGCATTGTTACGGCAAAGACTAATTTTGCAAACGCAAAGGTCAGCGGTATTTCTTCAAAAAGCTTTACCGGCAAGGCGATAACGCAGAAGATCACAGTAAAATATGGCTCAAAGACCCTTAAAAACGGCACAGACTACACTGTGAAATATTCTGCAAACACAAAGGTCGGCACCGCAAAGGTGACTATCACAGGCAAGGGCATTTACGGCGGAGTTATCACCAAAAGCTTTGCTATCTATCCTGCAAAGCAGGTGATACAGAAGCTTTACGGTACATATGCAGGCTTCTTTATAGACTATGCACAGAAAGGGTCTGCCACGGGATATGAAATATCATACTCACAGCGTTCCGACTTTAAGGGAGCAAAAAGCGTAAAGGTAACAAACAACCGCACCGATAAAAAGACAGTTTCTGGGCTTGCAAGATATCAAAAATATTACGTCCGTGTAAGAAGCTACACTGTCAAAGGCGGAAAAACTTATAACGGAGCGTGGTCCGATAAAAAATGGGTCTACACTCAATGATCCGACAGACGATAAAAATGCCCCTGATCATTTTCTGGTCAGGGGTATTTTTGTGTGCCTAGAAAAGTTCTGCTTTGTACTTGATAGAATCCTCCTCCGTTATCTCACGGATAACTCTGCATGGATTTCCTGCCGCAAGAGAATTTGGCGGTATGTCACGGGTGACAACGCTTCCTGCACCGATAACACAGCCTTCGCCTATGGTTACTCCGCCTGTGATGACAACATTGCTCGCTATCCAGCAGTTGGAGTGTATTGTGATAGGCTTGCCGTATTCATCATCATAAACAGTGCCGTCAGACTTTTTCTTCATGTTACGCTCCTGCCATCTGAATGGGTGAACAGGTGTGGCAATGGTGCAGTTGGGGCCGAAAAACACGTTGTCGCCAATCGTCACAGGGCAGGTGTCAAGCACTGTCAGATTGAAGTTTGCATAGCAGCCTGAGCCGAACTTTGTGAAAACGCCATAGTCAAAATACACAGGACCTTGGAGAAAAAATCCCTCGCCATGGTCGGGAAGAAGCTCGTCAAGGATGGCTTTTCTTCTCTCATCATCTTCATACAAACTGCTGTACTGCTGTGAAAGCTTGTGAGCCTTTGTCCTCAATTCTGCAAGCTCCTTGTCGGAGGAGTCATATATCTTGCCCGCAAGCATTTTTTCTTTTTCAGTCATTATAAAACGCCCTTTCTGCGTGTAGTTTCATTTGATTTTGTTGAGAGTATAGCACAAGTTTCGGGCTGTGTCAATCGTTTTTTGGGGGGTCGAGTGATAGAATAAAAAATGGTATACAAAAAGTGGAGAATGCTTATGGGCAAAGCACTCTCCACTTTTGGTATACTATTTAAAAAGCTTGGCAGGGTAGAAAAAGTTATAGGTAAAATCCCTGCATATAATTTGTGTACATAAATGTGTCCTCGTCATCAGCGGTATTGTCACCAGCAGGCTTTTTTCTGCCACTAACACAAGAAGCCAACACTATCAGACCGCCTAGAACAATTGCAACGCTCACTCCAAGGGCTACCAAAACCGCACAGAAAATTTTTACTATCATAAACACCGCTCCAATCATATTTCTCATACTTCGCCATAATTACTATTATGATTATATGCTGGTTTTGCCTGATAATCAATAAAAGCCGTGTAAAATGCAGATAAAAATCAAGTCAGCTTTTGTCTGCATCAAAAATCTTGTGGTAAAAAAATTTCAAAACGTTTCATGATTTAACAATTTTAAATGAAGAAAATTATAGCTGTCAGCTTAGTATAAAAATGCACAAACTGAGCTTTTTGTAAATGGTTAGCATTGTATATTACACTGAAAATGTACGATTCTTGAAAAAATATACATAAATATGGGGCGAATACTTGACTAGATTAAAATTTTGTGATAAAATTATTAACGTGAATAAGTGTAATTATGGTTACTTATATGAAGTAAATATGGAAGAGGGAAAAATAATGGGAAAAATAGAACCCTTTAAACAAAAAGTATGGCTTGCGTCACCTACAATGCATGGTGAGGAGCTTGAATATGTTACTGAGGCTTATAATACCAACTGGATGTCTACAGTCGGTAAGAATATAAATGAGGTCGAGAAGATAGCGGCGGAGAAGTCTGAAGTCAAGTATGCTGTTGGCCTTTCATGCTGCACGGCTGCGCTTCACTTGTGCTGTAAGCTTGCTGGCGAGAGGCTTTATGGCAAGCCTGCTATATCTCATGGCGCTCTTGAGGGCAGGAGAGTTTTTTGCAGCGACATGACCTTTGACGCTACTCTCAACCCAGTTGTTTACGAGGGCGGTATTCCTGTTTTTATCGACACTGACAGAGATACTTGGAACATGGATCCTGTGGCGCTTGAAAAGGCTTTTGAGATGTATCCTGAAGTCAAGCTGGTAGTAAGCGCTGAGTTATACGGTTTTCCTGGAAGAATGGACGAGATAAAGAAGATATGCGAGAAGCATGGTGCGCTTTTGATCGAGGACGCTGCTGAAGCTATGGGTGCTACCATTGACGGCAGACAGTGTGGAAGCTTTGGCGATTACAGCGCTGTAAGTTACAATGGCAATAAGATAATAACAGGTTCTAGCGGCGGATGTTTGCTGACGAACAGCCTTGAAGATGCAAACAAGGCTCGTAAGTGGTCAACGCAGGCTCGTGAGAATGCGGCATGGTATCAGCATGAAGAGGTCGGGTACAACTATCGTATGTCGAATGTTATTGCAGGAGTCGTTCGTGGTCAGTATCCGCATCTTGAGGAGCATATTGCGCAGAAAAAAGCAATATACGAGAGATACAAAGAGGGTCTTAAAGGGCTTCCCGTTAAGATGAATCCTATCGTTGAGGGTACAGAGCCAAATTATTGGCTGTCTGCACTTATCATAGATAAAGACGCAATGTGCAAGCAGGTCAGAAATGACAGCGAGGCTTTGTACATCAAAGAAGCCGGCAAGACTTGTCCTACTGAAATTTTGGAAGCGATTGCGAGCATAAATGCAGAGGGAAGACCAATATGGAAGCCAATGCATATGCAGCCTATGTACAGAATGCACGAGTGCGTTGGACGTGCTGGCAGTATCAGATGCCGCACAAATGCTTATATTGCAGGCGGTGCAGAAGATGTAGGCGCTGATATCTTTGACAGAGGCGCTTGCCTGCCTAGTGATAATAAGATGACTGAGGAACAGCAGGAGAGAATTATTTGGGCTATCAGGAGTTGTTTTGAGTAATGTATGCGAAATACATAAAGAGAATACTTGACTTTGTTTTGAGTTTAAAGCCTTGATTATACAAGAGTTTCACTGATTTAGTTGAATCTAGGTATGATGATTTTTCTGTATGGTTGTGTCGGGTGAGCGGCGAGAATATGAAAATTGAATGGTTTCTTGGATGCTTATTTGGAATCACACTGTAGGCTGAAAATTTATGATAAGGAGATTTGAACTAGTCTGCGGATGCTCTTCAAAAAAGAACATTCACAGGCTAGTTGTTGTGTTAGAAAAATTTCTATTGGAAATTGGAATAATCAGATGTTTTTTTTATATGGCCGTGCGTTAAAATCCATAACACTTGTGAAATTAACAAGTATACTTGAAATAAGAATTGAAACAGAGCAAAAATTTTTTATTTATGCCATTTGAAAAGCAGTAAACCACAAGATAGAAAAAATTATGAAAGGATGAAACCATCCGTTTTTCATGGAGAAAGCAATGAATAGAGCAAATGATAATAATATTAATTTGAGTCGTACAAAACTGAGTAGCACATCTAATATCAGGTGGTTGCTTATCGGGTATGATTTGATTATGTATGCAGTGGTAGCAGCAATACTGTTATTACTGTATGGAGGAATTGATAAGTTATCAACTATAGGAATACTTCAGCAAGTATGCCTTTCGGTACTGTGTATTTTTGTAGCACGTCTTATTGGTAAAGTATATGTGCAGGTATGGAGATATGGTGGAATACAATGTTATATCCGGTTACTATTTACCGATTTTATTGCTTTTGTAGCTTATCTGTGTCTGGAATTATTACTTCCAATTCAAAAAATTACATTTGCTAGAATGCTTTCAATTGTCAGTTTGAACCTTCTAGGAGCATTAGCGCTTCGTATGATGTATCGCTATGCGTATAAGTGCGGAAATCGGGAAACTACAAAAGGAAAAATTCTTTCCGCGTTATTACATATGTTTTCTGGCATAGAAGCGGAAAATAAAAAAGAAGTTCAGAAAATCAAAGTTGCAATTATTGGTGCAGGACGTGTTGGTGTAAGTCTGGCAGAGGAACCAATAAATAATGAGGAAACAGCATATATTCCGAGATGTTTTATAGATATTAGCAAAGAAAAAGTTGGTCGTGAAATACATGGAATCCCAGTTTGGTCAGAGAATGAGGCAACATTTAACAGATTGGGTGAATTTGAAGTACAGGAGATTATTTTTGCAATACCGTCAATGGATGCTGGCAAGAAAAAGGCGCTTTATGAATATTACAAAGATGCAGGATATAAGTTAAAGGTTTATGATTATCCGACTATGTATACCGCAGGAGGAAAGAGGCATCTTCGAGAATTTGATATTGAGGAACTTTTGTTTAGAAAACAATTAGTGGTTTCTGATGAAAGAACAAATGCTTACTATAAAGACAAAGTTGTACTTATCACTGGTGGTGGTGGTTCCATTGGTTCAGAACTTTGCAGACAACTGGCAAAGATGAATCCAAGAAAGATTATCATTTTGGATATTTATGAAAATGGTGCATATGATGTTCAACAGGAGTTAAAGATCGCGTACGGAGATTGTCTTGATCTGCAGATCGAAATTTGTTCTATCACAAATAGGAAAGCTCTTGAGAAAGTATTTGAGAAATACCATCCTCAGATAATTATTAATGCAGCTGCTCATAAACATGTTCCGTTAATGGAACATAACTGTGTGGAAGCTATTTACAATAATGTATTCGGTACACAGAATCTAGTAGAGCTTTGTGAGAAGTTTGGAACAGAACGCTTTATGATGGTATCTACAGATAAAGCAGTTAACCCTACTAACGTTATGGGTGCTACAAAGAGAATGTGTGAAATGATTGTGCAGAGTGCAAGTACACACGGAAAAGTGAAGTACAGTGCTACACGATTTGGAAATGTACTAGGTAGCGCAGGATCAGTTATTCCATTATTTAAGCGTCAGATTGCGAATGGTGGTCCGGTTACTGTTACAGATAAGAGAATTATCAGATATTTTATGACAATTCCAGAGGCCTCACAGCTCGTTCTTCAGAGTGGAGCAATTGCGAATAATGGAGAATTATTTGTTTTAGATATGGGACAGCCAGTTAAGATTATAGATTTGGCAGAAAATATGATTCGTTTATCTGGTGTTCAGGGAATTGAGATTGTTGAAACGGGATTAAGGCCAGGCGAAAAGTTGTATGAAGAACTGTTAGTTAAGACAGAAGAACTTGACAAAACTGATAACAGCATGATTTTCATTGAAAGGGATAATGCATTGAGTAAGGAAGAAATCTACAAAAAGATTGATGTACTTAGAGATGCATGTAATACAGGTGATGATTTAATTGCCAAAGAGGCTCTACGAAGTGTTGTTCCAACATTTAAAAGACCGGAAGACGTAAATAAAGAGATTGCTTAATAATAAGGTAATACATTCAAAAAAATAAAAATTGGGAGAAAAGAGGTAGAAAATCATGTTTAAAGAAAAAATCAATTTGAAAAGTTTGAGTCTAAAGTATGGTTGAGTAGTCCCACTATGCATCGTTCAGAAATCGAATATGTGAAAGAAGCGTATAAAACAAATTGGATGTCCACAGTTGGTAAGAATATCAATGAAGTAGAAAGAATGGCATGTGAATATATCGGTTGTAAATATGCAGTTGCATTATCATCAGGAACAGCATCCCTGCATATGGCGATGAGACTGGCAGAAATTGAGGCATATTGTATGCCAAAGGTTGGGCATGGTGCATTAGAGAAAAAAGAAAGTCTTTTGTTCTGATATGACTTTTGACGCAACTGTAAATTCGGTAGTTTATGATGGTTGAGAGCCAGTATTTATTGATAAAAAGTATGACACTTGGAATATGGATCTGGTTGCATTAGAAAAAGCATTTGAAATTTATCCAGATACAAAGGTTGTGGTCATCGCACATCTTTATGGAACTCCGGGAAAAGTAGATCAGTTAAATGAAATTATAAAAAACATGGTGCTATTTTGGTAGAAGACGTAGCAGAATCTATGGGAGCTACATATAAAGGCGTGCAGATTGGTACATTTGGAAAATATAATACCATTTCTTTTAACGGAAATAAGATCATTACTGGTAGTGTTGGTGGATGTTTCCTTACAGTTAGTGAAGAAGCTGCAAATAAGGTTCGTAGGTGGTCTACTCAGGCGGGAGAAAATGCTGCATGGTGCCAACATGAAGAATTGGAATACAACTATCGTATGAGTAATGTGGTTGCTAGTGTTGTTCGGGGGCAGTTTCCTTACCTGAATGAGCATATCGCACATAAGAAAGCAATTTATGAGGGATATAAAGATGGATTAAAAGTACTGCCGGTATCTATGAATCAAATGGATCTGGAAAACTCTGAACAAAACTACTGGTTATCTTGCTTGATTATTGATAAGAAAGCAATGTGTAAACAGGTCCATAGTGAACAGGATGTGTGCTATGTAAAAGAACCAGGAAAGTCTTGCCCGACAGAGATTCTGGAAGCTATCTCATCTATTAATGCAGAAGGACGTCCGATTTGGAAACCAATGCATATGTAGCAGATATATCGTTCGAATCCTTTTTGGTTAGAGATGAAAATGGATGTTTTTACAAGAGGATTGTGCCTGCCAAGTGATAATAAAATGACGGCGGAACAGCAGGATAGAATTATTGAAGTAATAAAAGCTTGTTGTGAATAAGAAAGTGTTTTAGGAGAGAATTATGAAGAAAGAAAAAAGTCATAAATTGTACCGTAAGATGGGATTTTATGAAAGATACATAAAAAGGGCGATTGATATTTTTTGCTCAGGGTTGGCGATTATTGTATTCTGCTGGCTGTATGCGATCATTGCTTTGTTGGTTCGGATTAAACTGGGTAGTCCAATATTATTTACCCAATATAGACCAGGGTTAATTGATCCGAAAACGGGGAAAGAACGAATCTTTAAAATGTATAAGTTTCGGACTATGACAGATAAGAAAGATGCAGAGGGAAACTTGTTGCCCGATGAAGTGCGCCTGACAAAATTTGGCATATGGCTTAGATCAACTTCTTTGGATGAGTTGCCAGAAGCATTTTGTATTTTAAATGGCACGATGACACTGATAGGACCACGTCCGCAGTTAGTTCGAGATATGGTGTTTATGTCAGATGAACAAAGAATGCGTCATACTGCAAAACCTGGCTTGTCCGGACTTGCACAAGTAAGTGGAAGAAATGCAATTTCATGGGATAGAAAATTGCATTATGACTTGGAGTATATAGAACATGTTTCTTTTGGACATGATTTGAAAATTATAATTAAAACTGTTGAAAAAGCATTTATTAAGCAGGAGGGAATTACAGAAGAAGGTAGTTTAACTGCAGCCGATTATGGAGATTATCTTCTTCAGACAAAACGGATAAGTAAAGAAGAATACGATAAAAAACAGAACGAAGCAAAAGAATTATTAAAAGGATTGAAGTGATAATGAATGAATTAGTTTCAATAATAATGCCATCGTATAATACAGCAAGTTTTATTAGTAAGACAATAGAATCTGTATTAAATCAAACCTACAAAAATTGGGAATTGCTTATAGTTGATGATTGCTCAACCGATGATACAGATGAAATTGTGTCGAAGTATAATGACAAACGAATTGTATATTTAAAAAATGAAAAAAATTCTGGTGCTGCTATATCAAGGAATAGAGCATTAAGAAATGCAAAAGGTAAATGGATTGCTTTTTTAGACAGCGATGATTTATGGCATCCAACTAAGTTGGAAAAGCAGATAAAGTTTATGAAAAAAAATGGACATTTCTTTTCGTATACCAGTTACGAGGAAATTGATGAAAATGATGTGGTGAATGGAGTAAAAGTAACCGGTCCTAAGAAGATTACAAAAATGGGAATGTATCGTTATTGTTGGCCGGGGTGTTTGACCGTAATGTATGATGCGGAGAAGGTTGGTAAAATACAGATCGCAGACATTAAAAAGAATAACGATTATGCCATGTGGTTGAAAGTGATCAAAAAGGCAGACTGTTATCATTATGATAAAGTGTTGGCACAGTATAGAAAACGATCGGGTTCAATATCAAATCATGGCTATTTAAAATTAGTAAAATGGCACTATAAGTTATTCAAGGAAGCAGATAATAAGAATAGTGTTGCATCGTTATTTTTGACTTTACAAAATTTAATTTATGGATGCTGGAAAAAGGTGCGATACGTTAAAAAGGTGAGTTAATTATGGGTATGAATGATATGATGCGTAAAATGGCTGTTCTTTTGGAAAGAAGGCAAGACGCATTATTCTCATATGGTGTCAGTAAACAAAAAAAATACATTGCTAAATTAGGAAATCCACGAGATGAGATTGAAAGATCGTATTTTCAGTATAAGTGTCAGATGCAGTTTAATGGAAAAGGAATCACTTTTTTGTTAAATCTGGTTTCGTTTCCAGTGGCGATTCTCTATTGGTTCAAATATGGAAAAAAGGTTCAGGTGAATCGGCTAGAGCATAAAAACTTGGTATTTTTTAGAGATGGTAAACCGGAAAACATTTTGCCAAAGTCTTTGAAAAAAAGGTATAAAGCTATTGAAAGTAATCCGGTAGAAGGAATTTTATTAACTGCAAAAGATAAAAAGTTTATAAAAGGAATAATATGTAGATATCCATTTTCTTGGCAGTTTATTTTAAAATGTTTGATTAAAATTGGAAGATATAGTTTTGCTATTGAAGAATTTTCACCTGAAGCAATAGCAGTTTGTGCGGAATACTCTTTTACGTCTTCAGTACTGACTGCTTACTGTAAACAAAGAAATATCAAGCATATAGATGTAATGCATGGAGAAAAAATGTACTATATGAGAGATTCGTTCTTTAAATTTGATGAATGCTATATTTGGGATGAATACTACGGAAAAATATTAGCTTCTATGAAGGCAGATAAAAATCAGTTTGTTGTTGAAGTTCCAGCTTCTCTTAAATTCGATGGAGAACTGATCAGAACACAGAAATATGATTATACATATTATTTAGGCGCAGAATCGGAAGAGGTGTTAAAGAAAATATCAAAAATATTGGAACAGTTGAACAAGAGTGGAAAGAAAATTTCAATACGTCCGCATCCGAGATATTCTAATATGGATCTTGTTAAAAAGATATTTGATTTTGCAAATGTAGAGGATACAGCAAAAATTTCGATAGAGCAATCCTTATTACAATCTGGTGCTGCAATTTCGCTTTATTCAACGGTATTGAATCAGGCATTATGCAATTCAATTCCAATAATAATAGATAATATGAGTAATCCTGAAAATTTTAACAAACTGAAAGAATTGGGATATGTTTGTCTTTATAAGGAACATAGACTTTTATCAGAAGTATTGGAGAAAAGCGTATGATAGGAACAATTATAAAAAAAATACGAACAGGTTTTTATACAAATTTATGTAAAAAAGCAGCTAAGCAATATGGAAAGAAATTACATGTAAATCATTGGAGTAGATTTACTTCTAAGACTCATATCGGAGATAACTGTCATTTCAACGGGATGAAAGTTACAGGAAATGGAAATGTTACTATTGGGAATAATTTTCATTCTGGAGGAGGAATATTAATATTAACATCTAATCATAACTATGAGGGAAAATCTATTCCTTATGATGATACGACTATAGACGGTGATGTTGTGATAGAAGATAATGTTTGGCTTGGGCAAAATGTTACAATTTTACAAGGGGTTAAAATTGGTGAAGGGGCTATTATTCAAGCTGGAAGTGTTGTTGTATCGGATATTCCAGCATGTTCAATTGCAGGAGGACATCCGGCGAAAGTATTTAAAATGAGAAATGAACAACATTATTATGATTTGAAATCAGAAAATAAATTTTTTTAGGTGACGATATAAATGAAAGTAATGATTATTGCTCCGTATATATATGATGACAATATGATTGAATTTACTAAAAATAAGACTGGATTTGGATTGATGGTTCAAAATATAGTAAGTTCAGTGGCTGAATTAGAAAATGTTGTTTTATTAACACGAGTTATTACAAAGGGAAAAAATGAAAAGAAATTTAAAATTCTTTCTCATACATGGGGACAGTTTTTTTCTAATGCAAAATTAAAGGATTGGTTAATAGGAATAAAAGCATTTTTTGCGAATGGTGTTACAGTAAAAGATAAAGCCAGACATGTTTTTTATGAAGTGGATGGCGGATATGTTAGAAAACAAATTCAAAAGGAAAAACCGGACATAGTTCATATACATGGTATAGGAACTATTACAGAAAGCTATATTAGAATTTGTGAGGAAATGAAAGTAAGGTATACAGTTACTTTACATGGTTTAATTGGTTTGAATGATTCAGTTTCTGCACCGGCATACGAAAAGCAGATAGAACGTGATTTTTTAATAAAAGCAGAAAAAAACAACATACCAGTTAGTGTGATTAGTAGTGGTATGAAAGCCAGGATAGAAGAAAAGTATTTAGGGAAAAAAGCAAACAATATCACTGTTATCACGAATGGAACTAAAAAAAGCAACGAAAATGATACAAAGTTTATTCGAGAAGAAGGCACTTTAACGCAAGAAAAGTTTCAGGAATATTATAGTGATTGTTTGAAGCAGAATGATTTATATCCAAAGTTGAATGATACATATGCTTATTTGCAGTATAGCAAAAAAAATGGTAAGAAAATTCTCTTTTTTGTGGGGAATATAACCAAAAACAAAAATCAAATGCAAGCAGTAGAAATATTAAAAAATACAAAAGTATTTAAAAATACCCTGTTGGTGCTTTGGGGAAGAGAGGTAGATAATGGAGAAGTCCGAAGAAAAATTGTGGAGTATCAATTACATAAAAATGTTATTTTAGGCGGATTTAATGATCAAATGGATATTTTTTGGAAATTTTGTGATATAAATTTATTTTTGAGTTTAAATGATGGATTTGGTTTGCCTATTGTTGAGGGATATATGCATGGAGTACCATGCGTTACCTTTGAGGATTTAGATGCAACACAGGATTTATATTATCCAGAGGCAATGTTAAAAGTAAAGGATAGAAGTATTGAATCAGTTGCAAATGCTTTGAGAACTTCATTAGATAAAAACTGGAATCATGAAGAGATTGCTGAAATCGGAAATATGTTTTCAATTGATAGCATGTCTGAAAAATATGTAAACTGGTATAGAACTTTAATTTGATAAATTAGGAATATTTAGCCTTTTGATTTTTATATTCAGTTATTGAAATGAAGCTGAAAAAATAGTATGTTAAGGAATAAAAAGAATGGAAAAATATAAAGATGAATTTGGAATAGAATATTTTTTGCCTTTCTATCCGTTGTTGGTTCAGTACAATATCGGACCAACATCATTAGGTAATATAATTTTAATAATCATAGCGTTATACACGCTTATAAAACAAAAGTGTATTATTAAAATAAAGCCAGAATACAAATATTTTATACTATTTATTATTTATGCTGTATTTAGAGATATATTAAAAATGATTATTATGATGGATTATTCTCGAACATATGTTAATCGTATTACGGAATATGTGATTGTTTTTTTTGCAGTATTAATTGTGTGTAATAAGGAATTTAATGAAGATAAATTATATTTTACCTGGAAAATTGCGGCAAGTATATATTTTTTAGGTTTGATTTTTCAAATGATTAAATTATATGTTTTGGGTCACCCTATTATGCCGATTTCAATTATTCCAAGTTACTCATTGAGAGCTGAAGATATGGTAGCAACCTTTAGGCCATCATCATTTTTTTCTGAACCAGCAGCTTTTGTGTCTGCAATACTTCCATTAGAATTTTTGACTCTAAAAAATAAAGAAATTAAATGGGCGATAATAGTAACATTTTTTGCTTTGTGTTCAACATCTACTGTGGGAATTATTTTGTCAGTTGTACTATGGTCTTGTTTTCTGTTTAGCCGGACTGAAACGATTAAAACAAAAATAGCAGTACTTGTAAGTGCAATAATTATTATTGCTTTATTCACTAATTTGGATATTTTCAGTGCATCTTTATCGAAATTGTTAGATGTATCTTCGGGAGGAAGTACATTTGAAAGTAGAATTGCTGTTGGTTTTGATATAATAAAAACACAGCCAATAGAAACATTGTTCTTTGGCACTAATTATAGCGAAGCATCTAGTTATATTGCACAAAATATTAATAAATTTGCTTCTACTTCTAGTGTGTTGGTGTATTATAGGGCGCAGGTTGTTTTTTTGAACACATTTTCAAGAGTGGTATTTATGTATGGCTTTGTTGGCATTTTACTATTCTATCTGCCACTAATTAAAGCTCTACGCACACCTGAATATTCAGCAAAGTCGTATATAATAATGATAATTGTTGCAACGTTTGCACAAACAATGCTGTTAAATGCGGCATATTTTACAATGATTGTTATGGTTATAAGTTTTTTTGATCAATGTAACCCGAAAAGAGAGGAGAAAGTGTAAAAAGTGAATAAATTTATTGCGTATAGAAATATTTTGCTGAATTATGCATTTAAACTTTTGCCTATTAGGAAAAAACAAATATACTGTTGTAGTTTTCATGGTCAATATGGAGATAGCCCAAGAAGAATTTCTGAAGAACTAAAAAAACAATATCCAGATGTGCGTATTATATGGGAAATCGGTATGAAATCAAATGAGATTATTCCAGATTACATAGTAAAAGTAAAACCATTTTCAACAAAATCAGTTTTATATCGAAGTATGAGTAAAATAACCATTGACAATTATTTGGGATGGAGTTACGGGTACGAAAATGTAAATAGTTTCAAATTAAAACTTTTGGAAAAACAAAAAAAGAAAGGGCAGTTTGGAATCGCTACATGGCATGGAACCCCTCTAAAACATATTAGTATAGATGAAAAACAATATATAGGAAAAAATGTGATGTTTTATTCTACGGCAGATTTATTAATGTGTAATTCATTCTTTATGAAAAAATTATATGATAGGATTAACTTTAGAAAAATTCCTATCTTAATGAGTGGAACTCCAAGAAACGATATTCTTTTTATTAATAAAAAAGATCGAAATATCCAATTAAGAAAAAAATTAGAGTTACCTGTTAATAAAAAAATAATTCTTTATGCTCCAACTTTTAGAGCTGATAATCTTAAAATGGGTGGGCTTTCACAAATAGAATCTTTTGATTTTGAAAAGTTGTTTTCAGCTCTAGAAGAAAAATTTAATGGAGAGTGGTGCTTTGTTTTCAGGGCACATGATTCAGTTGTTGAATTAATTAATAAAAGAGGAATTAAAGAAACTGAAACATTTAAATTAGGAAATAAAGGGGATGATATGGCTGAGTATTTGTATGTTTCAGATGTCCTCTTAACGGATTATTCGAGTAGTTTTTTTGATTATTCGTTATGTAAAAGACCATGTTTTTTATATTGCCCAGATTTAGAACATTACAAAAATGTTGAAAGAGGATTATATTTTTCAATGGATGATTTGCCTTTTCCACTAGCTATGAATCCTGATGCATTATATCAATGTATAAAAGATTTTGATATGAATAAATATCAATACAATATAGATAGTTTTCTGGAGTCATTAGGTAATATAGAAGATGGTAATGCAACAGTAAAAATTATGAAAGTAATAAAGAAAATAATGGAGGATTAATATGAAGAGAGTAATAACGTATGGAACTTTTGATTTGTTACATTATGGACATATAAATTTGTTGAGAAGAGCGAAAGCGTTAGGTGATTATTTGATTGTTGCAATTTCAACAGATGAATTCAATTGGAACGAAAAAAATAAGAAATGTTATTTTTCCTATGAACAGAGAAAACAATTAGTTGAGGCTATTAGATATGTTGATTTAGTTATACCAGAAGAAAACTGGGAACAAAAGAAAACAGATGTACATGAATATCATGTAGATACATTTGTTATGGGTGATGATTGGAAAGGAAAATTCGATTTTTTAAAAGATGAAAATGTTGAAGTGGTATATTTAGAACGTACGCCAGAAATAAGCTCTTCACAAATTAAAAACGATTTAAATAATCGCTAATGTGTTGAAGATACCTATATCGGCACATCAGATCATGGCAAAAAGCGTGGTCGAGGCACTACCAAAACGAAGATAATGGTGGCTGTTTCAAAGACGACCAATGGTGCTTCAAAGTACGTAAAAATGAAGGTTCTACCCGACGTGAGAGGTGTGACCATTGGCAAATTCGCAAAGAAAAAAATTGCAGAATTTTCGAGGGTAGAAACGGATAATTACCGTCCCCTCCGCAAGCCTTTGGCAGAGAAATCCTTTCACAGCTACGAGACATTTGCACCTGATAAGAATATGCTGAAATGGCTGCACACCATAATTTCAAATGCAAAAGCCTTTGTTGAGGGCACTTATCATGGCATGGAACGCAAGCATATCCAGCTTTATCTCGATGAATTTTGCTACCGTTTCAACAGGCGCTCATAACATGAAAACCTGTTCGAGCGTCTGGCTTTGACGTGCGTTAACTGCCCTGAGTGCAGACTTGAGGGGTTGCTGAGGTAAGGTTATAGTCATAATATTAAATAATAAAATAGGCAAGAAGAGGAGATTATTATATGTATATACATTTAAAAATGAGCCTATTGAAAAAATATAGATCATTACCTGTACAAGCAAAAGCATCAATTTGGTTTTTAATATGTGCCTTTTTGCAAAAGGGAATATCAGTATTAACGACGCCGATTTTTACAAGACTTTTAACAGCAGCGGAATATGGACAGTTTAATGTATTTAATTCATGGCTTAGCATTTTACAGATTTTTATTTCTTTAAATTTGTCTTTTGGTGTGTATGCGCAAGGACTTGTGAAATTTTCGGAAGATAGATATGTTTTCTCATCTTCTATGCAAGGTTTATCATCTATATTGAGTGTCTTTTGGACTATTATTTATATATTATTTCATAACCAGTGGAATGAATTATTTGGATTAAATACTCTTCAAATGCTGTCAATGCTGATATTAATTTGGACTACTCAAATATTTAATTTTTGGGCGGCAGAACAAAGGGTTCTTTATAAATACAAAAAATTGGTTATTTTGACGTTAATTGTATCAATTGCTAAGCCGGTGTTAGGGATTCTTTTTATTGAGGTGGCAACGGATAAAGTGACAGCAAGAATTATTAGTTTAATGCTTGTTGAAGTAGTTTGCTTTTTGGGACTTTTTATCAGTCAAATGCGAAGAGGGCATACTTTTTTTAATAAAGCTTATTGGAAATATGCATTATTATTTAATATTCCACTAGTGCCACATTATTTATCTCAAACTGTGTTGAATAGTGCGGATCGAATAATGATAAGCAATATGATTTCAGATAATGCAGCCGGAATATATAGTTTGGCATATTCGCTGGCACTTATAATGACACTTTTTAATACATCTTTAATGCAAACAATAAGTCCATGGATGTTTCAGAAGATAAAAGAAAAACGTGTAAATGATATTTCTTCTATAGCATATATAACATTAATTGTTATTGCAGGTGCTAATTTATTGTTAATTGCACTTGCCCCAGAAGCAGTTGCGTTTTTTGCCCCAGAAGAATATTATGATGCAATTTGGGTTATTCCACCAGTAGCCATGAGTGTGTTTTTTATGTATTGCTATGATTTGTTTGCAAAGTTTGCATTTTATTATGATAAAACAGTATTCGTAATGATAGGAAGTGTTATTGGTGCAATATTAAATATTGTTTTGAATTATATTTTTATTGGTATGTTTGGATATAGGGCAGCAGGATATACAACATTAGTTTGTTATATTATATTTTCAATTGGACATTATATTTTTATGAATATTGTTTGTGATAAATGCTGTGATGGTATTCATCCATATAACATAAAAATTATTTTGGGTATAAGTAGCATTTTTATAGTATGTGGTTTTGCTTTATTATTTACATATTATAATAGATGGCTTAGATATTCTGTCCTTGTTGGATTTGTCGCTATAGGATTATTGTTTAGGAAAAAAGTTATTAAATATTGTAAGAAGATATTAATTATTAGAAAAGGATAAAAGATGAAAGTTGCTATTAGAGATGATGATACATCATATTTTACAAAACCGAAAGATTTACAGAAGGCGTATGATTTTTTAAACGAGGATGATTGTGTATCATTTTCAGTGGTGCCATATACATTTCCTATTCATAGAGATGATGTGTTTCCATATGAAAAAAATAGAAATGGGTTATTATGATATAGCTGAAAATACAGAGCTATTAGAATATTTAAAGGAAAAGTATAAGCAGGGAAAAATTGATATTTTATTACATGGATACTCCCATGAATATCAGTTAAATCAAAAAAAGTGGGTGCTGAAATGAAATGGAAAAGCAGTAAACAACTGAAAAATGAAATACCAAAAGGAAAAAAACATTTAGAAAGTTTACTGGATATGAATATAACGGTGTTTGTTGCGCCGAATAATAGTATTGATAAAAGGGCTATTTCAGTGATAGAGGATCTTCAAATGGATTACTCAGGCATTATTGGAGTGATGGATAGAAAAATAAATTTGAAATATATACATAATTTTATTAGACGATGGGGATTTCGAGCAATAAAGAAAGCGCAATATCCAGGTGTGATGAATTATGGAAAACATAAGGAGCTAAATGCATATACAGTAGATAATTACGAACGTTTGATATATGAATATCATATTTGCAAAGAGAAAAATGTGCCATTTGTTATATATACTCATTATTGGCAATTAAATACGGATGAGAGGGCAAAAATACTAATTGAACAAATATATAATTATGTAATCAAAGATGGTGCGGAGATAGTTCCTTTAAGTGAGTGTTTAAAATAGTATTTGAGGTGATTTTAGATGAAAAAACTGATTTTAATAGGAGCTGGTGGACATGCAAAGTCAGTTGCAGATTCAATTAATAAATCAGAATATGAATTATGTGGATTCATAGATAGCAACAAAAAAGGTATGCATATGGGATTACCAATCTTGGGTACGGGACTTAAAGATATTCCAAATTGTGAAAAATATAGTTATTTTGTTTCTATTGGAGATGTTGGATACCGTAAGTTATGGTTTGACAGAGTTAGAGAACGAAGATTGAACATAATCAATATTATTGATTCTTCAGCAATTATATCGGCCAGTGCAAAAATGGGAATAGGGAATTTTGTAGGTAAAATGGCAGTAATAAATGCTGATGCAGAGATAGGAAATAATAATGTTATAAATACAAAGGCTTTGATTGAACACGAATGTAAAGTGGGTGATCACAATCATTTATCAACAAATTCTGTCATAAATGGAAATGTAATTGTAGGAAATAGTGTTTTTTTGGGCAGTTCATCTGTGTGTAACGGTCAATTGAAAATCGGTTCCAATGCAATTATTGGTTCAGGTAGTGTGATTATTAAAGATATACCGGAGAAAGTAACTGTAGTAGGTGTACCTGCTAGAGTTATAAAGAGGAGAGATTAGAAATGAGTGATATTCAAATTGTTGCAGAGATTGGCTGCAATCATAATGGAAGTGTTGAATTGGCAAAAAAAATGATGAAAAAAGCGAAAGAAGCTGGAGCAGATGCAGTTAAATTCCAAAGTTTTGTGCCAGAAAATCTTGTTTCAAGATATGCCCCTAAAGCCGAATATCAGAAAAAAAATGATGGAAATGGTTCGCAGCTAGATATGTTAAAAAAATTGACATTAACGGAAACTGAATATTTGGAATTGGTACAGTATGCTTCTACTTTAGATATTCAGATTTTTTCTACGCCATTTGATTTTGAATCTTTTTCATTTTTGCAAAAAATCGGTCAGAATATATGGAAAGTACCATCAGGAGAGATTACAAATCTTCCTTATTTACAGAGGGTAGCAGCAATTGAATGTCAAAATAAACAAATTATTTTATCAACAGGAATGTCTACGATTGATGAAGTTAAATATGCAATAAATGTTTTGCGACAAAGTAAAGATACAAGTTTTACGATATTGCATTGTAACACACAATATCCAACAAAACCGGAAGATATGAATTTACGTGCTATGAATAAGCTTCAAGAATTAGCACCAGATTGGAAAATTGGACTTTCAGATCATTCAGAAGGAATTGTTGCTTCTCTTGTGGCTATTGGATTGGGGGCTAAATTTATTGAAAAACACTTTACTTTAGATAAAACTATGCCAGGGCCTGATCATAAAGCGTCAATTACACCGGAAGAACTAAAACAATTGTGTATAGGTGTGCATAAAGCTGAAATTATGCTTGGAAATGAAACGAAAGAAGTGACTGAATCTGAACGAAGCAATATTTTCGTTGCAAGAAAATCTATTGTAGCAAAAAGAAAAATCATGAGAGGTGAAATGTTTTCAGAAGAGAATATCACTTGCAAAAGGCCGGGAAATGGAATTTCTCCAATTCATTGGTATGAGGTGTTGGGGGAAGAAGCTGAAAAAGATTTTGAATTAGATGAGTTGATTTCTTGTAAAGGAGTGAATAGAGAAAATGAATAATTTAGCAATAATACCTGCGAGAAGTGGTTCAAAAGGTTTGAAAGATAAAAATATCAAATTATTAAATGGAAAACCGCTAATTGCATATAGCATAGAAGCAGCGAAGAAATCAGGAATTTATTCACATATATTGGTTTCTACGAATTCTGAAAGATATGGCAAGATTGCAATAAAATATGGAGCAGAAGTACCTTTTTATCGTTCAGAAGAAAATGCGTCAGATGTAGCATCATCATGGGATGTTGTAAAAGAAGTATTGAAAAAATATCAGGAGATGGGAATAGAATTTGATACATTTACACTTTTACAGCCAACATCTCCATTGCGAAAGTACGAAGATATAAAAAAAGCTTATGAGTTATTTAAAGAGAAAGAGGCAATAGCGGTTGTATCAGTTTGCGAAATGGAGCATTCGCCATTGTGGAGCAATACTTTACCAGAAAATAATTCGTTATCCGGTTTTTTGCGGGCAGACAGTAATAAGCAAAGACAGAAGCTGGAAACATATTATAGGATAAATGGGGCAATTTATATGGCGGCTGTAAAGGCTTTTTTGAAAAATACAAATCTGTATAGAGAAGATTGTTATGCATATAAAATGCCTACAGAGCGCAGTATAGATATAGATACAGAACTTGATTTTAAAATTGCCGAAACTATTATAAATCAGTAAAAGAAGGTTAGTATGGGAAAGTATAGAGTTGCGTATGCGACTGGTTCAAGAGCAGATTATGGAATAGTAAAAAAATTTCTAGGATTATTAGATAAAGACAAAGATATTGAGTTTTCAGTATTGGTTACAGGTTCACATTTGGAAGATAAGTTTGGTCACTCTGTAGACATAATACGGCAGGATGGATTTAAAATCGATTTGGAGATTCCACTAAACATAGAGAATGACAGTAATGCGAATGTGATGCATTGCATGGCATCAGCTTTAGATTGTTTTGGAAATTATTTTGAAAATAATAAATTTGATTTATTAATTATACTTGGAGATAGATATGAAATGATGGCGGTTGCAATTGCAGCAGCTATGCAAAGAATCCCAATTTTGCATTTGCATGGCGGAGAAGTTACATATGGCAATTATGATGAATTTATACGTCATTCTATTACTAAAATGAGTCAGTATCATTTCACCAGTACAGAAGTGTATAGAAAACGTGTAATACAGTTAGGAGAAGATCCTAAAAGAGTATTTTATCTTGGGGCATTGGGTGCAGAAAATTGTTGCAAGATAGATGAAGAAAAAGTAATTGAAAAGGTAAAAGAACTTACCGCACAAAAATATTGGGTTGTAGCTTTTCATCCAGAAACACTAACTGCTGTGAAAATGGAAGAACAAGTAAGAGAAATCTTGACTGCATTGCAGAAAAATATGGATGGAATGAGCGTTGTTTTTATGGGGACAAATGCAGACACAAATTCTGATATCATACGTTCTTCATGGCTTAGTTATGTGAATGAACATGAAAATGCGTATTACTATGAAAATTTGAATGTGGATTCTTTTTTATATTTGGTGAAAAATTCTATGGCGTTAATTGGAAATTCGTCATCTGGAATTATTGAAACACCATCATTAGGAAGGTATACAATTAATATCGGCGATAGACAAAGAGGACGAGTGCACGGTAACAGTGTTATTGATGTCACTTGCGACAGTGGTATGATTGGTCAGGCAATGAAAGAGATTATTGGAAAAAATGAAGAAATAATTAATCCGTATTATGTAGAAAATACTGCAGAAAATTATTATAAAAAGACAAAAGAAATATTAGAAAACGGAACATCGATTTTAAAGGAATTTTATGATATATTCTAAATTTCAGTAGAAATAGAAGTGTAAAGCAGGAGGTATACGGACATGAAAATTGCAGTAGCAGGAACAGGATACGTAGGACTGTCAATTGCAACATTGCTTGCACAGCATAATACAGTAACAGCAGTTGACATTATTCCCGAAAAGGTAGAACTTATCAACAACAGAAAGTCACCGATCCAAGATGACTATATCGAGAAATACCTTGCAGAAAAGGAACTTGACCTGACAGCAACTCTTGATTCAGAATCAGCATATAAAGACGCCGATTTTGTAGTTATTGCAGCGCCAACTAATTACGATAGTAAGAAGAATTTCTTCGATACAAGTGCAGTTGAGGCTGTTATCGACCTCGTAATGAAATATAACCCAAATGCAATTATGGTCATCAAATCAACGATCCCTGTAGGATATACAAAGAGTATTCGTGAAAAGACGGGCAGTGAGAATATCATATTCAGCCCTGAATTTCTGAGAGAATCAAAGGCTCTTTATGATAATCTTTATCCGTCAAGAATTATCGTTGGCACCGATATGAATGACGAAAGACTTGTGAAAGCTGCTCATACATTTGCAGAGCTTCTCCAGCAGGGTGCGATAAAGGAAAATATTGATACGCTGTTTATGGGCTTTACGGAAGCCGAGGCCGTTAAGCTTTTTGCAAATACATATCTCGCACTCAGAGTTTCATATTTCAATGAACTTGATACTTATGCTGAAATGAAGGGACTTAATACTCAGCAGATCATTGACGGTGTGTGCCTTGACCCAAGAATCGGTACACACTATAACAATCCAAGCTTTGGATATGGTGGATATTGTCTGCCAAAGGATACAAAACAGTTGCTTGCAAACTATGAAGATGTACCGCAGAATATGATGTCTGCTATAGTTGAATCTAATAAAACAAGAAAAGACTTTATTGCTGACAGAGTTCTTGATAAGGCTGGCTATTATAGTTCAAATAGCGAATGGAATGCAGATTTTGAGAAGAAGATCGTTATTGGAGTATTCCGCTTAACAATGAAATCCAATAGTGATAACTTCCGTCAGTCTTCAATACAGGGTGTTATGAAGCGTGTTAAGGCTAAAGGTGCGGAAGTCATCATATATGAGCCTACGCTAAAAGACGGAGAAACTTTCTTCGGAAGCGTTGTGGTGAATGATCTTGCAAAATTCAAGGAAATGTCTGACGCAATCATTGCAAACAGATATGATTCTTGCCTTGATGATGTTGAGGACAAGGTGTATACAAGAGATATATTTAGAAGAGATTAAAAGGAGACACTTTTATGTGCGGAATTGTTGGATTTACTGGAAATAACGAGGCAGCCCCAATACTCTTGGACGGCCTGTCAAAGCTTGAGTATAGAGGCTATGACTCTGCCGGTATCGCTGTAAGAAACGGTGACGCAGAGCCTGAGATCGTAAAGGCCAAAGGTAAGCTGAAAGTCCTAAAGGAAATGACTAACGACGGAAAAGCTGTAAAAGGCGCCTGCGGTATAGGCCATACCCGTTGGGCTACCCATGGCGAGCCGTCAACTGTAAACGCCCACCCTCATTGCAGCGACGATGAAAATGTTATCGCCGTACATAATGGTATTATCGAAAACTATCAGGAGCTTCGTGAAAAGCTTATCAAAAAAGGATATACCTTTAAGTCTGAAACTGATACAGAAGTTGCCGTAAAGCTTATTGACTATTATTACAAAAAGTACCTGGGTACTCCTGTTGACGCCCTTAATCATGCTCTTGTCCGTATCCGTGGCTCTTATGCCCTCGCTGTTATGTTCAAGGACTATCCCGGGGAAATATATGCCGCAAGAAAAGACAGCCCTATGATAATAGGCGTTACAGGCGGCGAAAGCTACCTCGCCTCTGACGTCCCTGCAATTCTTAAGTATACAAGAAATGTCTACTATATAGGCAATATGGAGCTTGCAAAACTTACAAAGGGCGCAGTTGCTTTCTACAACCTCGATGGCGAAGAAATACAGAAAGAAATGAAAACTATCGAGTGGGACGCAGAAGCTGCAGAAAAAAGCGGCTATGAGCATTTTATGCTCAAAGAAATACACGAACAGCCAAAGGTGATAAAGGATACTATCAATTCTGTACTTACAGATGAAAATATTAGCTTTGAAAGCGTCGGACTCTCTGACGAGGATATGAAAAATATCCAGCAGGTGTATATAGTTGCTTGCGGTTCTGCCTACCATGTGGGTATGGTGGCTCAGTATGTTATCGAAGAGCTGACTTCACTATCTGTCCGTGTGGAGCTTGCTTCTGAGTTCAGATACAGACAAATGAAGCTTGCAAAAAATAGCCTCGCTATCATCATAAGCCAGTCAGGCGAAACTGCCGACAGCCTTGCAGCATTAAGACTTTGTAAGGATAAAGGAGTAAGAACTCTCGGTATCGTAAATGTGGTTGGCTCATCGATCGCAAGAGAAGCCGATAATGTCTTCTATACCCTCGCAGGCCCTGAAATATCTGTCGCAACCACTAAAGCCTATAGCTGTCAGCTCGTTGCCGCATATCTCCTTGCAATGCAGTTTGCAAAGGCAAGAGGGGAGATATCCGACGAAAGATTTGCTCAGCTCGTTGAGGAGATCAATACTATCCCTGAAAAGATAGAGAAAATTCTCGAGGATAAGGAACGCTTGCAGTGGTTCGCTTCAAAGGTAGTGAATATAAAGGACGCATTCTTTATTGGCAGAGGTATCGACTATGCAGTAGGTATGGAGGGAAGCCTTAAACTCAAAGAAATAAGCTATATCCATTCCGAAGCCTATGCGGCAGGTGAGCTTAAGCATGGCCCTATCAGCCTTATCGAGGACGGAACTGTCGTGTTCAGCGTGGTAACTCAGTCTGCACTTTATGAAAAGACCATAAGCAATATGGTCGAGGTAAAGAGCCGTGGAGCAAAGCTTTTCGGACTTACTACCTATGGGAACTATGCTATGGAGGACGTTGCTGACTTCACAGTTTACACTCCAAGGATAGATAACCTTTTTGCGGCAAGCCTTTCAGTAGTACCGCTTCAGCTTTTGTCATATTATGTATCAGTAGGAAAGGGCTATGACGTTGATAAGCCGAGAAATCTTGCAAAGAGCGTTACGGTGGAGTAAAAAGAGAAAAATACTTACATCGCTGTTTGCAGTGTACATCTTTGCCGTCCTCTGGCTCACACTTTTAGACCGACAGTGGGGAGAACGTCGGGCGGAGCTTGTGCCCTTCTGGGAGGTGCGAAACCTTTTGGAGAACATAAGCATCAAGTATCTGCGGGATTTTTGGCTATTACAGATATTCGGAAACATTGCAATGTTTATACCCTTGGGAGTTTTGCTTCCGTATCTTTGCGGTATCACGAAGTTCAAAAAAGTTTTCCTTATGTCCCTTGCCTTTTCAGCAGGTATTGAGATAACTCAGTATATCACAGGCAGAGGACTTTGTGAGAATTTGATGATGTTTTCAACAACACTCTTGGGGCATGCGTGGGGTTCACATCTTGGCGTTTAAAGATGAGATACAATAAAAAATACAAGAATGAGCAAAGTCCGTGGTAACAGGCTTTGCTCTAAGGCAATATATTTTAGTATTGCCTTTTTGCAAGCATAGTACAATGGTCAGTATACAAGCTTCCCAAGCTTGGGATGCGGGTTCGATTCCCGTTGCTTGCTCCAAATAGCTGAGCAGACGTTTTGCCACGTCTGCTTTTTCTGTATTCGGTTATTGATTTTTTACAGATTTTATAGTATAATTAGGATTGTAAAAATAATTGCTATCAATAACTTGGTTGGACTTTGGCACGTTCACTTCGTGCAGGCGATGTTCTTGTACTTTCAAATGGTGAACTTGTAACTGTTGAATGGGTTCAGCACGAGATTCTTGAATCACCTATCAAGGTTTATAACTTTGAGGTTGAGGATTTCCATACTTACTTTGTGGGCGAGTGTGGGGTGCTGGTACATAATGATTGTAATACAGGAAAATATAAAGAATTACGGGGCGAGGAAGGAAAAGAATCCCACCATATTATTCAAAATGCTTCTGTAAAAGATATGCCTGGATATAGCAGTAGTAACGCTCCAGCTATTTCTTTAGAGGGACCTTCGACGAGGATGGGAACAGAGCACTACAAAGCAACCCAATTCCAAAGTCATAATAATTATGGAGGTACTTATGGTGATGAGAGAAAAGTTGCATATATTTCACTAAGAAAAGCAGGAAAAACTAAAGAAGAAGCTTTTCAAGCAATTAATTACGCTGATAAATATTTTGTTGGTGAGTTGGGTTGGGATTTCACTACTATTACAAGTATTCCGAAAAATAGGAGATGAAAAATATGCATGGATATCAAATACGAACACTTATTGAAAAAATGTATCTAATTCAAAGACTAATAGTGGAACAGAATTGGGACGAACTGAAAAAAACATGTAAAATAGCGTGTGAAGTTGAGGAGATTCTTTATGAAATAAATCAATATCCAGGAAAAATCACATGCTGTGAAAACATTAATGATTTTTTTGATACATTAGTTTTGGGAGATTTCGATGGATTTAACATTTACGCTACAATCGATTTTTGGTATGATAATGAGCAAAGTGATTTATCTATGGAATGTTATGCAGAGTTTTATGGTAGATTATTAAAAAGCATCACGCTTAATAAAGTTCATGTTTTTTGAATGAATGCTAGTTGTGATTAATGGCTAGGTGGGGTTAAACTTTTGAGAAATTGGGGCTTTAGTGAGAAATGCCATAATTAGCACGAAATTCTTGAATCACCTATCAAAGTTTATAACTTTGAGGTTGAGGATTTCCATACTTACTTTGTGGGCGAAAATGGGATTTTTGTTCATAATGGGTGTGGGGATAATTCTTGGAATGATTATCAGAAAGAACATGCTGGTGAAGGTAAGAACAGGTCAGAACTCGCAGCTGAATATAATGCTACTAAACCTGTTAAATCTACTAATAGTAAAGGTAAAGTTCATGGGAACTCTCTTGATTATGAGGGTACTAATTATGGATATGAATTAAAGGATAGGACTACTGGTGAAACTTTGAAATATGGAGAATCCATTGATCCGCAAAAAAGATATTCTCAAGCTGAATTGGATCGTTACAACGCAGATATGTATATACAAGTTCAAGGAAGTAAAAGAGAAATTCATAACTGGCAACATGAAAAAATATTAGATTACATGTATGTGACAGATCAACACCCTCTATTAAATAAATCTTTATGGTAAGGTGGTGAATAACTTGAGATTATTTATATCTACTGAAGCTCAATCATCATCAGGACATATTATTTCAAATATACGCAATCAGATTGAAAGTAGAATTGGAAATATAGAAGTTACAAATTACACAAATGATTTAGATAGTATTGGTATAATAATCAACTGTTTTGATAAAAACTTTTTGTCAGTTGGTTTTGGGAAGACTAGAAAGTACATTAGTTATAAAAATCGTTATGCTGATATTAGATTAAATATCCCGTTCGAAGAGTTTATGGAAGCTGATAAAGATAAAAGAATTGATATGGTCAAAAATAACATATATGAATCTATTCGAATTATTGATAGTAAGCTAAATAAGAAAAATGGATGTAAATTTGATGGGGAACGAATGATATCAGATATAGAAGAAAAATTGAAATAAAAAGAAACACTGTTTACAAAGGTATAAGTTAGCTAGTATCTGTTACTTTTCAACAGATACGCATATGTCAACGGCAATCCGATAAGCCTGAACGACCCGTCCGGACTAAGTCCGTTTCTTAACTGGCTTGACGGAATTACGGGACATGATATTCTTGATCTGCTTGGAATGCTTCCGGGTATTGGATTTGTATTTGATGGAATCAACGCTGCTTGGTATGCCCAAGAGGGAGATTATTACAACGCAGCTTGCAGCCTTGTGTCAGCATTGCCAGGAGCGGGCGACGCATTAGGCGTGTTTGCGAAAACAGGAAAGTCATGTAAACTTGTAACTGCATTCCATAAAACAGGATCAGCAGGAAATCTTATGATCGGCTCATATGAATTGGGAAAAACGGCTGATAAATACATAAGTGGAGATGCAAGTTTCACCTGGGAAGAGATAAAGGGCGACTTATTTAAAGTTGCAATGACAGGAACGTCAATGTGGGGTTCTGCAAAGGACTTTGGCACTTCGTATTGCTTTGTTGCGGGTACGCTTGTAACTACTGAGGACGGACAAGAACCGATTGAAGAAATCGAAGTCGGCGATAAGGTTCTTTCGGAGGACGAAACAACTGGTGAAGTAGCTGTTAAAACGGTTACTGAAACTTATATCAATGAAACAGACGAGCTTATTCATATTGGTGTAAATGGCGAAACAATTTCTGCTACGCCGACACACCCATTCTATGTTGATAAACTTGGTTGGACACTTGCAAGAAGCCTGAGAGCAGGAGATATACTTGTTCTTTCAAATGGCGAACTTGTTACAGTTGAATGGGTTCAGCACGAAATACTTGAATCACCTATCAAGGTTTATAACTTTGAGGTTGAGGATTTCCATACTTACTTTGTTGGTGAGTGTGGAGTGCTGGTACATAATGATTGTGATGATTTTGATACATGGCTAAGTAAAGGTGATTCCGATAATAGTGTATATTTTGGAAAGATCGACGGTGATTATAAATACACAGGAATAACTAAGCAGTCTAAGAAAGCAAGACTTCAACAGCACAATTACGCTCCCACATCAAAAAGTAAATCAAAGCATATGTCTAAAAATTTTGATGATCTTGATATACAAACAAGTGGATTAACTCGAAATCAAGCGAGAGCAATTGAACAATATTACATAGAAAATGGACCTAATGAATTAAATAAAATTAATAGTATTAGTAATAATCATAGGTATTATGATAAAGCAAATGAATGGGCTGAGAAATATATTGCTGATTATAATTTGCCGAGGTTTTAATTATGAAATATAATGATAATAATATTTTGCTAAAAGAATGGCATGAGAGATATAACAAACAAAATGAGCCTATAAAAAAAGAATTAGACAGATTGCATGACGATTTAGTTCAAGGCAAAAATCATAATTTTCAGTTGCTGAAAATAAAAAGGTCATATAAATATCCCGAAAAAGGTGACATATTTGTTTTCCAGCCACGGCAAAATATATTTTTTTATGGATTGGTTTTGAATGCCCATGTAAATAATATGCAGGGTGAAGATATGTATGTTGTTGCATTGTTCAGAAGTAAATCAAAAAGTGTTGATGAGCTTTCGTTTAAATTAGATTATTCTGAACTTTTGCTTGCGCCGCTTATGGTTGATAGGTTTTATTGGACAAAGGGACTATTTTACAATGTTAGTCATATTGACAATTTAGGAACGCCCCCAAGTTATGGCTTTTTCAAAATAGCACGCGTAAAACCATTTTGGAATGAATTTGACGAACCGCTTGAACAACGTCCCGAATATTTGTCATCTGGTGCTCAAACCTCTGTAGGCGTAGGATATAAAGTTAATAAGGAACTGATTATCAACAAGAAATTATTGGAGTTCGACGATTAGAAAAAATGGATGGTATTCTGATATACATAAAGGTTGTTGATACAATCTATTAAAAATTTAGGGCAGTAATTTAGTGAATTATTGCTCTAAATCACGATAAGAATGCAGTATATTGTAGGCACAGGAGCATTTTCAAAAGCCGGAAAATCATGCAGGCTTTTAACTGCATTCCATAAAACAGGATCAGCAGGAAATCTTATGATCGGCTCATATGAATTGGGAAAAACGGCTGATAAATACATAAGTGGAGATGCAAGTTTCACCTGGGAAGAGATAAAGGGCGACTTATTTAAAGTTGCAATGACAGGAACGTCAATGTGGGGGTCTGCAAAGGACTTCGGCACTTCGTATTGCTTTGTTGCCGGTACACTTGTGACTACTGAGGACGGGCAAGAACCGATTGAAGAAATCGAAGTCGGCGATAAGGTTCTTTCGGAGGACGAAACAACTGGTGAAGTAGCAGTTAAAACGGTTACTGAAACCTATATCAATGAAACAGACGAGCTTATCCATATTGGTGTAAACGGCGAAACTATTTCTGCTACGCCGACACACCCATTCTATGTTGATAAACTTGGTTGGACTTTAGCACGTTTAAATACAAAAAAAGCAAAGCCCATAATGAACAGGCTTTGCTTTTTGCACATATAAGATGTTATTTCACCAAATAATGCAAGATAGTAGTATCTGTGCGGAAGTGGTGGAGTATGAACAAGCTCACATACATTGCTGCTACTCGATCGTAGACAACTGGCTTGTTGATAGATTCGGCTGCCTTTTTGTTGTATCCTCTTAATCGATAAGGTTTGTTAAGATCCTCTTTGAGTTTCCTCTTATTGCGTTTAAACTCATCTTCGATTGCTTGAATATACTCAGCACGTTTTGATGGATCATTTTCCATTTCTTTTAAAACTGTGTAATAGGTATTCTGTGCACATATTGCTCTACAGTAATGGAGTGCATCTGGAACGCGTGCTTCTGTCTTTGTTAACAAAGAATCACTACCTTTCTCTTCTGCTTCTCTAATATATTCTTTTAGCTTCGAAACTTCAACTATTCCTTTCAATACAGTACGATTATGTTTTCCGCCTTTTCCAATACTATAAATGTGAACTGTTTGGCAGTCAATGAATTTTATATCATCGACTTTTAAGTGGCCGAGCTCGCGGCGTCTTAAACCTGTGGTTAATGCAACATCACGGGTTGTTTCACCCGTTTCAGTATTGTATTTTGTCGGATCATTCTTTAAATGAACCCCATGGCGAGGAGGGTGTCTAAATTCAATTGTCCTTCTTCCGAAAACTTTACAAAGTGCAGAAAGATCAGTGGGATTTATTTTATGGCTGAGTAAAGAGAAATAGACAGTAAAGGTGATAAATATGTTTGAATCAACACGAAAGAAAAAGAAAGATAAGAAACATTTGATAGGTTCTGCTGTTGTAGCTGATCATGCTGCTGTGGAAATGACAGAGAAAGCAAATGTGGAGTATCATAAACCCAAATATTCATCTCAAAATAGGAAAAAGTTTTATGATAATCATTCGGCGTTAAATAACGCAAAAGACAAAGCTTTTAAAAATGGTGAAAATGCAATTGATCCTTATTCGGGTAAGAATTTGGTGAAAACACAAAAAGAGGCTGTTGCAAACTATGGTGATGATTGGCAAGCTCATGTTGCTGAATCTGATCATATATATCCGCTAAATAAGGGTGTAAAAGATTTTCAAGATGACGCATTCTTAAAGACCGATGACATAAAAGAGATCATGAATAGTGAAGATAATATTCAGATTATTTCAAGGAAGAATAATCAGACAGGCGGTAAAGGCGGTCAAACTCAAAAAGAATGGAGTACGGATCAAGAGGAAATGGAGCGCCTTGGCAAAGATAGCGGACGTTCATCTTCGGAAGTATCAGAACAGATAGTTGAAGAGGGCGAAAGAGCCAAGGAGATAATAGATAAGCGGAAAAAAGCCAGAGTAAGAGAAAATGTTATTAAAACTGCAAATTCATCAGGTTTATATGCGGCGGGACTTTCTGCGGCATATACCGGTACAACATCAACAATAAGTAATATATCGGCTGTTGTAAGTGGTGAAAAAGATCTAGATGATGCTTTGCTTGAAATCACTGAGGATACAGTAAAGGCGACAACAAAAGGGTATGCTTACGGCGCAGGCACAACTACATTAAATCATTTCATGTCAAGTTCGACCTCAAAATTTATTGCATTTTTGGGTAAAAATAATGTGCCTGGCAAAATTATTTCTGCAGTGTCAGTTACAGGAGAAACAGTTTGTAAATGGGCAGACGGAACAATATCTGACGAAGAGTGTATTAGGGAAGTTGGGAAAAACGGTTCAACCTTTGTTGGCTCAAAAATCGGCTCAGTGGTTGGAAACTGGCTGATCCCTATTCCTGTTTTTGACGAAATTGTTGGCTGTATGTTAGGAGGTACATTATTCAATTATGTGTATAATTGGGTAACGAGTCTGACAGACAAATATGCAGAAGTAAAACGTGAAGAAAGGGAACGCATTGAAGAATTAAAACTTAAGGCTGCATTAGAATTGCAACGACAAAAGGAATTTCAGGAGATATTTAAAAGCACATCTATTAATGCTATTGAAAATTCATTAATATTTATATTGAAAAGTGAAACATTCAAAGAACTTATAATCGAGATCAAGTCTTATTTTGTACATCATGCAGAAATTGAGTTAGAAATTGCTATGAGCATCGACGTCATGCTGAGATTGAGATATTATAGAGAAAGACTTGATGAGTATGCAAGTCGGTATTGTGAGGATCTTAGAGAGTTTTTTGATGAATCGTTTGAAGCAATGGATATTTTCTTGAAAAATAAGGAGTATGATAATGCGATCGCTGCGTCAAATAGCGTGACAATTGCATTTGGAGGAAAACCAGCAATAGAAAGCACAGAAGATCTTATACAGAAAATCACGAAAAAAGAAAAAATCAAAATTTAATGTTGAGATGTGAGATATGGATACTAATAAAAACAAATATGACGAAAAAAGTAATATTTTTCTGATAGGTGGTTTAATATTTACGGCTGCTAATGTAGTGGTAGGTGGTATTGGAAATATAGTATCTGGAGTATTCAAGAAAAAAGGAAAAGCTATCATAGATGAGGCTCAAAAACGATATGATCTGATACAAAGTGATTATCAATTAGCGTTAGATACTATAAAAGAAAAAGCATTGCATATTGTTGAGCTTAGAAAATCTATATATAAAAAAGAAGAAAAACGATTTTTCAAAGCGTTAAAAAGGTTGTCTCCTAATTTTGAGTGTACAATTTCTGGCGAAACAAATTGGATAACTGAGATAGAAACTTGTTTGAATAATATCGACGTAAATTTATCAAACATTGACATCTATATCAATAATTATACAATAATAGAGCAAAATAGAGATAACAGTGATCTTAACTATTTACTTCAGGACCTTTTTTCAGAACATAAGTTAGCACAGCTTTATGATGATGGAAAAGAAATACTTAATATAATGAAAAATAAAGAAAAAGACGAATACAAAGAAAGAATTGATGAAATAAAACTAAATAACGTAGAAAATCTGTTAGAAGCCTGCACTTGTTCGGTTTTAGCTTCTTTAAATAGTATTAAAAATGTTTTTTCATCAAAATCTTTTGTAGATAATGCACGGCTTTTCTCTCAAAAATGCGATGAAGAAATTGAAAAGCTGAAATTAGCTAAAACTATGCTTGACAATACATTGAAGATGATCAGCCTGCAAATAAAAGCGCTTTATGAGTGTGATAAGGTAATGCGAAATTATGTTCAGCAAACTATTGATCTAATAAAAGAAAAAGACAGCTTGATACATTTCAGAAGAATATCTTTAAATAAATTTACACATGATGAAATAGGTGAGATCGCTTTTACGATATCAATAGTGCATAATGTAAATGTTATACTTAACCAGCCACTTTTTCAGGAAAATGGTTTAGAATACAATGGGGATATGAGTGACTTTAATGATGCGTATCAAAGTGTTATAAATGCAAGGAAATTGATAAAAAATGATGAGTGGGATTGACATTTGGCTAGAGATAATTTCGAAAATATTATAATAAAAAAGCAAAGCCCATAATGAACAGGCTTTGCTTTTTGCATATATAAGATGTTATTTCACCAAATAATGCAAGATAGTAGTATCTGTGCGGAAGTGGTGGAGTATGAACAAGCTCACATACATCGCCGCAACACGATCGTAGACAATTGGCTTGCCGATTGATAATGCTGCTTCTCTGTTATATCCTCGAAGTCGATAAGGTTTGTCGAGATTCTCTTTGAGTTTTCTACCGCAGCGTTTAAACTCATCCTTGATTTTCTGAATGTATTCTGCACGCTTTGCAGGATCATTTTCCATTTCCCGCAAAACGGCATAGTATGTATTCTGAGCGCACATTGCCCTGCAATAGTGGAGCCCATCTGGAACGTGAGCTTCTGCCTTTGTCAACAAAAAATCATTGCCCGTTTTTTCAGCACGGCCAATATATTCTTTTAGCTTTGCCACTGCGACTATTCCTTTCAACACTGTGCGATTATGCTTACCGCCCTTGCCCACACTGAATATGTGAACAGTTTCAAAGTCAATGAATTTTATATCATCGACTTTTAAGTGCCCAAGCTCACGGCGTCTTAAACCTGTGGTTAATGCAACATCACGAGTTGTTTCACCCGTTTCAGTATTGTATTTTGTCGGATCATTCTTTAAATGAACCCCATGGCGAGGAGGGTGTCTGTAGTCACTTATTTTTTGACCGAAAATCTTGCATAACGCAGATAGATCAGTGTTGAGAGTATTAGCTGATAACCCCCTTGCTTCTCGTACATCAATGTGCTCCTGTATATATTTTTCAGCCTCGAACATTGTTAGGTGACTTGTCTGAAACTTTTCTTTAAGATATTTGCAAAATTGTTTTAATACACCGAGATATCGATTGAAAGTGCCTTCAGAGAATATCTTCCATTTAAAAGTGTTTATTCCTTTCAAGATTTCTTTGATTTCTTCATCTTTAAAGCCTTTGTTTTTTAGACTTTTAACAGCCTTAGCTTTCTTTCTCTTTTTTAAAACCTTGAATCGGTGTTTCTTTTGACCGAATGAGCGCATTCCAGTTAGCCTATTTGTTAAGACATACTGCAACGTGTTGTTACCAATTTCTACTTCTACATTTTTACCGTCAATAATTCTATTTACTATTTTGAATTTGCTCATCGTGATACTCCTTTTTATGGTTCTTGCTTTGTGTGTGGGTGGGGACAAGTGCAGGTGATACTAACAGTTATAAAGGTGTTATTTAGCAGCACGCTTAGGCCAGTGAATCGGATAATAGTCCGACCACCAAATGAAGACGTATGTCTTTAAAAAGACATACTCAGTGGACACCTTTATAGTGTTAGTGGCTCTCTTACGCCGAACCTCGCGCTACTGGTCAGGTAGACTAATTGATCTAAAAAACAATTAGTGGAACCATTTTGGGAGTATTATATTTTTTTATTAATAAATTTGTAAAATGCCAAAAGCTTCTACAAACCGTATGATTTATAATGCAAACTATAACAAAGTGGGTCAGTGCATTTATAATAAAGATCTATGGAATAGACCTTTATTAGATTTTGAATGGAATAGGTTTCATATATGCCAATATTTTAAAAAACGATCATATATGCTATACAAGACGTTATTAGTCTTAACTGTTTATTCAACTACATATTTTTTACAAAACTGTTTTTTGCGTTTCCGAAAATCAGGAATGCAATGTTGGACTTTTTTAAACAAGTATTACCTGTTGGAATTGCTGAGGTGATTTTTTTGCCACATTTAGCAAAAACCACAAAAAAGCAAAAAGAGAGCCCACATTCTTTTTTTAACGAATGTGAGCTCTCTATTTTTTGATACAAAAAAAGAGCATCTAAATGATTTAGATACACTAAACTTATACTTCTTCTAACAGCTCAATTTTATCATATTTTTATTCAAAAGTCAATGCATTTTATCAATAAAATAAAAATTTATCTGAAGTTTATGCGTTTTCAACAAGGAATAACAAGCGTATTCGGATATAATGTACAAACTGATTGGCGGAAAATATCAACTATCTAAGTTGAACACTCATTATATAATAAGAAAGACAGTGAATTTCACTATTGATAGTATCTTTGTTATAAGCTTGAATAAGTAAAGATACCGAGTAACTTATTATTTTATTTTATTATGAGCAGTATAAGAAAAGAGATAGATATAACATATAAGTCAATTACATCTTTTTTTATATTGCAGCTAATTATAGGTGCTTTGTCAATAAAAAAGTGAGCCAGTTATGATAAAAAAATAATGAAACACTAACACCTTTGTGCGATCCTCTGATTTTATCTTTAAAACTATTTGAGCTATTGCTTTTTTAGAGCGACTGTGATATGGAAAAGAAACAACTATTATTTTCATTCATTCTTTCTTTGTAATATAAGATGTGTTGTTTCTTTTTATTTTATCTTATAACAAGAATAAGTAAACATACTGAGTATATATGCTAAAATAAAACTGAGCCACTTATCCTTATTTCTTATTTTTTTTGCTTACTTATTATAGCTTTATGTTTATATAAATGAAAAATTGTTGTTTTATAATGCGTTATCTTCAGATTTTACAGCAATACCGCCAATGAAACACTAACACCTTTGTGCGATCCGCTGATTTTATCTTTAAAACTACTTGAACTATTGCTTTTTTAGGGTGAACGTGATATGGAAAATAAACAACTATTATTTGCGTTAAAACGATATATCTTCTTAATTTTGAATATATAATATGTCATTTATTTTCTTATCTTATAAGTTGAAAAAATATATCAAGTAATAAAATTTTATTTATAATTATAAACAGTGTTATGGTGATCTGTCGTGGTGCTGCTTGTATCTTTTTCTGGGTACCTTTCGTTGATAAATATATATGCTTTCTTTTTTTTGCTATGTCAAAAAGCATTTGCAAGAATTCTTGGCTATCTTCAAATATCACTTTTTGCGCCTTTTTAATTAATTCTCTTTTTGTTATATTCCAGAAATCTGTATACTTTAAGGAATGTGTATTATACAAAAGTGCAACTGTCCGAATTTGTTCGCTTTTAAATTTGACAGTTCGTTTTGATGTGTGATACAATATATTTGGCAAATAAATGTCAAAATGTAATGAAGTAAACATTATATAAAGAAAGGGGTTTTTGAATGAACAATTATTGTTTAACAATGTGGGCAGAAGAACCGATAAGATGCAGTGAATGTGGAAAAGATATTGGATGGGAAAGAGTAAGTATTGAACAAACACCTGTAAAGATCGTTCCTGAGTTACTGCGGAGAGATATTGGTATAAAAGAGGGCGAAACCACCGAGATAACTTTAAGTAACCAAGAGATAGACGATATCCGAATATATTTTGAGGAACAACGCTCTTGGCATACTTTTGATATATATAGAATGTATGATTATAAAATGACACACCTTGGCAGCAGGATAAGAGCAAGGGTAAAGTCTGTAAAAATGGAACTTGTCGAAAGACCAGACTTTGATAGGATACACAAGAGCATTTTAGTTATATGTTCAATATTAGGTATCTTATTTGTGGCATTGAAAGCAGAACGAATTTATTTTATTTTAGCTTATGGTGTTTTGACCGGCAGTATAGCATTTAAAATGTGTCTTAAATGTATAAGCACAATAAAAGAATCAAAGAATGTTCTTCTTTTTGGCGGTGAACGGCTAACGCTGTATGTAGATAAAAACATAAAATGTGAACACTGTGGCTGTGAAATAAATCATCAATATGATCATAAGCACTCTATTGCTTGGACAAGTGATCCTGAAATGAAGCTTATAAAACAAAAGGTAAATAAGATATCAAAAACAAAGTGTACATACGGTATGCTGGACAGAAGAAATGAGCCTAAGCTTTTATCTTGTGAGGATATAGAAGATATAATAAAGCTCCAGCAGAATTTTTCTAAAAAAGAAAGAACCAAAAACGCTGAAGCTTTGAAAAACATAAATGATATGATAAAGAACAATGAGTGTTCGGCTTATCTTGTTTTTGATGAGGATATTAGTGAGTATGAAAAAAGATGATCAAATAATATAAGATGCAACTATTTACATAAAATATAATGTAGCACCGATGTTAAACTAACTTTCTTGAAAAGTGTTGGAATTAATATCTTCATTGTCACAAAAAATGTTCCGCTAGATCAGATGCTATGAATATAACAGAAATTCACGAAAGGTGAGAATGAAATTCACCACCACACAAATTCCAACTATTTCGCAAAATATCAAACTATAGCAAAAATAAGAACAAATTCGTAAAGTATATCTAATAGTATTGTATTTTATACCATCTTGTAGTATAATGTACATATGACAAAAGCCGTAAACCAACTAAAAACAGGACGAATATATGAAGAAAATACTTATTACTATTTGTGTGGCAGTGGGCGTATATTTTGCATTTAGCAATACAATTGATGAATTTCTGTATCCAGAGAAAAGACCGGGATTGAATACATACGATACATACACCACAACAACACAGCAGACCACTACCGCAGTTACTCAGCAAACACCCATAGTCACTGATGAGGACGGTTATGAGCCTCGTGACGACCGAAAGCCTGACTATGTTCAGCCTGCAGACCCCACATGGTCGAAAAGGACTTTTAACTGGACGAGCTATGACAAACAATATACCTTTGAAATATCAATGAATATTCAGGACGATATGTATGAATATTATCATAGTCTTTTGAGATACTCATATGTGAAAGATTATCATAACTATGTAAGTGACGACAATAATCATAAGCTCGTAAAACAGCTTGCAGATGAAATAAAAAGCCTTTGCGACCAATGCGATTATGGCGAATCTGAGACTATAAGAGAAACTGCAAATTTCGTGCAGAGCATAGAGTATGTTGACGACATGACCTCAACGGGATATACTGATTTTCCTAAATATCCTCTGGAAACGCTTTATGACCAGTGCGGTGATTGTGAGGACTCGTCCATACTTTTGGGAGCTTTGCTCAAAGAGCTTGGCTATGGCTGCATTTTTATCGAGCTTCCTGAACACGTTGCAATAGGAGTAAAGGCAACAGACGATGCCCCCGGCACGTACTATGATTACAATGGAAGCCATTATCTTTACATAGAAACTACCAATTCCGGCTGGGATATCGGAACGCTTCCTGATGATTTCAACGAGGAAAAGGCTAAGATATATGATGTGTGGTAAAATTTCAAAAGCCCACAGATGCGATCAATGTGATCGGGTCTGTGGGCTTTTTTATTATGTTGGATATCAGAGGTTTATCTAATTACAAAATGAATACCTTGTATCTGTTATTTTCTATCCTTAATGAAATCCGCCCATTCGGGATTTTCTTTATCAAAAATCTGTTTCTGCTCTTTTGTTAATTTATAAGGATAATCATGGAACATATTAAATTCAGTGGTTTTGTCAAAGCTGAATATCCACACTCCGATAACTGTAGGGTCATCTTTCCACCAAATAGTATCGGTTTCTTTGTTTTTGTACCATATGTTTGGCACTGCGCTTTACCTCTTTTCATAAATCACATTTTCTTGCAATTTCAGTACATTTAATCTCAAACTGAATTATCAAGTCTTGATTATCAACGCTGAAATATGTGGCTTCAAAAATTCAAATGTCATATTAATTTTTGCAAACTATTTTTTCTATCCTGCAACAATGCCTCTTATTATCATCATAACTGATCCTCTCTTCTTGTCGATTTTTTTGTCGTTTTTATTATATCATTTTTCTGTAGCAAAAACAAGGTGCAGGAAAGTTTATTGTATGAGAAATACACTATCAAATATCTCGCAAAAAAATATAAGAAAAAAAGAATATATCATAATTGTGCCGAATTGGTTCGGTAAACTGTACTAAGCGGGTGCTATAATATATACAGAAGCTTGAAAAGGGAATAAAATCAAAAAAACACACCACAGACCATTTTGGAACAGTAAACAGAACCTTAAAGGTGCTATAATAAGCACATAAGGTCAAGACAGAGTTGATACGGAGGTAAGGCTATGAAAAAGAACACAAAGATTTTTAACACAGAGGTCATTGAGAGAATGGCATTGTCAGATAACATTCCGCCATTTGACGAGCAAAGAAAGGGTACACAGGTCATCATGATCGAGGAGGGCAAAAAGACGGTGATATATGATGATTATTCTATGTACTGTGACGCTGACGCAAGAAAGTGGAGAGTAGAGGCCTACAACAGGACGGACGGCAGAAAGCTTGACAGATTGTGTATGTGCGGGGGCGTTTATCCTAACAAAAACGATTGGAAAGCCGAGCGTGAGTGCCTTGATATGAAAGGCGACGGCATAGACGGCTGTGTTTCAGCCTTTGTGTATAACAGTATCACCCCTGAAACAAGCGAGAAAGGAGATATTTTTTTCAAGATAATTTCAAATACTATAATTCGTGTGGCATAGCTGATTGACAGGGATATATTCCCTGTGATACAATATAATTATAGAGATAATTGTTATAGGAGGGCAAACTATGGCAGAAAAGGAAAATATAAAAGATAAGCTTGAAAACCTGAAAAAATGCTCGACCTAGTTATGCGTAAGGTCAAAACAAGATCTGAGGACATGGAAAAACTGATAGCTAAATACGACCAAACTAATGATACAAAAGGAGAAAAGCATGAAAATATACTGCATGAGTGATATCCACGGCTGTTATTCAGCACTTTGCGACGCTTTGGAGCTTGTCATTGACCACCTTGACGAGCCTGACACAAAGCTTATCTTTCTGGGAGATTATATCCACGGCGGTGAGGACAATATAGCTGTGCTTAAAAAGATAATGGGCTTGCAGAATATATATGGTCATAGGAAGGTGGTGGCGCTTCTTGGCAATCACGAGGAAATGGTGATGAGCGGTTTTTCTTCGGTCAATGAAATGCTAGGCAGCGGTGAATATGATGACTCTGATGACTCGTATAGATATTGGTTTGAACGTCTGCCGAGATACCATGTTGAGGGCAACACTATCTTTGTCCACGCTGGCATTGACGAGGATTCTGGCAATGCTTGGGAATACTGCACCGAGGATTATATTTTTACAGAGCAGTACCCTCACAGGCTTGGCAAGATACACGGACTTGACAAAAAGGTGGTGGCAGGGCATGTCCATACCAACACGATTTCAGGCGACCGCAGATTTAACGATATCTACTATGACGGAGCGAGTCACTACTACATTGACGGAGATGTGCTCAGCACAGGAGATATAAATGTTCTTATGGTAGACACTGACACTGATAAATATTATAAGGTAACAGAGAATTACAATATTCCTATTGAGCCTTATGACAGTGAAGCTTGGTAGACTATTGTATGCCGTCTTAAAACCCAATATAACACTAACGTCCCCAAGTTTTCCTCGGGGACGTTTTTTACTTTGTCAACTGCCATGAAAAGAGTTAATTAAAAATTCAGAACTTTTGTTCGATTTTCTATTGTAAAACAGAAAGTTTCGTGGTATACTATTATACATAAAGGAAAAAGGCGGTGATGCTATGGAAAAGACCTATGTTGCAATAGACCTGAAATCTTTTTATGCTTCGGTTGAGTGCGTGGAAAGGCAGCTTGACCCATTGAATACAAACCTTGTGGTGGCTGATGAGAGCCGAACGGAGAAAACTATATGTCTTGCAGTGTCACCATCACTGAAAAGCTTTGGTATTTCAGGCAGGGCAAGGCTTTTTGAGGTCATTCAGCGTGTGGAGCAGGTCAATAAGGAGCGTTTGCAGAAAGCTCCTAAAAGACAGTTTTCAAAGAAAAGCTATATCTATTCGGAGCTATCCGACCCTGCCTGCGAGCTTGATTATATCGTGGCAACTCCGCAAATGGCGAAATATTTGGCTGTGAGCGCAAAAATATACGGGATTTATCTGAAATATGTGTCACCAGAGGATATTTTCGCCTATTCTATCGACGAGGTCTTTATTGACGCAACGGGCTATCTCGGGCTTTATAACGTTGACGGACGTGGCTTTGCACAAATGCTCATTTTGGACGTGCTGAAAACTACAGGTATAACCGCCACAGCAGGCGTTGGAACGAATATGTATCTGTGCAAGGTGGCAATGGATATTGTGGCAAAGCATATCCCTGCGGATAAAAACGGCGTCCGTATCGCTGAGCTGAACGAACAGCTTTACAAAGAAACGCTGTGGGGACATACCCCTATCACGGACTTTTGGCGTGTGGGCGCAGGCACAGCGAGCCGCCTTGAAAAGCTTGGTATTTACACCATGGGGGATATCTCACGCTGGTCGCTGGATCATTATCTTATAGGGAAGCTTTACAAGGTTTTCGGCAAAAATACCGAGCTTCTTATCGACCACGCATGGGGTATCGAGCCTACCGCCATACCTGACGTGAAGTCATACCGCCCCTCGAACAACAGCATTTCCTCTGGGCAGGTCTTGCAAGAGCCGTGTAATTATGAGCGCACAAGGCTTATTCTGTGGGAAATGGCTGATATGCTGTCCCTTGACCTTGTGGATAAGGGCGTTGTAACAAATCAAATCGTTCTCACTGTGGGGTATGATAAAGAAAGCTTGGCGGACGGTCACTATACGGGCGAGGTGGTTTGCGACCACTATGGCAGGAAGATACCAAAGCACGCCCATGGTACTCAAAATCTAGGCAGGCACACTTCCTCGACCAGAAAAATAACAGACGCGGCCATGGCTCTTTTTGACAGAATTATCGACAAGACTTTGCTTGCAAGACGGCTTAATCTGACTGCCTGTAATGTCATAAGAGAAGAGGATATCCCCGAAATTGAGAGCTATGAGCAGATAAGCTTGTTTGATATGGCGGAAGCGGCAAATGCTGATAACAACGCAGAAGAAAAAGAAAGGGCATTGCAGGAAGCAATGCTCTTGATAAAGCACAGATATGGGAAAAATGCCATTTTGAAAGGCACGAACTATACCGAGGGAGCTACGGCAAGAGAGCGCAACCGCAGTATAGGCGGTCACAAGGCATGAAAGGTGGGGCTTACAATGTACGACAATTATTATGATATAAAGCAGTTTTCACGTCCGCACTATGACGATCATCCGCAAATGTCTATATCAGACAGGGCGGCGCAGTTCAGCCCTTTTGCCGCTTTGACAGGCTATGACGCTGCTGTTGATGAAACCGCAAGATACACCGAAATCAGGGAGGAGCTGACAGAGGACGAGGTAAACAAGCTCAATGACGATCTCAACCGCCTGCTTGATATGCTTGACGAACGCCCTGAGATAAGGGTGACATATTTTGTTCCCGATAAGAGAAAAAGCGGTGGCAGTTATCAGAGTAAAACAGGCATAGTGAGAATTTATGACAGCTATACTAATGAGCTTGTTTTTATGGACAAGACTAGGATAGCTGTGGAGGATATGTGTTTGGTGGAGTTTGTGGAGGAGAGAGGGAAAATACAGTAGAATAAACCTTATTTGCTGTAATGTTTTTGCATTCTTTTTTTGTGAAAATGCGGAATAAGAAACGGATAGCCGTCTGATGAGGACGGTTATCCGTGTTTGGGTGTATTCAGTTACTAAGCTAAATTAGAATTTATATATATCAATTATCCACAACAAATCTCATATTAGACCTATTTAACATCCAAGATTTATTTCTGACACCTTTTTTATAGTCAGCTATTTGTTGCTTGTCAGAATCGCTTAATTGTTCTATAAATTCATTCACTCGATACATTACGCTTTCTTCCCCAAGAACATCTATAAGAAAATCGAAAAACACATGATACTCGCTAAACTTTTCTTCGAGAAGATACTGACACGCATCTTTAAAATCTTTATCAAATCTATTAGACAAATCTACAGCTGTTGTCTGAAGCTCCATTTCAAAATATTTCAGTATCTCCTCAAACTTATCTTTATTTGAAATATCGTACCAATATTCCTTGCCAGATTGAAAACTTTTACAGGCTACAATACTGTGTATGGTTGATGCAGCACCATATTTTTTGTATGAAACCCGAAAGTCAGCATTTATCTCAATATTATTGTCATCATTCCATTTTGACGAAAAAAATATGACTTCAAATACAATCTGACCAATCGTTTTCTTGAGTGATCTGCTGCTCTTCAAGTACTTATAACCTGTAGTCTCAGATAGTTTACTTATAAACAATGATATTGTTTCGTTAGCTTTTCCACTCATAATTTCTCTCCAATCTGCCAATTACGATTTAGCAGAGAAAGCCGAGTTGCCCTCTCACTAGCCCTTATTATACCAAACCACCCCGAAAAAGTCAATCTATGCACACTTTTTCATTGCAATATACCGCCAGTTGTGCTATAATCAGGATATAGAGCAGAGCGGAGGTGAATCGCAATGGATAACGAAAACGAAGAATTAGTAAACTGTGTATTATATAAGAAAATCAAGCGGGTGGAGATCGCAGAAATCTCTATCAGCAAGACCATGATAAAATCGGCTCAACAGGATAATGACGGCAATTGATTATCAAATTAAATGAATAGGAGGGTTTTACTTGACCGTTGATACAAAAGAGGTAGTTACTACTATAGCCTATATGATAGGCGTCCGAATGTCAGCTCTGACCGTGAGTTACGGTGAATGTTCCGAGCTTATCGAGAAGCTCCAAGCCGATAAGGACGCCACTACGATAAGATATTTATGTAAGCTGCGAACAGTACTGATGCAGAAGTTCAAAAAGACCGATGATCTTATGCGGTTTCAGCTCAAAAATTTGCATAACATAGAATGGTACGATAAGGATAATATCAAACAGCTTGAAAAATGGGGATTTACCATTATCCAAGCGAATTGCCGTTCAGAGAAGTATATGCAGGAGTTTACAAGACTCATCAATGAAAATATCGACAAGTGCTCTCATTTGTTTTACGATTGGCTGAATTGGGAGTATATCCGAGATCTGTTCTTTGTTCCGAAATACAACAAGAACGGTGTCATGAAGCAGGAGTTCACCAAGTACATGGCGAACATCGAGCATTATCCATTTCAAATGTATATTCACTGGCAACCTGCCGAAGTCGGGAGCATCATCTATTCCGACCGTAAGTTTTTGAAGATCATCTACGGTCAGCATAATGACAGCTTCACCGATTATACGAAATATCGGGACGCAGATGATGAAACACGAAACAATATCTATAATTTTATCGACAGCACCGAGAAAACAGCTATAGCTGTCGATTGTGAGAACTCTGATCCATACAAGCTTTATAGTGTTCTGAAAGGCTTGAATCAGGAAGAACTTGCTAAGATCGAGAAGATCACGCTATATGACGATCCGAACACTACCGCAGGCTGGGATTGGCTCTCTAAATTCACGCAGATACCAGTTGAACATATAGAAATCGACCGAGTGACAGACAGAAAGTCACTGGTCGATGTGCGAATGACCGCAAGCGTAGTCACGGACTTCTACCGTGACGGGATAACATCTTTTATTATTGTGTCAAGTGATTCGGACTTTTGGGGACTTATCGAGAGCCTGCCGAAAGCAAAGTTTCTCGTTATGTACGAATACGAGAAGTGTGGAACGGCGATCAAAAACGCCCTCGCACAGCACGGCATCTATTATTGTGCCATTGATGATTTCTGCACCGCAGGCACGGAGGAGTTGAAACGTGCCGTACTCTTTGCAGAGCTTGAAAAGCATTTGCCCTCACTCATTGGAGAGAACCCTCTGGAGCTTACTCACAAGATATATGAAGCCACAAAAGTGACCGCTACCATGAAAGAAATGGAGAACTTTTGCAATAGATATGTCAAGACATTGCGTCTGAAGGTGAACTCCGAAGGAAAATTCGTGATAGAGATCCAAACAATCTAAGAAAAATTCGCATGGCTTTCTATCAATATCATTAAGCTAATAAAATCAAGAAATAAAATTGCGTGAAAATATCTAAGCCACACGGTGTATTTAAGGTCATCAGAAGAAAAAAGATCTTCAGATAAATTTGTAGCAATTACTTCATAGCTGTCATCTGATATTTTAAAGCGAACGATCCGTATAGGCAACTCATAAATAACAGTAGGCTCTGATTTTTTGTTTTTTGAAGGAAGAAAACCAAAGGTACAGTTAAAATTTTTTTGCATAAAAAAGACTTCATACCGCTGTGAAACAGTATGAAGTCTGAAAAAATCTTAGATCACCAGCAGTAGCATACAGAGTAGATCGTTACTGTGCCGTTTGCTGCACCTGCATGGATCTGATCCAGCTTTCCGCCGAAATCGGAAGTGCCGAATGCTGACTTGCAGTTGTTGTAAGAATACTTTGCGTAGTAGTGTCCGTTTGCTGTGCCTGTTTCGCTTGGTGAAACCTTTGCCCACTCTGCTCCGCCTGACCAGCTCTGAAGGACAAATTCTACCTGATTCTGTGTTCCTGAGTATTCAACGTAGAAGTAGCCGTTTGACTGAATGTCATATGCGTTGAAGCTTCCGCCATTCTTTGAAGTCATTGCTGAAGCAGCCTGACCCCATGCTGAAGCAGTTGAAGAACCCCAGAAAATCGATTTGTAATTGCTTTCTGAACTGCTTGAAGAAGATGAGGAAGAACCTGATGTTGATTCAAGATACCAAAGCTGGCACTTTCCGCCCCAGTAGCTCCACTGGTTAATGTTTGCTCCGTCAGCTGTGTTCTGTTCGTAAACGTCAAGGCATGAGTAGCAGTCTGAGATCTTTGTCTTGATAGCATAAGCGTCGCCGATCTTTACAAGCTGGAATTTCTGACAGTCACCGCCGTGATACTGCCACTGGTTGATGTTAGCACCATTGTCCCTGCTCCAGTTGTATACGTCAAGACAGCTTTTGTAATTTGATGCACCTGTGTAAATAGTGTAATAGCCGTTTCCGTCGCTTACAAGCTTGAATTTCTGATTGTTTCCGCCTGTGCCTCTGTACTGCTGAACGTTTGTGCCGTTGTCAGCCTTTGCCTTGTATACGTCAAGATACTTGCCGCTGAGTGCGCTCTTGATGTAATATGTTCCGTCAAGTCCGAGAACTCCGCCGTTGGAATCTGTTGAAGTTCCTGAAGAAGAACCGCCGGAAGAGCTTCCTGAACCGCTGTAAACTGAGCAGGTCTTAGAAGTTGCCTTAATTCCGTTTGAGCCGTTTATAAGTGTATTTCCCCATGAAGAAAGGCTTGAGCCGTCCCATGAGTTTGCAATGTCGAGGTAGCTCATGTCAGAGTTGTTGCCCTTCCATGACCAGCCAAGATAGCCTACGCCCTTGCTTGTGCAGTAGCTCATGATAGTAGCCTCATCAACGTCGCCGTTTGTGTGCTGACCGCCGAACTCGCCGATAACAACAGGCACACCGATGTTGAGTGCGTTATCAATGTTGTTTCTTACAGTTGATGCGTTTCCGCCTGCATATTCATACATATGAATGGAGAATACGGTGTTCTTCTGTGAGTCTGCGTTGAAAACAGACTTACCGTAATCCTTGATGCTGTCAGGATACTGTCCCCAACCTGCACAGTCTACCATAAGCATATTTGTAATGCCTGCGTTTCTTACAGATCGGATAGCAGACTTGTAGCCGTCAGCCCATGCGCTTCCGTTCCATGTGCCGTACCACTCGTTTGCGATGTTTACGATAACATATTTCTCAGTACCGCTGAGAACGTTCTTCATTTCCTTCCAGTAGTCAACGCACTTGTTAAGATCATAAGTGCTGTCGCTGCCTGTTGCGTCATGTACTTCGAGAATGCATATCAGCTTGTTTGATTTGCACCAGCTGATGATGTTCTTTACTTCCTGTGCGCTTGTTTTTGTGTACTTTGAGCCGTTTGCAAGTACGACTCTTACGGTATTTGCGCCGTTGTTTGCAGCGCCCTTGATAGAAGTTTCAGTCTTCTCTGTGTACCATGCATGAGCAATGTTCACGCCACGCATAACGAACTTGTTTCCGCTAGCGTCATAGATACTAGTACCGCTTACATAAAATCCTGATGCCGCCTCTGCGGTCGGTGTTGTCATAAAACCGAAGCAGGTTATTACGGCAAACATTACAGCAACAAAAGTCTGTAATGCCTTTGCAGAAAAAGTTTTGTTCTGTACCATAAAAAGCTCCTCTTATACAATTATTTTTTAAATACCGGTATTCTAAGGCAGCACTGCATTATCCTCGTGCGTTGCTGCCTTAACTCTGTCAACGTAAAACATTATATTATTAAAAGTAAAATAAGTCAACTTAAATATTTAAGTAAAACGTTTACACAAATAATTTTCGTATTTTAGCACAATTTTTCGTAGATTAATTGAACAATATGACTAAATTTTATCGCATATACAGTATAATATGTTGTATGTGTACAAAACTCTGCTTTTAAATTTCAGAAAATTAAGAAACTTTTTGAAACAAAAATCTGTATATACGCTGCGTTGAACATATATACCGATATAAAATTTCCTTTATATTGATTCTATCAAGCCGTCAGAATATATCTTTTTTGTTCTCGTACAAATTCAGAGATCATAATCAGACCTCCTTATTCTAGTGTGGTATCACCGTATTTTACATCCTCAACTTCACGATCTAACTGAATGTCATGAGGCTTTCTATTTGTTGTATTTTATCTTGACATTGTCACACCTTTGTGATAAAATTAGTAATATGTAGGAAAATTATAGTGGAAAGGAAAAAAATAATATGAAGTTATTTAAGCGGACGCTTACGACGGCAGTGGCAGTGTGTCTTGCACTGCAAAGTGCAGTGGTATGCTTTGGAGCTGAGGCAGAGGAGCAAATTCCTGCTGGCGGAGAGGAAGTCGGTCTTTATACGTCGGAAAACGATGAAGCCATTCAGTTGACTGAGGATATGTATAGCAGTTGGTATGAAGGCGATCAGACGTATGACGGCACGGAAAAGACGCTTTATGGCTATTCTCTTAAGGACAGCAACAACTATTACCAGCTCACTGAGGACGAGGACTATGTTGTTACTTATGAGAACAACATAAACGTAGGTACAGCGACGGCTACTTTCACTGGTATAGGTAATTACACAGGAAGCTTTACAAAGAATTTCAATATCGTGCCAACTGATATTTACCGTGCGAATATTAACTACGAGTATGAGCAGAGCTATTGTGCCGGTAAACCTGTTCAGCCAAAACCTATTGTTACATACAATGATATTGTGCTTGCTGAGGGCGTTGACTATGAGATTGAATATGAGGACGACTGTGGCGAGCTTGGCTGGCATTATGCTTATATTAAAGGTATCGGCAACTTTAATGGAACCGATTCCTTTGAGTATAGCGTTGTAGAGGCTGAAATATCCAGCGAGAATATTTCTGTGGATACTAGCTGCACCTACACGGGCTACGCTCAGACTCCTGCACCTGTTGTTACAGTTAGTGGTGAGGTGCTAAGACGTGACGTTGATTATAATGTATCATACACAAACAATGTGAATGCCGGAACAGGCTATATGACCATAGAAGGCATGAACGGCTATACGGGATATGTGACAGTGCCTTTCACTATCAGCCCGAAAGCTGTTTCTGAGGTCGAGATACTAAAAATAGCTGATGTGGATTATACTGGCAAAGTTGTCAGACCGAGCCTTTTTGTCAAGGCGGATGGAAATATGATCAAGAGTTCTGACTATACTGTAACATATTACAATAACACAAATGTAGGCACAGCGACCGCTGTTGTTACTCTTGGTGAAAACTACGAAAGCAGGTACCCTGTTTCGACAACATTCAAGATCGTTCTAGGAAAGCCAAAGGGATTTAAGGCTACCGCTGACTCTACCACTTCTGTAAAGCTTAGCTGGAACAAGATCGGAAATTGCAAATACAGGGTTTATCGCTATGATCCAAAGAAAAAGACCTACAAGCGTCTGACGGTCACGAGTTCCACAAGCTATACTGACAAGAAGCTTTCAGAGGCAACGAGTTATACTTATGCCGTAAAGCTTGAATACAACTCTAAGACCGGCCCTTATATAACAGTAAAAGGCAACACAAAGTTATCCACTCCGAAAATGACAGTAAAGGCTTATAATAAGAAAGTCACAATAAGCTGGAAGAAGAACACAAAGGCTGATGGATATCAGATATACTGGTGCAAGGGCGATGAGTGGACTATCCCACATAACGATTACTATAGTATGCCAAAGGATTGCTATAACGATTATGTTCAGCTCAAGAAGATAACAAAGAACAGCACGACCTCTTATACAAAATCAAACCTTTCAGGTTCAAAGAATTATCACTTCAAAATGAGGGCTTATAAGACCATAAACGGAAAGGTGGTTTACAGCAACTGGACGGGTATCCAATGCAAGATAAACACTGTTTCAAGACTTAATGCGGCAACAAAAAAGAGCCACAGCACTTATAAGATCTACAACGTTCAGGGCAAGAAAACAAAGACCTCGACGCACACTCTTACAGCAGAGGAGAAGAAGATACTTAAAAACTTTTCCTCAAAGCATTTCAAGAAAGATTGGTCGGCGGCAAAGAAGGTCGAATATACTGCGGATTGGATAAGAAAGAATTTGAAATATGGCAGGATACCGACAGGCTCGCATAGCAAGAATATCTTTGTTTACAAAGAAGGTCAATGTTCTGATTACAATGGCGCACTGGTGGAAATGATGGTTTATCTCGGCTATGACGCAAACCTTGTTATGGGCAACCGCCAGGGCGGAGGACAGCACTTCTGGGGCGAGATAAAGATAGACGGAGTGACTTATCTGCTGGAAGTCGGAGAAAAGGTCTATGACAGTCCACAATGGAATTACAAGTGGCAGTTTATGTGCCTTAAATATTCTGAGGCTGACGGTGGTTACAAGAAAAACGGAAAGTTATACTAAAACAAAATGCTCTGCGGAGAGTGTGATTCCGCAGAGCATTTTTTTAGTTTTATAATGGCGAAAAAATCTTATGATACTTCTTGCCAAATCCCTTTCAATATATTATAATGTATTTAGAAGATCATATTTGAAAGGAACATATGGAAAATGAAAAACATTGTTACAGCCCTGATGCAGTTTGTGATACTTGTGGTCGCACTTGTCATTGTGACCTTTGCTATACCTAAGATCGCAGGAAACGATGACAGATATGATAAGTACATAGCTGAAAACTCAAAGCAAACCGTCACTGTGGGAAGTGCCTTTGGCGTTGTCAAAGACGGTGAAAAGGCTTCGTATACTGATATTGACAACAGTCTTAAAAATATCTTTAGTAAAGTGACTCCGCTGCAAAAGCCTGTGAATAAAATTCTGAACAGGCAAATAAGCTTCAAGCAGGCAAAATATTTTGAATATTATTGGCTCACTGCACTTATCTCAGGCGTGCTTTGCTGGATATTTGCGGCAGGCTTTCCTTTTAGGATAGGGAGAAAGGGCTTCAATGTGTTTGGTTCTGTGTATAATAACTTTTCAAAAGTTGTCCTCCTTGAAGATGAGATGACCCGTGAGGAATATGAGGTCGATCTAGGTATGACCATATGGGGACCTTTGTGGATAATCCTTATCGCTCTGCGTGCGACCTTTGCTATTACATGGGGCTTTATCCTGCCTTTTGTGATAGCCGCCAATCTTGCCATAGGTATTATAAGAATAGTTGGAAATGTTATTATCGTCAGCGTCCGTGGTGCTGCCGCCGATGCAAAAAGGCACAGCCTCTCGCAAAAGCTTGACAAAACGACCTTTTCTATTTATCCTGAGGGCGGATATTTCAGAGTAGAACAGGATCAGGACAATGGTCAGGGCGTATATGTGAAAAATTATTGGAACGCTGTTGCGGCAAAGGCATTGTTTGAAAGCGAAGCCGGAAATAAGTCTTTCAGCAAGGAGGATTCTGAGGAAAACATTCTTCGTGGAGATATAAAAGAGAAGAAGTTTTATGAAACATATCGTTTGCTCAGCCGTATAAAGGGTCTTTTCAATAATGATATCAAGAGTAAAAAAGCAATTATCACCGCTTCATTAAAGAACAAAGAGGGCGGTTATGAATACAGATTTATTGCTGAACCGGAATTGTACCATGTTTATATGGTGGGTGATGAAAAGGCAGAAAACCTTAGCCATAAAGATCTGAAAATAGATTTTAATGCCGCTATGCTTCTTGACTTGCTTGACTTTGACCGAAAGGGTCAAAGATATGATCATAATGATTTTCTTAATTTGTATTACGCTGATAGTGATGAATTTACAGCCAAACTTATGAATTATAATCATAAGCTGATAGCAAAGTTTGGCAGAAACAGATATGACGAGTATTTTGAACAGCACAAACAGCAGATAATCGAACACCGCCGATATAAAAAGCTTTCGGCTGTGGGAGAGGACGATGAGTGAGATAATAAGTATTTGATATAATAAACAAGCCTCCCACGGAATTGTTTCTGTGGGAGGCTTTGCTTTCCGTACACCAAATCACCTACCGCTTGTGCAACTTTTTTGCCGTTTGTGCAAATATTATTGACTTTTTGTTAAGAATCATAGATAATTATTATAAATATTCATGCTGTTAATTAGAGATGCTTGTTAAACAATGAAAATGAGAATAATAGAAAAACTCAGCAAAAGTGCTTGTGCAGACGATGAGTTATGATACTGAAACAGTTGAGTGAGCAATGGCGGACACTATGGCGGCTTTCATAGTGTCAGATGAAGAGAGGTGAAATATGGATAAAAAGATAAAAGCTTTTTTTGCAGCTATGGGAATTGCCACGGCGTTGTTAGTGCCTGTTTCTGCATCTGCGGATAATTCTGACTCAAAAGTGCAGGTGAGCATCGACATCACTTGGGACTCTTTGGAGTTTACCTATACAGACGGGCAGTGGGATCCTGAGACCCACTCATATAAAGGTGGCGGTTGGTCTGACAGCGGCGGAAATTTTACTGTTAAAAACAATGGTAATGTATGCGTTGAAGCAAAATTCTCGTATGCCAACGCAACGGGCATGGAGGAGATAAAAGGCAGATTTTCAAGCAGTGAGCTAATAGTGCCTATCTCAGAAAGCCGAAACAGCAAACTTACTTTGTCAGGTAAACCGACAGAGCATTTTGAAAGCATGACCGTTGGCACTATTACAGTGAATGTCACTACTGATGATTCGGGAGATGCAGGCGACAGTACGATAACAGGCTGGTATAAGGATGAGGAAACCGGCGATTGGTACTATTATGATAAGAACGGCAAATTGGTCACAGGTTGGTTTAAGGACGGCGGAAATGAATGGTATTATGCCGATGAAGACGGCAAGCTTGTCAGAGGTTGGTTCAATGACGGTGGAAATGATGGGCGTTATTCTGGTGATGACGGAAAATTGCACTCAGATTGGGTCAAAGTGAATGACGATTGGTACTATTTTGACTGAGACGGTTCAATAGCAAGGAACACCACTATTGACGGACGATATATTGAACTTGACGGCAGGTGGGACGGAATAGGCGACGCACCAAATACATAAATAATGATAATTTGTAAAGGACTAATTACTTATGAAAAAGACGATCTCGATCATAATGGCATTAGCACTTGCGGCAATACTCAGTACGGCTGCGTTTGCAGCGGAGGCTGATGACGGAAACATCAAAAAGAATATCAGAGTAAAGGCAAAGTATGTGGAGGATATCAAAGCCTCAAAAACTATCCAGGCTGACGTTGTGTGGGGCGAAATGGAGTTCACATACAGCGTGAACGGAACAAAGACTTGGAACGCTAAAACCCACGAATATGACATTGATACCAAGTGCGAATGGTCTGCAAAGGGCAATGATATAAGCGTTACAAACCATTCCAATGCGGCAATCGACGTTGATTTTACATACCAGCCTCTTGATGAATACAGCGTTGTAAAAGGCACTTTCACAAATGACGAATTTACCATACCCACAGCCGAGGGCAAGGCTGTTAATGATGAAAGCCTTACAGTAAGCACGGCTCTTACCCTAAGCGGCGAGCTTTCATCAAATGTTACCGCTCTTACAAAAGTAGGAAACGTAGCGGTAAATATTGCAGAAGCTTCGGAAAATGCAGATACAGATGTAAAAACAGTTTCATCATATAACGACCTTGTAAGCGCAATGGCAGCAGGCGGAAAGATAAAGCTTGATGATGATATCACACTGAAAAGCCGCATAAACTGCAAAAAGAACACTGTTATCGAACTCGACCTTAACGGTCACACTATCACAGGTCAGATAATGAACAATGGCGCAGATTGTACTATCAAAAACGGCACTCTTAACGGCGACGAAGGTCCGATAATGGTGCAGGGCGGCACAACAAATCTTATAGGCTGTAAGATATCCACAAAATATACTCCTGTTTATGTTTCGAGGGGTACTGCAAATATAACTGACTGCACTCTTACAAATGAAGATGCGAATAAAAGCGTAGTTATCAATAATACAGGTACAGTAAATATCAGCGGTACTACAAATATTTCAAGTACGATCTACAAAAATCCAAACAGCAAATATCTTCCTCACGTTCTTGCAGGCACATATAATTTTGACCCGACCGACTTTGTTGACAGCGAGAAGTTTACTATAACTCAGAGCGGTGAAAACTGGATAGTTGCGGAAAAATCGCAGAGAAGATAATAAGTTTTGACGATTCAGGGGTCTCATGATGAATAAGCAAAAAAGATGACGGCAAATTGATAGTATCTGTGCTGGCGGTTTGCTTTGCGGTGACGCTGCTTGTTATGATATATGCACTTTGCAGACCGCAGACAAAGCCCAAAGCAGAGTTTGTTCCACCCCCTTTTGAAAGCGAAGCACAGCAGGGCGTGCCTGATGTTCCGGAGGAGCTTGGCTACAGTTCTCCTGACAGGGACGATATGAGCTATGATTTCGCAGTGTGCGGAAAAAGGCTGGGATAGTATGAAGCCTGAAGAAAAATACGAACATATTTTCAAATGCATTTCCGAGATATGCTTTGATTATTTTCTGTCAACAAAGACGCAGGAACTTCTCAAGGTAAATATCAATAATACATTTTCACAGCTTATTGACGAAGTTGTCGAAGAAAGAAATCAAGAAATTCACGAGAGATTCAAGGAAAAGGCTGAAAAATATATTTCAGAGTAATAGCTTTTTGACAAAACGAGCGTATACCGATTTGGTATACGCTTGTTTTGATTATACCGTGATCATTATTACGGCACTATAAGTGTCGTTTGTTGAATTATAAATAGTTTGGTATGCGACAAATAACTTACTAGACGTAACGGTGAAAGCGTGTTATACTATAAATATAGAGAAGATGAGTATGAAAGGAGTGGGCAACGTGGAAAGCGGTCGTGTTCAGGATAGCTTTTTTGGAATGTCTTTTAATCACCAGATGTCCTGGATAGATGAAACTGTCTCACATATAGTTACACATAATTTACAACCAAAGATAAGGGCAGAAGGCAGGAAAGCCTATGGTCAAAAGGGCTACACACACGCTTTGAAAAGAATATTTGAAGTAATAAAGAGCGACCCAAAGAATATAACGAACCTGGATGAGATTGTAAAGGCGGAAAGGAAGCTGAAGGACTATCTATATGACGGGAAGTTTTCAGATGATGAAATGCTAAGCTGTTGGGGTAAATACACACAAAACTATATGAATGAGTTGTAGGATATGTGATTATAAGAGGAGAGGTTATTTTTATGTCAAAGAAGAAATTGAATATTCCATTGTCGGAGTTTATAAATTTAAAGGAGAAAAAACCAGAGGATATGACAGGCTGTGTCGTGCTATATAAGAATGGCGGGTTAGACGTAGCAACTTGGCATTCGGACGCATACAGACTAGGGGAGGAAAGAGGATATTTCAAGCAGGGGTGTTTCTATATGGGTAAAGAAAAAATAGTGGCGTGGCTTTCGATAAATGATTATGTTATTGACATGAATGATTCAGATTGATATTTGGGGAGATATGATGTATTTTCAACAAGTGCTTAAAAGATGCGATGAAATCAAGCTTGTTTGCGAATTATTAGAGATTATCAAATGTCAAGACAAGTGTTCAGTTAATAAAAATATAAGAGATGCTTTAAAGACTTTATCTCAGAAGACTCCAAAGAAGTCTGACAATGAAGTTTTATTCATTGAACAACTGAAAGACCGACAGGACGAAGGTGAAAATCTTTACAACGTTTATTTACTCGACAGATCAGATAAAAAAACCTACAGTATCGAGGCAGTTCCTTGGGATGAGGTTTTAGGTTATGCAGTCGATGAAGCAAGCATTGCAAAGTATGGTGATGTTAAATTCACAGCGTTGGTTTTATATGAGATGACGTATTTTGGCTTTTCTGAGAAACAGATACAGAATACTATCAAAGCTTTCAATGATGAGGAGGCACTCTATCCAAGAACTGGCAAATACCATTAGAACCATATGATTATGAATAGTGATATGAAAGGTGGATATGAAATTGGCAAACGTAAAAAAATCAAGAATATACAAAGGAAATGTTTAAAGACATAGCGTTCTTTACTCTTGCCGAGCCTGGTGCTATGGGGGTCGGCAATCTTATGGAATTTATCACAGCCGAAGGTGAGAAGTTCTCGCTTTTCTTTTCTGAAGAAATGCCATATTCAAAGGTCAAGGAGTATTTTCCTGCGTTAGATGATTGCTATTGGAATGGTCCTGAATCAGATGAATCCTGCAGAACTGAGTTCGTGTTCTACCTCAGTAAGGACGAAAGGAACTTCAAGCACACAAAGCCTCCGAAAAATTATACGCACCTGTATGAAGGTTTTGGAAATCACATATGTATACGTAAAGATTATTATCCTGTGGTCGAGCCGATCATAAGAGATCTTATAGAAAAGAATGAGCTTGTAAATTGGTATAAAAGAACTGAAAAAATAATAAACGCAATAAAAAATCTAACGGCTGAAAAGAAAAAAGAAAATATAAAATGCGATTAGAAGAATTTTTAGATTGTTTTGACATTAATTGTATAGTAGAGATAACGTGTGAAAATGAACCTGTTAGGAGATGCAGAGTGTCGGCTGCACTATCTGACGACAGATACCCGACGGTGGACTATGTGGTCTTGCCCGGCAGTGTTACATTTAAGGATGATGTCGTACATATACCAGTGATTTGGAAATTGACCTGGGGGACGTTCAGAAAGTGTATAAATACTTATTTCGCTGAACACGAAGAAAATGGGGCAGTATAATGACCCAAAGCAGGTGGATATTTTGTCAGAATCGTCGAATATTTTAGCACCCAAAAAATTTTATACGTCAGACCTGCATATCGGACACAAGAACATAATAGGTTTTGATCACAGACCGTTCAGTTCACTTGATGAAATGACGGAAAAGATAATTGCTAATTGGAACAAGACTTTTTCCTGCGCACTGCAAATAATCTTGTCCCCGTTGAAGTGAAATCTAAAAATGGAAAAATGAAATCAATGAAAACACTTATATTCTCCGATAAATATGATGATATAAGTTTTGGTATAAAGTTAAAGCATGGAAATATTGGGCATGACAGTGATGTCTATACCTTCCCATATTCTTGTTCTTTTCTCGTTAAGTCTTTTCTTAAGCAAAGATTTTAATTTATCACAAGCAAAGTTGAAATAGCCTGAATTTCACAATAGTTGACAAACTGCAAAAATATGATATAATTTTCAGGTAATAATTTAAGGGCAATGACGCTCCGTGTAATTTGATGCTCTCGGCTGTTTATTTCATACAAATGAGAAGGTTAGGCAGCTTTCTTTTTCACGTTGCAATGAACGACATGGAGGCAAGCGACAAGATGTTCGCTATACTTGACGAGTCGATAGGCAATCATGACAGCCTTAACGAAGCGGTGATACTCAAAGTGCTTCGTGACGAGGGCGCAGGCAGAACAGTGGAAGTGGTTTGGGTGTGCCATGTGGTATATTTTGTTTTTGGCGTTAAGATTATCCGCGAGGAAGAATAATATATGGCGGTACTCTCAGTGGGAGTGCCGCTTTTTGATATATTTTTAATAATTATTAACAAAATGTCGTAAAATTACTCTATAAATAGTTGTATTATTAAATCATATAATTATGACGGTAGAAAATGCCGTTAAAAATAACGGAGGAAAGAATATGTCTTACAACGAATTTTTACCAAGCTACTCTATTGGCGACGATTGCTACAAAGAAATACCTTATGTTACCCGACGTTATGGAAAAACCGCTGTTGTTATCGGTGGAAAGACCGCTATGGAAAAGGCTAAGCCTGAACTGCTTGCGGCTCTCAAAGGCTCTGACCTTGAGATAACCGACTTCATATGGTATGGCGGCGACTCAAATTATGAGAACATTGAAATGCTTAAAGCTATGCCGGAAGTGCAAAATGCAGATATGGTCTTTGGCGTTGGCGGCGGACGTGCCGTTGATACTGTAAAGACACTTTGCGACAGAATTGACAAGCCGTTTTTCACTTTTCCGACCCTTGCTTCAAACTGCGCTTCCTGCACGGCAATATCTGTTATCTACAACGCTGACGGCACTTTCAAGGAATATGCTTACCTCAAAGCCCCAGCGCTCCATACTTTCATCAACACAAAAATAATCGCAGAATCACCTGAAAAGCTTTTCTGGGCTGGTATCGGTGACGCTCTCAGCAAAGAGTACGAGGTGGTCTTTGCCTGCCGTGATAAGGATATGACCCATACGCCTTTGCTTGGTAGAGTTCTTGCAGAGGCATGCACAAAACCGCTTATATCCTACGGAAAAAAAGCACTTGAGGATTGCAGAAATAACGTTTCTTCAAAGAATATCGAGCAGATAGCTCTTGATATTATCATTACAACAGGTCTCGTTTCAAATTTTACTGTTCATCAGAACAACCCCGATCCAAAGGACGATTACTATTATAATTCATCTCTTGCCCATTGCGTTTACTATGGCGCTTCGCTGTTTCCAAAGTGCGAGCATGATCACCTCCACGGAGAGATAGTTTCATTCGGCGTGCTTTGCCTGCTTACATATGACGAGCAGTTTGAAGAACGTCAGCACATTTTTGAGTTCAACCACAGTATAGGTCTGCCATGCACATTAGGAGAGATAGCTCTGACAGAAGAAGATGTCCCAGCCATTGCACATAAGGCGGCAAGCGTTGTTGAGTGGACTTATGTTCCTGGCGAACCTTCGGAAGAAAAGTTTATCAAGGCGATACTTGATACCGATAAGGCAGGAAAGGAATTTCTAGCAAAGGCATAATAACAAAGAACAACAGCATATATAAATGGTGACTGAGCCGTATGGCTTTGTTATAAATAATAAAAATAGGAGAGTGCTTTTTGAACAAGTACAACACAATGGAGATTGCAGCGTAGACGGGAGGTTTACGGCGATTTTTAAAACCTCCCGCTGAGAAGCAGTTGACATTTACAACATTCAGGAGGTAAAACAATGAATAAAAATATTGTGATTCGTTTAGAGAAAAAAAGAAGAATACTATGAAGTCGAAAACCTTGTAAGGGAGAGTTTTTGGAACGTTTACCGTCCCGGCTGTCTTGAACATTATGTGCTTAGTCAGCTTAGAAATGACGCTGATTTTGTGCCGAAGCTTGACTTTGTGATGTTGCTTGACGGGCAAATCTTTTAAACGATAAAAAGCAAGGCTCTCTGCCATATAAACGGCAGAGAGCCTTTGTTTTATTCTTTCATCAAAGCCAACTGCCTGTCCACCCTCTCCTTGATTTTCCTGCGAAAATCATATGGCGAAAGCACCTCCACCACAGGTCCGAATGACAATAAACGTATTATTATCTCATTTTCATTCTGCTCGTCATATTTAATAGATACCATACATTCACCGCTGTCCTCATCAAAGACCGACTCTTTTTCAAGCTCTGCAAATTCAAGCATAAAACGATTTACTGCATTTCGCTCGTTGAGTATCTTTATTTTTGCCTGCTTTTTCTTGTCTGTGACTGCTAAAAAACTCTCAGGCGTTATATCTGTCAGCTTAGTGAGTGTTACCTGCGACAGATTTATAATTCCTCTGTCAACCATTCTGCGCTTTTGGTATCGGTTCACATATACCCTGAACTTGTTGTTTTTGGCAGAGTATTCTATCTTTGTGGGCAGAAAATAGTGTGTGATGCGGTTGCCTTTTCTTGTCTGAAAGCTTATTCTGATAAGCTTTTTGCCATGGATAGCCGAGAGTATATCCCGAAAATGCTGTATGTATTGTGGGTCATGAAAATCATCGCCGTCAGAATGATATTGTCAATATCCCTTGACACATTTTCTACCCAAAATGCAAAATAAGTATGGAATCAGCTCTCCGAAATGGAACAAATATCCA
>NZ_JAOQJZ010000014.1:0-99941 GCF_025567495.1 Hominimerdicola aceti | reverse complement strand
CTGTCCGTTTCAAATTGGTGTGTTATGCCGTTGCCCAAGTCATACAGTGCATTTACACGTCTTGTCAATTCTTTATCCGTCAGCTTTACCGCAGAAATCTCAGCCGTGTTTTCAGCGATTTTTCCGACAGCCGTTACATAATCATCAGGCAGACTGTCAGCCACCGCCTGCACCGTCTGTGCAGCGGTTTCAGCGGCTGTTCTGTCCTCTGCGACCTTAGCAGTGTTTTCCGCTACATTAGCCTTGTCGGCTGTGACCTGCGTTGCCAACGTCTGCACCGCCTGCCTGTCTGCTGCAGTGCTGTCAGCATTGGTCTTGGCGGTTTTAGCATAACCCGCAGTTACTATCTTATCAGCATCGGTCTGCTGTGCCGACACTGACGCCTGCGCTGCGGATATCTTGGCGGTGTTCTGTGCAGTGACCGCCTGCTGACGTGCGGTCTCTGCACCCTGCCTTGCAGTGTCTGCCTGTGTTGCGGACGTTTCAGCAGATGCCTGTGCTGTTTCAGCACGTTCAGCCGCCTGCGTTGCCGTGTCTGCTGACAATCCTGCGGCTGTGGCAGATTTTTTTGCGTTCTCTGCCGCTGTAGTCGCCGTTTCTGCGGCGGTGACGGCTGTCTGCATATCTGCGTGTGCCTGTCTGCCTATGGCGTCTATGCGGTCTAGTGCGTCCATAGCAACGACAGGTGACGGGATAGCCGTGTCACCGATTGCCGCACCTATTCTCAGGCGGAATATGCGTGATTTTTTCAACAGTATGTACTCCTGCCCTGACAGTTTTTTCGCACATATCTGACAGCTGACTGTCTGCGCTGAACGCAGTATATCTGCCGTAGGTGTCCACTGTCCGCCTGTGATATCGACCTCGTACTGAACACCGTCGCCGTAGTCTATCGTCATTACATAGCGGTCTGCGCCGTCTATCTCCATGCCCTCAACAGACACAGGTCTAGCATTCGTTTCACCGACATAACCCAGTAGGGCTGTGCTTAGGGCTACGTCATAATCTGTGTTTAGTGTTATTGTCATTTAATCACCCCTCTTTACTCTATTGCAATATAATCAACATAGTATGTTCCTGTTGGAACATTTACTAATGACCCGTTATTAGATCCCATGCAGACGTTCAGATAGTACGACTTTCCCGAACCACTAACGTGGGTACAGTAGTTCTGATATGGTGTTGGTGCGGCTGTCTGCCGTAGCGTTGCTATTACCTGTTTAGGTGCAAAGGTCAGTCCAAGCGGTATCTGCATCAGTGGATTCGCTTTCGTCATCTTGTATTCCACAGTGCCATAGTGTATCTTGCCGGCCCGGCTCAGTATCTCATCGATTTCCTCGCCAGCGTGTTGCATCGGATAATCGTTTTCAGTGATATCCTGCGCCAATGTCAAATTTTCATCAGCCATTATCTCGCCCCCTTAAAGCTGTTCTTCAACGCTCAGACCCACTGCCGAGATATCTGCTGAAAGTCCTCCGTCAAAGTTAAAATCAAGATTTGTTATTGGTATATCATAGCTGTCTGTGCCGTTGGTGTAGGTCACCACGTCACCTATGTCGAAACGTGGGTCACCAAGTCTGTGGTACAGCTCAGTGGTATACCACGAAAAACCTCCTATCCTGCGCCACAGAGATTGTAGCAAAGACTCTGTCATGTACGGATTTTCAAACTCTAGCACACGTCCTTGTGTTGTATCTGTCACGCCAAGCGACAGCGTTACATCTTCACCGACTTTGCAGATAATGCCCACGATAACGTTTTGTCGTTCGCTAAGAGTAGGCAGGTCTATCGTATTGTTGTCCAATGTTTTCACACTCTTGCCATACCACTTTCGGACGTACTTTCCGTACCTGTCAACATACCCAAACTCGCCCTGAGCAGAAGCCAGATAGGACAACATTTGGCGCATGGTCACGTCTTTCGGTACTGAGCTGACCTTGAAGTAAAAGTATTTTGAGTACAGCACCTTGCCGTTCTTATCTATCAACCTTCTGCCGTTCTTGTCACGCAGTAGTCGCACCTCTGTGTAATCATTTCCATTCTGCAAACCAAGCTGTCTGCATATGTCGTCTTCAACGGCTTTATTCCAGTTTGGCATAGGTATGTGTGGTACATATGGCTTGTCTGAAAAGTACAGCCTGTCCGCCATTGTCAGCTGGACACTGCCGCCCGACTTTTTCGACTTCACGCAGGTGAAACGTCCCATTGGTATCTTTTCGTCGTCAAGCACCTCTCCAAGCTTGCTTGTCTTGGTAAATGCCGAGCTGTCTTTCGTATACAAACTGAAAACATACTCATTCCCAAGATACTTAGTTCCGTCGTCAACCAGTTCCGCCGTCACACTTTGAGAACAGACAGCTCCAAGCTCTATATCATCACTCAGAGAGGTTGCTTGAATGTCCGTCTGAACGTTCTGAATGCCGTCATATGCCACAGGTTCTCCACTCTGAGCGTCCTCTATCCACATACCCCACAAGGCTTTGTAACTCTCTATCCTGCTTGTTATCTCATTGCTTGCTATGGTGTACATATGCCCTCCTAACGTTCTGCGAATGTGACAGTACAGTTCTTGTAATACTCACCCCCGTCAAGTCTGACAAGCCCCTGCGGTACATAGTCGCTTGCGTTGGCAGATATAGAATAATACTTGCCGTTGTGCCAAAACTCCAGTTCTGCAAAGTCGGGTCCGTCCTCGATAAGGGATTGTATCTCGGCCGAATCTGCGACAGGAAGCATTGTCCACTTGCAAGGCAGTTTGTATTTGCAGAACTTTCTTGCACCCACAAACAGACCTGTTGTATTCACTCGTCCTGAACCTGCCGTCCATTCGTAACAGTTTACAGGACTCCAGCTATCAGGGTCAGGGTCTGTCACCCACACGCCATTTATCTTTAGCAATGTTCCTGTCAAAATGCATTCACTCCCGTCTTACGTTTATACTGATTGTTGCTGTCCTGCATACACTTGAAAAGCACCTTGCTGTCAACTGTTCCGAAGAACACAGGGTCATAAGCTTTCAGCCAATCAAGTATAGCGTTCAGCACCCTTAACACCTCGTCAAGCCTGCCGTTATCAAGCATACCTTGCAGTTTGCTCAGAGGTGAGATTACCTCCGGGTCTGCCTTTGCGTTCCTGTTATCGCCCACCATTGCAAGGGTCGGTGCTGTCGCAAGTCCGCCTGTTGCAAGCTTTGGTATCTCAGGTATGCTTATTGTATCAAGATCAAAGCCGAAGGTTTCTCCGCCTATGCCAGGCACCCAATCAGGCACATCAAAACTCAGGCTGTTAATGCCGTCGATTATCCAGTTGACCGCACTTTCAATAGCACTGGTCATTTTGTTTACTGCACCGATAATTAGGTTTATAGGTGCTTTCACAACGCTGTAAAGCGTATCCCACACGCCTTTGAAGATCTTCTTTACGCCCTGCCAAGCCTTTTTCCAATTGCCTGTGAAAATGCTCTTGACGAACATTATAATGCCGTTGAGAATGGTCTTTACGCCTCCGAAAGCGTCTGAAAAGGTCTTTTTGAACCACTTGCCTATGCCTTTGAAAACGCCCTTGACAGCGTTAAGAAGCTTTGTGAAGATCTCCTTTATCTTTGCAATACCCTCAGATACGGCATTATACAGACCTTGTATGATATATCCGCCCATTTCAGCCATGACCTTACTAGGGCTGTGAATACCAAAACAGTTCTTGAAGCCCTCAATAAATGGTGTAAGAACATGGTCATAAAGCCAAGTGCCTATGCCCTTGAAAGCGTCAACGATACCTGTGAAAAGCCCCTCAACGATATTACCGCCACAGTTCTTAATTTTCTCCGTAAAGTAGTCACGGATACTGAAAACAGCGTCCTTGATAAAGCCCCACAGCACTGATACCGCACCGCCTATAGCTGAGCCTATGGCTTTGAAAAGCTTTGTGGCAATGCCGCTCCAATCTATTGTAGAAATGAACGTCCACAGCTTTTCACCTATGCCCTGCCAGTTTACAGTTTGCAGGAAATTTATTGCCGTATCAAGCAGACCTTTCACGCCCTCAGAAATAGTCGTTCCTGCCTTGCCCCAATCAATCTCATCAAACCAGCCGTTCACAGAAGTGCCTATGGACGAACCAAAGCCAGACCAATCAAAGGTGGTAACGAACGAATAAAGATAGTCGATGATAGCTTGCCATTTTGAAGCAAGGGTCTTGCTGATAAGCGACCAATTCGTTTTCTTTATACCGCCGTTAAGAAAATTAGCCGTACCCTTGCCGAAGCCTGCCCAATCGAACTTCTTCATAAAGCGGTATCCTGCGCCAAAAATAGTGTTTATACCGCCGCCGAAGCTGTCCCCAAGACCTGTCCAATCCACGCCGTTTATAAAGCTGTTCAGACCGTCTGTAAGCTTATCCACAAAGCCATTCAGCTTTTTCTGAATACCGTCCCAGTTGATGTATGCGAAAGCTCCGTTGACCTTTTCAGCCACAAGAGAGCCAACTCCTGCCCAATCGCCCGACTTAATGGCGTCTTTCATACGCTCCGCCCAATCAGGAAGCTGAACGTTGTCGCCGTTTATGGCTGAGTAATCAATGCCGCCCTCTGAACTGTCTGTATCGGACTTGCTCTGATCCGGTGCAACTCTTACAACGTCAAAGTCTGCAAGGTAAGTGTCCTGAGTTTTCTTTATCTTCTCCGCTGACTTCTGCGCCTGCTTTGTCGCCTGCAAGGACTTCTGATAGGTGGTGCCGAAAAGCTCAGAGATAAACGCCGCCACAGTTTTTGTCGCCGTCGCTACGCCAGTCATAAGCGTATTGAGATACGGCATAACTGTGTTCATTATCGGTGTGAAAGCTATGGTGAGGTTTGCTTTTATTTCGTTTAAGGACTTGGCAAATTCTTCGTTGCCTGAAACGGCGTTTGCAACAGCGGAACGTATTCCTTTCAGCAAAACAAGCACGCCTGCCATTAAGAACACTCTTTTTGCCGCAGATTTGAGCGAATGTGTAAACTTGCTCAGCGGTTTTGAAGTGCTGTCGATAGTTGTTTTAAGCCTGCTGAATTTGGATTTAACTGCGTCAACAGCCTTCGAGCCTGCCGAACGCATTGTCCTAAAAGCTCCTCCGAGAGTTGACTTCACCGCCTTGCCTGCAAAGCTTACGGCTGAGCCGATACCACTTTTTATCCTGCCTGCAACAGTCTTTATTTTCTGCACGGCACTTTCAGCAAAGCCTGCGATAATATCGTCCATTTTTGTTGTCTGCTCTGAAACGCTTTCGGCTGACTTGTTTGCCGTTTCCGCCGCTGTCTGACTTATCTTCGCAGAACTTGATTTAGTCTTGTCCTGCATTTTCAGAACTATCTTATCCGTTAGTTCATTGACCTCAGCTTCGACCTTTGTAGTGTCATACTCAGGGTCATAGTTCACCTGAACAGTTTTAGGCTTGATATTATCTGTCTGTCCTGCCGCTTCCTGCGCTTTTTTGCCCAGCTTATCATACTCAGCCATTGCCTTTTCAACAGCCTCCTGCATACTTTTCTGAGCGATCTCCGACGCACTGCCAAAGCCCTCGTCTATGGCTTTAGTGGTCTTATCCATAGCGTTCTCAACAGCTTTCTCTGCCTGCTCTACTGGCTTTGAAAAGCCGTTCTGTATGCTTGCAGATATCTTGTCAAGCTGCTCCTGCACCTTGTTTTTTATCACAAGGTCAAGAGATATAACACCAACGCTTGCTCCGTCTGCCATTACTTATCACCTGCCTTTCCGAACATTCCCTTGAACAGCCTTTCAAAGTATCTCGCAGTTTCAAGCTTGTCTTGCTCTGTGAACGTTTCTCTTGCTTTCTGACTTCTGAATGCCGTCCACTCTGAGCGTATCTGCTTTTCATACCTGTCGAAATTCTTTATGATGTCCTTGTTGTCCTCGCTCCTGATACGAACGATCTGACCCAGTGGTGTATCGTGCATAAGTCCTGCAACGAGCCTGTACCAATCGCTGTAATGCAGATTTTCCTGCTCTGAGGGCAGGATATTGTACTGCTTTGCAATGGACTGTATGATAAGCTCTCGGTCATAGTCAAGATCGTACCAGCTTTCTTCAAGCTTACTCTGCGTTTTCCTGCGGAAATCGAGCCTCTGTCTTTTCTGCATCCTCGCCTGTTACCGCTGAGATAGCAAGAGTGAAAAGCTGCTGATGTGCCGCCCAAGGCATATTCATTGCCTCTATCTCCTTGTAGTCCTTTGATGCGAACGCAAGCTTGAAAACCTCGTCTATCATATCAAGGTCTTTCTTTTCAGCGTTCTTGTCGCAGATGTCAAGTATCTTCTTGACAGTTTTCTGCCTGTCGTCCACAGGGTAGACCTTGTCGCCTACTCTTATCTCAGGTGTACCTGTAAGAAGCTTGCTGTCGAGTGTATACATCTTTGCCATAGTTATTATCCTTTCTGATTTTAGGTATAAGAAAAGCACTCCGCTATAAACGAAGTGCTTGACATTGTTATTTTGCTGTGATATAATGAACATAAAGAGAGGTACTGCGATAAGCGGTTTACCTCCAGTTGGTCAATTTAAATTATAACCGTCCTTTGGCAGAAGGGCGGTTATTTCTTTTTATTGCAGACATTGAGCACAAGCCCAATTATGTTTGTTATAAGTAGAAGTAAAGTTAAGACTTCCATAACGCTCATGTGTCGCTCACCTCCTTAGCCATGAGGCTTTTGGAGGATTATTTAAACCGCCTACCGTTATTTGCAGTACCCAAAGTCATTATATCACAGATAGTTTTTCTTGTCAAATATTGTTGTTTACGCTGTCGCCTCTGTAAACTCAGGCTTGCCGTCGGAAGCAAAGTCGAACGCAAGCGGCGCAACTGCTGTCGAATCTCCGCCGCCCCATTCTGTTACGCTGACAACGCCCTTGATAACAAGCTTGGCTCCGCTTGGGAAGTTCCACACAAGGGTTGTGGTCGCCGCAGCACCTGTTTTGAGTGCAAGGCTCTCAATGTAGTCATTGCCTGCGTCACCGACGTTTCTCTTGCCTGAGATACTGATAGTGATAGACTTACCAGTGAGCAAACGTCTTGTCCACCCCTGCTGATCAAAAGGCTTCCACTCCTCGATATTGCCGTCAATGGATACTGAAAAGCTCTCCATATCGGCAATAGTCACAAGATTGCCCTCTGTCGAGCCGTCGCCGCCTGTCTTGTCTATCTTGAACTGGTTTTCATATACGGGATAAACTCCTGTTGTGTTTGCCATACTCATTCATTCCTTTCATAATATACTGTTGCCTCGATAACATATTCACACACGCCTCGCTCGTCCCTGCCAACAGAAACAGGCTCTTTGCATTCGAGGTACTTTACCATAAATCCGTCAGCCTTATGCTGACGTATATCGGATAGGATATCAAGAACGCTTTGTGCCTTTATCTCTGCCTGCGTGGGAGTATCAGTCCAATGAATAAGCACCGAGATATGTTTTTCAAGTGTTTTTGTGCAGGCTTTTCCGCCTATGCAGATACGCTGCGGCTTTGAGGTCTTTGCGTTGTACACGCCTATGCACTTGTCAAGGTTGCCGTCAATAATGCCTGCATACACGTCCTGCAAGTCAAGGATATCGCTCAGCATATCCGCTATGTTAAGTAAAGTCATACGCCTGTCCTCTTTTTGAACTCTGCCACAAACTCATTCTTGGCAAGGTCCTTTTTACTGCCTGTGATATATGGTTCAAGCCAAGCCGCACCTGCGTTAGGGTTATTGCCTTTCTGAAAATGATACTCAGGGTGATAGTACAAACGTCTTGCCTGCGGAGAGCCTGTCACAAGACTTGCACCGCTTTCGTCAGCGTGGACAAAGGTCTGATTATTCTGCATATCGCCTGTATCGAACGGCATTGTCTGAGCACTCACAAGGTCTGCCCTCACCTGCTCCATAGCCACCTCAGCGGACTTCACAGCAGCGTCTTCGATAGCCTTTATCGCCTGCATATCAAGCTTTATTTCAATGCCCATTATATCAGCTCCAATCTTGTGTAATTCACCCTGCCGTCAGGGTCTTTGGCTTTCTCAGAGCCATATATCTTGTACGTCCTGCCGCCTATGACCGCATAACCCTCTATAACAGCGTTATCAGGGGCGATATCTCCGCAGAAAAGAGCCTCGCCTGACAAGGTTATAAGCTGTTTCTCTGCGGATAATTTCTGCCTTGACTTCTCAGAGTGAAAGCATTTGCCCTCAAATATGACCGTCTGCTTCTTTGAGCCGTCACGATTAAGTCCGTCCGTTCGATAGACCTTACAGGGCGTTTTGCATACCCTTTCAGGTACAAGCTGAGGAAACTTCATCACATCAGCCCCCTGTAACATAGTCCTGTCTGCATAAGCACATTGTAGACCTGACGTGTTGTGATAACGCCGTCAAGAGATACCACCTTTGACTTATCGAATGACATTGAAACTCCGCTTATGCTGTAAGCGCTCAGAGGGCTTTCTAACAGTTCCGAATTGTCATAGATGAATTTCATCTGCAAGGCTGTGGAACGCTTTATACGCTCTCTCTGAAAGTCTGTAAAGCTGTCAATGCCCTCTGCTGTTATGCGGTTGAAAGTCAGCGTGTCGATATCGCTTTCAGCTCTTTGCCGAATAGCCGAGAACTGTTCTTCGGAGATATCACACTCAGGACAGATATTGCAAAACTCAGTAGAGGTGAGGTACATATCCCTCACCCCTTACTCGCTGTACTCTGCTGTGTCAACGTCAGCGTAAATGCTGTCTATCTTTCCGTCCTTGCCGTTCGGGAAAGTGAAAACATCTGAGAACGCTCTGTTCTGATAGAGCCAGCCGTCACCCTCTGTGTGTCCGCCCGGAGCAAAGCTGTAAATGCTGTTGATCTTAGGTACTATCTTTGTGGTCTCAGGTGTTGCGATAAGCACGTTGATCTTATGTGAGCCTGCGACCTTTTCATAGTATGTATCAAGTGCAGACTTGCTAGGTGTGCCTGATACCTTAGTGTAAGAGCCGCTTGATTCGGTGTAATACTCCTTGCCGCTCACGATATCGGTATCAGCGGTCTTTAAATATCTTGCAGCGCAAGGCTCAAAGCCGCCGTCCTCAGGGTCAAAGTTGAAGCGGTCATAGAAACGCTCATCATCAATGACCTCCATGATAGGCACACCGTCAATGTCGGTCACTCTTGTTCTAAGACCAAGTCCTCCCTCTGCGATCTGTGTCATTTCTATCTTTCGCGTGAACTTGTCAGACTGCTCCAGCAGGTCCATAATTGTGGAAGTCACATACATAATGAGCGAGCCGTTAGACTTGTATCTTCTCAGCTTGCCTGCTGAAAGAAAGCCTTTGAGCTTGTCGAACACGTTACCCTTTGTGTATGATGAAGCGGCTGTTGATGAGTGATAGCCCTCAAGCTCTGCCGCTCTCTGAGCTGTCTTTGAGAAGAACAGAGCGTCCGTTTCTGGAGCAGACTGTGTTTTCTCGAATACCTCTGAGATATTCTTGATAGACGCTGATGAGTTCGTTTCGTCAACGTCAGCCTTATCCACAAGAAACTCAACGTCACGGTCGTGTGTGAGTGTGAAAGGCACGTCCGTCTGAACATACTTACCTGTGTTCCAGCCGCCGTTTCTGTTGTGGCTCTTGTAGCCTGATGTTGACATCTGTGTGAAGTGGAAAGTCTTTGCGTCAAGCCACCTAACGTTCTGTGTGATGAACGGGCTTGACAGTGTTTCCTGGATCCTTATCTCCAAGAGTTCAGGGTTCCATACTTCTGCGTAATTAAGATTTGGCATGATTCATTCCTCCTGTTTTTACTTGAATTTGTTCCAGCGTTTCAGCGCTGTTGGTTTGCTCTGAGGCTTCTTTTCATCAGTATCCGAAGATCCTGCACCGACCTTGAAACCGCCCTGCTTTTTGCCGTCGGACTTTTTGCCCTCGCCTTTCATGTCTGGATACTTCTTCACCACCGCAGAAAGGGCGGCGTTGATATCCTGCTGACTGCCGTTTCTCACATAGCTTTCAGCCACCGCAACGGCGTCCTCGATACAGTCGGGCTTGATACCAAGCTGCATAGCGGCTATCTGAGTTTTGAGTCTGAGTATTTCCTGATCTTTTTCGTCAGGTGCGTTCTCGGCATTGTCCTGCTTGTCGGACTTATCCTCGTTTGGCTGTTCCTGCTTATCTTCCGCAGGCTTGTCGGCACCCTCACCGTTCTCGTCAGCCTGACTATCGTCCGACGCAGGCTGTTCCTTGTCGGCAGAGTTCTCATCAGCCTTGTCCGCAGGCTTTTCCTCAGCCTTTGGCTCGTCCTTTTTCTCCTCGTGAGTATCGGGAGCTTTCTTCTCCTCATCATCAAGAAGTTTCTTTTTCTCGTCCATTATCTGACCTCGCTTTCTTAAATTTGTGTATGAAAAAAGCACCCGTTAAGGTGCTTGGTTCCGATATTTGATTAGTCTATTGTCTGCCAATCTTCCGACAACATATCTGCTTGACTTGCAAGCCAGCCAAGTTGTACGCCAGAAGTTCCCACAAACGCTAGTGCTTTATTGCCCATATCCTTATGGTCTACATTTGTCACAGTACCATTAGGTGATTTATAACTAACATTAGTGGCAAGCTCAACATACTGTCCTTTGCCGTTCCAGCCTTTTCTTGCTATTTTCTTACCTCTCTTTGCTTCTTCAATCGCCTGTCCGAAATTCATATTTATCCGTCCTTTCTGTTTTTGAGTATAAAAATACCGCCCGACCTTAGTCAAGCGGTTATTTGTATTATTCAATATCGATTATCGGCTCCCACCGATAATGTCCGTTGCACTCTTTGTTAGTGCAGACAAAGTAATGTGCCTTATCTGCTGTTGTATTCACAGGAACATAGTAGCCGTCATGACAAACAGGACACTCAACTTTTTCGCCTTTTTTTAACTTTGTGAGAATATCATTTTCTTCTGCCATGAACATAGCCCCCTTTTCTCCAGTTAAATTCAGGATAAACGTCTTTTACTGCTTTTATTATAGTCCGCTTTTCTGAAATTGTCAAGTAATCTCTGTTTCTTGCGTGTTTTAATTCTTGAGCCAAGCATACACACTCAGACCATTGACTTTGTGATATTCCGTATTTCCAATGCGTGCGTTCGTGAATAACGGAACGTGCTGCCCATTTGACATTCTTGCAGTTACTCAAGAATATTCTTATTTCACCATTTCTTTCATCACCTCGAACTCCGTCCGACCGCCTTTCATACGTCAACTTGATACGCTGAGGTAAACTCTCAATATCTTTTAACGTTTCTAAGCCTATCTTGCTTGTTTTTAACTCTTCAACGATCTTGTCAGCTGTTATTTCAGCATTTTCAGGCATTTCATTCTCATTGAAAATATCAATATCCTTTGCATTGTTTATTGAACCGCCATACACTTTCTCCCTAGAATAATCCCTGTGCAGAACGTCATAATGCTCGTCAATAAAAGCTTTCAGTTCCTGCTGTGCCTGCCTTACTTTCTTGCGGTAGGCTTTTGCTGTGTCAGGGTCGCAAGTGCCTGCCGCAAAGCGTTTTAGCTTGCGGACTTTCCGTTCCATTGCACGCTGTTTTTGCTCAAGCTCTCGCTGCTCTTTTATCTTCTCCGCCGGTATCGGCTCAGGTATCTGCGTTCTGCCGTGTATATACTGCGTCATTGTGTGACGGCAGTTTGGGTGGAAAAGCCCGTTCTTTACGGCATACGACAGCAGCCAAAACCACTCACCGCAGTAATTTGACTTGCCTTGAAACTCGTCCTTTTCCCCATCCCATACCGTGAACACATCATCAATGTATACTTGACCTTGCCAGGGCTCACAGGTCTTTGAACAGCCGCCATACTGCGACACAAGCACCGTATCATACCCAAGCTCTGCAAAGCGTTTCGCCGCACCCTGCAATGCCGCCCTTGTGGAAGTTGTCCGCAGAGCCATTCGCACATAGTCGGCAATGTTCACTCGCTTGCCGTCAGCGTATACGATACAGTTTATGCCCTTGTCGAGAAAATCCCTTGTGGCAAGGTCGATAGCCTCGTTAAGCGTCATAGAGCCTGTTCCCATTGCAAGCTGTACCCTATTCAAAGTCTGCCTGTAAATATCGTCTGTCATTCGCAGAGCGGCTGTTTCAGCGGTCTTTTCAAGGGTGGTGACGTCTTCCATAAGCTTTGCCATTTTCTTTTCGTTCACGCCAAAGAAATGCTTGTCGGGGATAGGTGTTATAGGCTCGTCAGAAAGCTCCTGGGCGCTCCTTTGTGCCTGCTGTTGACCCTCTTGAAACTGCTCCGTTATAAGCTGTCTTGTCTGATCGTCGATAACGTCAACGTACTCGTTCATAATGTCGAGGTTTTCACGGCGGAAGTTCTCCATATTTTTCAGCTTCTCAGCCTGCCAAGCAGACCATTCAAAGCCGTAACGCTGTTCCTCCGCCTTGTGCCTTTTGAGATTGCGTTTCAACGAAGATATGAGCCTTAGCTCTATCTCCTCAAATATCTTTGCAATGTCCTTAAAGTTAAGCAAACTCGTCACCTACCGCAGTAGGCTCACCCTCTGTAAGCCCCTTTTCCTGCATTATCCGCTTGACCTCTGCGGCTTTCCAATCTTCCTCTTTGGAGCTTCCCCACAGCTCCTCCACCTGCGTTTTGACCGACATAATACCATATGTGCTTGCCTTGCCCACAGTTTCAACTCTGCTGTCAAAGTCAGGTGCGCCATACTCGCCGAAGTCAACGGTCACTTCATAAGTTTCAGGGGCTTTGCCCTGCATATTGTCATAGGTCATAAGCACCGCAGAAACAAGCTGCGGCAGAGCCTTTTCAAGAGCCGTTGTGATAGTGTTTCGGGTGTTGCCTGTGACGTCTTTCTTCTCTCGCTGAGCGTCAGCACTCGACATCTTGCCAACGTCTATGCCCAGCGTGGCAGGTGATACAAGCCCTTGCAGACACATAAGTAGGCAATTCGTATAGCTTGCCACAAACGCTTCGTACTTGATATCAGGCTGAACTACTTCTATCTTAGGCGCCGCACCCTCTGCCGAAAGCGGTGGGTCAATGCTTATGTAACTGTTGCCAAACTGATTTGGCGCTTTAAGCTTACCGTTTGCAGGATCTCTCGGTATCATGCTTTCGGGGATATACTGCTTTACTCTGCCTGCTCTGATAGCGTCCCACCATTGTGAGATCACCTCGTCCAAAGCGTCAAAGCAATCAGACTTGCCGCCGTCAAAAATGCTCTTGCCCCTGTTCGGGTACTTTCGTGATGAAAAGAATTTCAGCGGTACAGCCATTATATAGTCGCCCTCAAACTCAGTTCGGGGCGGTATCTGTGCAAGGCAAGGCACGTTGTCCAAACCGACCTCGTGGCCGTTATCATCATACAGACGGCTCTCAATATAGCCCTTGCCGTAATGCTCTTCAAGGTGAAATCTCTTTGAGCCTGCATAATGCACAGAATGAAAAATGACCTCGTTCAGCAGACCTCGCACAAAGCTATACTCCACTTTGTCTGCTCCGATAAACTCGACTATTGGCGTATCAGAAAGCTCAGTATCCACCGATATTTTGAAAGCTCCGTCGCCGTCAACAAGTGCGGTAACGATAGCCTTGCCTGTCAGCTCTGTGAAGTCAATATGCTCGGAAATATTCTCAAAGTCAGCCTTTGCTTTGTCTCCTGTGACCTTGATATCGTCCATATCGGAATAGACAATGTATGAAAGCGTATCGGCGATTATTGCAGGCAGACCGCTGTGTATCTTGCGTATCTTTTCATTTTCAGGAACACTGCTCCAGAAAGAATTTGTGCCTAAATTAAGCTGACCAAAGAACTGCGAAAGCTCTGCGGCGTCACCACGATACCAAAGCTGTGACCTTATCACATCTGTCATAAAGCCTGTTTTCTCTGTGATAGTTATGCTGTATTCGGGTGCAGGCTGGATATCAAGCCAGTTTCTTATCATATTTTTCACCTTGCTTCCTATGCTGAATTTAGTCAATCTTCACACTTCCTATCTTGTCACGATACGGGAGCCAAGCATACTGACAGGAATTGATAAGGTGGTCGTTGCCGTCCTCAGGCTCAGCCTTATCCTCTTTCCAACTGTATATGTTAAGCTCGTCTGCGTACTCCTTGCAATGCTCAAGGATATAAAAATCACCTGCCGCCAGCCAAGCTGACTGCAAGTGTATTCGGTCGATTATTTTTGTTTTCTTGAATGCCGGGATAAAGTTATATATACTGCCTGTGAGCCGCCCGAACTTCTGACATTCAAGTATGGTCGCCTGATCTGCGCTGTCGATATACACATCTCGTGCAAAGCCCCACGTCCTGCGGTTTTTCTCCAAGAACGCCGTGAATATTTTCGGTATGTCGGAGGGCGTGAGCGGTACTTGTCTGTCACGATTGTTATACACTTCCTCATCAAGGGTAACGCACTTCCTGTCAGCCGTTATGCCCACAAAGGTGAACGCTATGGTATCAGGCGAGGACTGCGAATAAGCGGTATCAAGTCCTGCTGAGAAATACACAAAGGTGAAAGCTTTCGCCTGCTCTGCGGTAATAATATTTCGCTTTTGCAGGTCAAATACAAGACCTGTTGCACGTCCTCTCAGACCGAGTATCTTGTTCTTATACAGCTTTGTGCCTTTCGGAGCGGCAGCCATTTTCCGCTTGATATCCTCATCAGTAAGTGAAAGATTATCACGAAAAGTAAAGAACCAGTACCGCCAATTGGGTACAGGTTCTTCTGTAAGCTCTTTCATTATCTCCGCAGGCACGTCACAGGCGTATTTCTGATACGGACGTGAGCGGTTTACAAACTCTTTATACACAGGCAGAGAGGGGTCGTCAGGGTTGAGGGTCGCCATAAGGTAATCGTTACGGGTTGACATCTCACGGACAAACTCGATATCAGCGGTATTTATCTCGTCGATATACACGCAGCCGAACTGAGCGCCCAGCACCATTTCCCACTTATCCTTGTTGTCATATCCCAGAACATAGATTATCTTGCCCTCAAACTTGATATGCGGCAGTTTGTAGTCCTTATCACCGTTGCCGAAGTACCGAGCATTGGTGTGCAGGTCAAGAATGCCGTTATCCTGCTGAATGATAGTTTCCTCAGCCTTGCCCGTAGTCTTAGCGGCAATGACGTGAAGCTTCTTTCGGCTTGCCGACACCATACGCATGAACTTTATGCCTGCGCCCACAGTTGTTTTGCCGCTTGCGGTAGTCCCCTCAAGAAAATCCGCAGACACGCCCCGAACGCTGTTGATGAAGTCCATATACTTCTGCGACAGGGGAAACTTACTCGCAATGAGTTCACTCATTTAGCCCCTCACCGCCTATCTGAGCGAAAACCTCTGAAAGCTTTTCAGAGGTCTTGACCTCCGCCTGTATCTTAGCAACATACTCTCCTGTCATTTTATTGAGGGTATCGACGGCTCTGATACGGTCAGCAGGGTCATTCTTGCCGTCCTTAGCGATATCTGACAAGAGTGCCTGCCGCTCCTTAGCGGTCATTATACGCTCGTCCTGAGCTTTTTCGGACAGCACACGGATATACTCCGCAACACTAGGATTATCTAGGATTTTGCAGGCGTCAGCTTTCGCATACTTCTCGCTGTATCCTGCCTTTATAGCACTCTGAACGGTGTTGCCGCTCTGAGCATAGTATTCTGCAAATTTCTTTTGCCGTGCTGTCATGAGGGGCACCGTCCTTTCTTTATGGTATGAAAAAAGCCCCGATTTAGTGGGGCTTTGAACACTCAATATTATTAATTTTATTGGTTATATTTCGATCTATCCAAAACAACTTTTAAATCGCCAAAAATAACCGTGGTTCCGTTATTATATATTTTTGCAATGCCACATATAGCATTTGTATCTCTTCTATACAAACCCTCAGGGTCATAGTAATCCGTAGTTTCAAAAAATCTGACTATATAAGGGTCTTCATTATATTTATTCTTCATATAATTTATCATTTTGTCATAACAAAATTGATATTTTATCGAATAAAATATATTATTCTGTTGAACTTCTTGAAGGGTTAATGTATCATCAAAATCATCTACAATGCTAACCTCTTGGGCATATTTATAGCCTTCTTTATGAATTTGACTATCTAACTGCGTTATAGTTTCATTGCGTAATCCTTCCACTAATTCTTCAAGTGCTGTTTTGTTGAAGTTTGATTCTGCTAATAAATAATCTTTAAACATTCCTTTTAGCTGATCTTCGCAATTACAACATATGCAATTTCCATTCTCAAATCCATCATAAAATATTCGGCTTTTTGCCTGTTGTCCACATAAAAAACATTTTGTAGTAAGTTTATTGCTTTGATGTTCCTCCATTTTAAACGGTTTATTACCATTAAATTTGACTACCAAGTACAATCACTCCTCATAATAATATTTCTTAAATAATATCACTAATCAGAGCGAAAATCAACGAAATGCACCGAATTTCTATATACTGCATAAATAGCATTTGTATTTTTTATGCAGTATATCAAAAATTCGACATTTATGAACTTTTTACGACACAACGCAAAAGACACCCCGTTCGGAGTGTCTCTTGTGAAAATATTATAAGGAGTTTTGTAAATGTTGGAGCAGATGTTGAGCTGGCACGCTCTCGACCTGCAAATCGAAAGCCGCAGTATGGGGATACGGCTTTCAGACCCTGCCCGAACGCCCACCCTTACGAGCAGGCATTGGCAATGTAAAATTCAAGGAGTGCATTTATTTTCTGTCGGAAGCACGCCGACTCTGGTGCAAGCTTTAAGTATAGCCCTCTGAGCCTGCATACGCTGTTTTTCCTCTTATGGTAGATGAAAAACTTGGCATCAAAAAACGAAACCTCGGCTATTCCACCCGACGACGCACAGCCAAAGTGTGCAGGTTTTAAAGTTATACGATACCGATATTTTACGTTCTCGGTCTACGAACTGTATAACAGGCTTGGAGTTCCGTGTGGGAATTGCACCCACTCTGACTTTGCGGAACATACGGAGCATACGCTCCGTGGGTAAAAATTATTGGAGGATCTTTATGAAAGTCAGATAGTATTTACACTATCCTCAGTTTAAATTATAGCACACCTAAAACGAACAAAACGAACACACTTGATTATTTTTTCAAATATCTTTTGACCGCCATTCTACAGCCGTCCGCTGTACCTCCGACCTTGTGTCCTATCTGTATCCAAGTAAAGCCTTTTACAAACCTGAGTACAAATATCTTCCTCATTTGTCTATCCTCTATCCCCTTGATAAACTCCTCAATAGCCCTCTGCTCGGCTTCAAGTCGTGCCTGCTCACACAGCAATGAAAGTGTATCACCGCTTGGCAAGAAGCCGTCTATGCGTGTGCTGTGTGGTGTGTAGGACGGCGGCGTGCATACGCTGATACTGTCGGCAACGTACTTGCCCGAAAGCTCTGCCTTGATGTCCTCAATGGCTGAGGCGTTCCTGCGGTAGGCTTTCAGGCGTGGCATGGTCATTGGGTCAGCCATTAGCAACACCGTCCATTCTTGTGCCACAATTAGGGCAGTAATTTATCTCACCGTGTGGATACTGAGCTATAAAGTGAATGATTTCACAATTATTGCATCTAAGCTGATTAGGTGTGTTTGTATTCTCCCATGTTCCACGCTTGACCTCCTGCACGTCTGCGGTAGGTTGTTCATTGATTATATCAGCGATACTGCTGTTATCACCCAGAATACCCGTTATGCCTTTTTCATATATCGGCATACACGCCGCCGATAGTTCGTTAATCAGATTGTCTGCGTCAATATATCTTGACATTGTTATACCTCCTCATTATTCAAGCCAGATTTTGCTATATTCGTCGAAACTTCCAACAAGCTTATCAAACGCTCTCACTTCGGTGCTGTATTCATGCCAGCCTTTTGCGTCCGCTTTGTCATATGCCGCTTCAATGTCCTTCACAATCTGCAAATATGATGTGTTTTGGTCTTTTAAGATGTCGAAGGCAGCTTTCAAGTAGTCGTATTTGTATTGGACGTTGAGGTAAGACACTGCAAGCCCAAAGCATTGTCCACAAACGGACAGCAGCTCGTCCTTCGTAAGACGTTTAAGTCTCTTTGCGCTCTCATTTGATGCACATTTCGTGTCATATGACGAAAGTGCAAAGTAATCTTCTTCAAAGCTATCATATCCATAGCACTTGAACGGACTATTTCCGTTTAGCATTATTCCGACAAAAAAATCGTCAAAATGTTCTGACACATAGGTATCATTGACAATGTCCCTCAAACTATCACACTCATATGAAAGGTCTGAAAACATCATTTTAAATTCCTGTTCCTGTTCTTCATCTCCGTCAAGTGCGTTGAGAAGCGTATCATCATCGCCGCTGAAGTAATACTGGTATTCCTCGCAAACGGAGCTGATATCGTATAGCTGAGATGTTATTTCCTCAAAGTTTAGCTGCGATACAATCGCTTTCTTATAGCGCAGGTTTTTGGCTTTTTCAGCTTTTGTCACTCTTATCCCTCCTCAAATTCAGGACACTCAGTCACAGTATACGAGTGTATCATTCCGCCCTTTTGAGCTTCATACATCCTGTGCTGACACGTCCTCCAACCCTCGACAGGTCTGCGGTCTATGGACCATGCACAGCCTGTGAGGTATTCTCCTGTTATCTTATCCTTTGTCGGTACTGCGTGGCGGCAGTGCCAACAGAGGGTGTGGTCAGTGTGTTTCATTCTCACACCTCAACTCTTCCAGCCTACAATACACCAACGTGTTGCCACAAGTCTTGTCAGCGATCTCTGCCTGATAGAAGAACTGACCTGTCTTACTGCTCTTGCGGATAATGCACCCTGTCAATTCGTAGCAATCAGAGCCGTTGTAGCTCACCCTGCGTCCGAGACTCTTCTTTACTTCGTGTATCGTCATAGCTCCTCTATCCTCACATAAATGCCAGGTATGTCCGCCCAAAACTTCTCGCATATCTCACTCGCCACAAGCTGGTCGTCAGTCCAAAAGCCGCATAGTGTCATGCAGTCCTTGAACATCTTCTGCAGGTTGTCTGTGTCAGGCTTGCTGATCTTGTACTCTCCGTCCTTGTGCTTGCCGTCATTTGGAAATAACCACTTTGTTATCAGCCTTATCCCACAGATGTATTTTTCAGGCGGTCTGTGCCTTGCAAGGTTTGCCGTGAGCTTTTCTTTTGCCGCCTTGACATCGGGTGGGTCATAAAATATCGGCTTGCCGTTTCTTACTGCCACCTTGTGCTCCTGCGCCGTAGCCGTCGGCGGTATCATCGCCATAAAAAATTCAGTCATTGTTGTCTGCTCCTCTCATGCGGTCGGTGTGCTAGCCGCCTTATTATTTCAGAATAGATTTTCGGGCGGCTTATGCCCGAAAATATATATTATGTAATAATATACTTTTTCTTCCCTCGGGAAAAAGTCGGTATTTTGTCGATATTTTCTTCCTAAAGGAAAACACCGATATTTTCCTTACGCATACTCGATTTTTTCTTTTCCGTTTCAAAGTAAATTTTCTCGACTTTTTCCTTTCTTTCCCTCACTTCTTTAAGCCGCATTCGCCGCCATCTATCCAGAAACCACCATGCTCTTTGAGGTATGAACGCACTGTCTTTTCACCCTTTCCTATGTACTCCGCCAGCTCAGAAATGCGGCACTTGCCGTTCTCCTGCACACCGCTGAAAGCTGTTTCAATGCTCTCCTTGCGCTCCTTGCTGCGGTCTTCATTAGTCTTCTTCTTGCTGAAATTCTTTTTCCAATTCGGTGTGATGTCCTCTACCTCGCAGTCTTTAAGCACGCCCACGGTATCCTCTCTGTGAACAGGATAATCAAACCACATATTGAGGGGAGCAAATTTCGGGAACTCTCTCAGAGTACCCTCTATACGCCATGCCGTGCGGTTTCTTACCGCAAGCTTAGCCTTGTCTATGTCGGCCATCATAAGCTTGTACGAGTTCGGGTGCAGGTACTTGTGCGTTATCTCAAGCATTTTTGACGGCGTAACAAGATCGTCCTGTGAACAAAGATCATCAGTATTTCTGTAAAATCTCCTCATCCAGTTCTCACAGATACGGCAAACAGTTTCGTCCTCCTGCTGCTTGTAAAGGCTGTCTGAAATGTCAAGCTCTGAAAGGTCAAGAAGTGCATCAGGGTCACGGGCGAATACTCCTGAACCGCTGGCTCTGTCCATTGAACGCTTTCCGCCCTGCGCTCCCTTTGAGTGGTGGTGACAGTATATGACCGCACAGCCAAGCTCTGTGCATACCTTGTCGAACTGGTTGCAGAAGTGCGCCATTTGGTCTGCTGAGTTCTCGTCGCCTGTTATGACCTTGTAGATAGGGTCTATTATCACAGCAATGTAATTCTTCTTGCTTGCTCGGCGTATAAGCTTTGGCGCAAGCTTGTCCATTGGTACGCTGTGACCTCGCAAGTTCCATATGTCTATGCTACTGAGGTTTTCAGGCTCTAGGTGCATTGCGGTGTACACGTCCTTGAAACGGTGCAGACAAGATGCTCTGTCAAGCTCTAGGTTGACGTATAGTATCTTACCTTTGGTGCATTGCCAGCCAAACCACTTGACCCCCTCAGCTATCGCCACGCACATTTCGATAAGTGCATAAGACTTGCCTGCCTTTGACGGACCTGCAATGAGCATTTTGTGACCCTGTCTGAGAACGCCGTCAATAAGTGGTGGTGCAAGCTCAGGCAGGTTATCCCACTCAGCACTCAGGCTCTCAGGGTCGGGGAGATCATCATTGATACTCTCTATGTAATCTTTCCATTCTGAAAAGCTTTCTTTGCCTATGTTCTTGTCAATGATGAACTGTTTCTTGCCGTTCCTCATAACGCCTGGCATACGGCTAAGACGTGATGGATTGCGGTTTTGTTTATCTATGTCAAGACCGCTTTCCTTGCAGACCTTGTAAAGAAAATCAACACGCCTGCGGTATTCATCATAGTTGGGAGCGTCTATCTTGACGATAGCGTGAACGCTCTTTCCGCCGCTGTATACAAGCACAGCGATAGGAAGTTCAAGCTCTCTCATCACGGCGTTCTGCTGTTCTATAGGCATACTGTCGCTTTCAACAAGAGCATAGCGGTAGTCTGTTACATTCTCGTTCTTTACGCCCTTGCCGTCAAGAGGATTGAAGCGGATCCACGCTCCGGCTTCTTCCTTGTAGTCGCCAAACACCGCACCAATGTCGCCGTTACATTCGCCAAGCCTCTTGATAAGCTCCCCTGCCGTCCTGTCACAGCACCCCTTTGTGGGCAGATACTTGGTCTTGCCGTCCTTTTCTGTTTCCCACGTTTGCGTAACATAGCCCACGTTCTCTCCTGCTTCAAAGAGTGTTTCAAGATATGTGACTATCTCCTTGACAGGATCCCATTGAGCAGGCTCGGTGATCGGTATGCCCTCACCGCCGTTTACAAGGGGACTGCTTTCTTCTGCAACTATCTCGCCGTCCCAATCGTATGCCTGAAACTCATGTGGGCTGTATCCTCTTTCCTTTGCCATTTGCACGATAGTTCCTGCGGTCACAGGCTGAGCATTGCCGTTAAAGCCTTGCCACTTGTGTTCACACTCACCTCTGTGATAACGGCTGTCTGACCTCGACCAACTGTCCCAATCGTTCACGGAATAGCCCTCGTGCTTGAGAGCCATTCCCACATTGACCCATTCCTGATAATCACAGCTTGCAGGGTCTATGTATTCAAGCATTTTAATCAAATTTGTGTTATCCATTCACTTCTCCTTAGTTCTCAGGTGTGTAAGTCTTAGGGTCGATATCTCTCGGCACTCTCCAACCATTGGCAGAGATACGAGCTATCATCCTGCTTGCACTGTCAAAGCTCCAAGAGCCAACGTGCTCAAAGCCCTTGCTTTCAAGCAGCCTTATCTGCTTTGGAGTGGTAAGTCCTGCATTGCGGCGTTTTTCAAGTCGGTCAAGGATAAGCTTTGCCTTGCCTGCGTTGTCTATATCGTCAGGGAAAATGCCCAGTTTTTCAAGCTTTGCTTTCTGCTTGTCGGTAGCAGGAGCACACTCCCAGCCAAAAGCAGGAACATAAGAGGACAAGTCCTCAGCCTGTATTGACATTTCATATTGCAACGGGTCAACGAGCTTTCGCTTGCGTGTTTTCATTTCTTTGAGCTGCTTTGCCAAAGACTCTTCACGCTGTGCCACAACGTCCTCACTTGCCTGTTTTTCTGCCTCTTCGATATCTACTGCACAGCCTGCCTCATTGGCAAGGTTTTCGGTCATTTTCTCAGCGACCTCTTCATTCTGACAGATAAGGTGTGCAGGTCTGCAAAGCTCGTGGCGTTCTGTGTGCCATAGGAAATCAAGCAGCAAAAGCTCTGTCTTTCCCTCGCAGAGCCTTGTGCCTCTGCCTACCATTTGACAGTAAAGTCCACGCACTTTTGTTGGTCTTAGCACGATAACGCAGTCAACTGACGGACAGTCCCAGCCCTCTGTGAGGAGCATTGAGTTACACAGCACGTTGTATTCGCCTTTGTCGAAAGCTTCAAGTATCTCCGCTCTGTCTGTGCTTTCTCCGTTGACCTCAGCGGCGTTGAACCCTTTGCTGATAAGGATATCACGGAACTTCTGAGAGGTCTTAACAAGCGGCAGGAATACAACTGTCTTGCGTTCCTTACAGTATTTAAGCATTTCATCAGCTATCTGATAAAGATATGGGTCAAGTGCCGTGTCGATATCACTTGCCTTGAAATCTCCTGCCTGAGTTGATACTCCTGAAAGGTCAAGTTTCAGCGGTATGGTGATAGCCTTGATAGGTGAAAGATAGCCCTCTTTGATAGCCTGCGGCAGGGTGTATTCATATGCAAGGCTGTCAAACACCGAGCCTAAGTTCTTCATATCGCCCCTGTCAGGTGTAGCCGTCACACCAAGTACCTGAGCCTTTGGAAAATGGTCAAGCACTCTCTGATAGCCGTCTGAGATAGCGTGATGAGCCTCGTCAATGATAATGGTATTGAAGTAATTTTCCGAAAAGCCTTTGAGCCTTTTCTCTCGCATAAGAGTCTGAACTGAGCCTACTACCACACGATACCAAGAACCTAAACAGCTTTGCTCTGCTTTTTCGGTGGCACAGCCAAGCCCTGTTGACTTCATAAGCTTGTCCGCCGCCTGGTCGAGCAGCTCGCCCCTGTGGGCAAGGATAAGCACACGCTTACCCTGCCGCACACATTCTTCCGTAACAGCCGAGAAAAGTATTGTCTTTCCCGTTCCTGTGGGCAGAACTGCAAGGACCTTATTTATTCCCTCAGACCATTGTTCGAGTATAGCAAGCTTAGCCTCGTTTTGATATGGTCTTAAATTCATCATCAGAACGCACCGGCTTTCCAGCCACCTGTCTGAGCAGGCTGACTATACTGTGGTGTCTGCGTCTGAGCAGGCTGAACAGTAGTCACATTCTCGTCATAGGCATAGAGCTTCTTTATCTTGTTGGACTGCCTATCCTCACCGTCCTTGTTCTTGTAGTTGTCAACGTAGACGTGACACTTGCCCTTTTTGCCTGTGATAGCGTTCCAGTTCATTTTCAGCGGTTCACCGTGTTTTTTCAGACCGAGAGCCAAGAAAAGTGCTGAGAGTTTCCACTCAAACTTGTTGCAAAGGAAGAAGTTCTCTGTTATCTCCACGCTGTCCTCTGCACCCCAAATGGTGAATGTGACCTTTGCCATATTGCAGGGCGGCACTTTTGCCGACCCCTCGTGTCTTGCACGTTCGTACTTTGCAACGGTGAAGTCATAGTCACCCTCAGGGAGCAGGACAAAGTCCCCACCCTCGTTGACTATCTCATCTTCCCAGCCGTATTCCATAAAATTATCCATAGTGTTGTCCTCCTTTTAAAATGGTACTTTCTGATTTTCTCTGATAAGCGGCAGCATTTGCTCCCAAGCGCCTATCAGACAGCCCTGCACGAAGTCGTCAGGATAGTTTGTGATAGGAGTATCATAAGGGAAATAGTTTCTCTGAGATACCACAAGACGTATATCCGATTCGCTTACGTTGTTGGCTCTCATAAGGTCTGCAAGTGCTTTCGGTATGCCCTCGGGGATAACGATAGGTGGTGGTGCAACGTCCTCAAAGCCGCTGAGATCAGTAAGAGGCTCGTCCGATTTTCGTGTGGCAGGCTGTGCTGTCTGAACTGTCGGTGCAGGCACAGGCTTAGGCATTTCAGCAGGCTGTGTATACGCAAACAGGTGAGCTATGCCACTATACTCAAAAGGCATTTCAGGCGAAAGTCCGTCACGATTTTTAGCGTCCCAGCAAGGGTGATGTGTGGTGTACATTACACGGTCACCGCCCTGAGCCTTGAACTTCTTGCCGTCCTTATCCACAGCTACTGCATATGTTTTGTAGTTTGCAAACAGCACCATATCTGCCCATTCTTTCACAAGAGGCGATATCTGAGAAGAAGTTTTCTTGCCGAGTTTCAGTTCCCAGCGGTCATAAGCACCCAGCTCGTCAGGCTGTTCAAACTTTCTCATCTGAGCGTGAGCCGTAAGCACAACGTTGATACCGCTGTCAACTACCTCCTGCAAGAGATTAAGAAACTTGCCTATCTCCTCTTTTTCGTAAACATAGCCGTTGCCGTAGCCGAAATCTTCAATGCCTTTCTTCTGATGAGCCGAGCAGATAGCTTCAATGCAAAGCTGTTCAGCCCAATCAAATGTATCAATGACAAGGGTCTTGCAGAGCCTGCCGTTCATAGCTTCCTTTACCTCGTTTTTGAGCATTTCCCAGCTTGTTGGCTTAGGGAAACGTCTAATGTTCAGCTTCTTTGTACTGCCTTCAGTATCAATAAATACAGGGTCGGGGAACTGAGCCGCAAATGTTGATTTGCCTATGCCCTCAGGACCATATATCACGACTTTCTGTGCGGAGCTTACAACTCCTGATGTTATCTCATACATTAAAATGCACCTGCTTTCCAAGTTTTCGTTTCTGTGTTTTCTTCCTTATCATTCTTATCATTGTCCATTGACCTGCCGTCCTCGATAATGATACTGCACTCGTCACCTGTAGAAACTCTTGTGGCTATCGCCTGCAAGCCCTGTGCTTCAAGCCACTTGCCGAAGTCATCAAGGGTGTCGGTATCCATTTGTTCAAGCTTGTCCAAAAGTACGAAACCGCAGTCAGGATTGAGTTTTCTTACGATAGAGGTAGCGACGATAAGCTGTTCAGCACCGCTTATACTGTCCCACTTATGCCCGTTATACAGCAGCTCTCCGTCCTCAACCGAAAGCCCCTCAAGAGGCAGGTCGGCACTGCCCAGCAGGTCAGTTTTAGCCTGCCTTACGTCCTCTATCTGCTCAGTGAGATATGTATACTGTGAACGGTAGTCCTCAGCGTCTATCTCAGCTTTCTCCCTGTCAAGGTTTGCTCTTATCTTCTTGTTCAGCTCCTCAATATCTGAGATGTTCTTTTCAAGCTCCGCTGTGCTTTCGTCCAAGAGGTTTTCTGCGTCAAGGCTTGCAAGCTTGAAGTTGTTCGCTGCCGCTTCATAGCTTGCTTTTGCACGTTCATAGGCAGACTTAGCAATCTCCAACTGCTTTTCGTAGTATTCTTTCTGGTCACGCTTACGCTGATTTTCGCCGTTGCGTGCAAGTATATCCTGCTGCTGTCTGATAAGCTCCGAAGCCGAAACAGGCTCGGCAGGGACGTTTGCGTACACAGGCATTTCCTTAGCAAACTTAGACTTCTGGTCAGCTATCCTGCCGATAGCGGTACGCTGATCATAGAGGGAATGTTCCTTATGCTCCAACTGATAGAGCGTATCGCCCACTCCTATTATTTTCAGCAGAGTTGAAGCTTTTTCCTTGCTTGACTGATTTATGAACTTAGGCAGGTCAAGTGCGAACTGTTCAACGAAGCTGTTCAAAAGCTGTTGACCGCCTTTTTTGCCTGTGCTGTCGGTGACTTTGAGGGAGCTGTTCTTACCCGAACGCTCCACTACTATACCGTTGTCGAGGGTGATCTTCAAGTGCGGTTCGACAACAGACCCCTCACGCTGAGGAGAGGACGGCTTATACTTGTCACCACCAAGCGCCCAAGCGATAGCGTCAAGGACAGAGGTCTTGCCCTGCCTGTTCTTGCCGCCGATAACAGTAAGTCCATTCTTTGCAGGCTCAAGCTGTACGGCTTTTATCTTCTTTACGTTCTCAAATTCAAGTGAGTTTATTTTTACTGACATTTTAGTTCGCTCCTCTCATATTTTCAAGCTTATCCCTTGTGCTGCATATTTTTCCGTACACTTCTCCGATATCAAAAGCTCTACGCTCACATGCCGACATTCCTTCGTAAATATCGAGTATATCTGCACAGGCTTTGTCTGCGGTATCATATGCTTGACAAATCTGTTCTTTTGTGCTACCATTAAATTGTATGTTATCGGTATCTTCTTTTGCAGATACCTCCGAGCTTGTGCCTGTTGCCGCAGGTGCAGGCTCATTTTCTTTAAGGTAGCGGGTAAAATATACGCCACATTTATAAAATCTTTGGCCAAGCGGACATTGTGTGCAGTTCATATTTCCGTCAGTGCAAACCTCCACCGCCTTTTCAAATTTCTCTTTTGTTATCATCCTTATTCTCCTTTTCAATGGGTCTTACGCTCATATACTGCTTGCCGTCATAGTCCATCTTCTTCACAGGCTCAAGCCCTTTCTCACGGAGCGACCTTGCGGCATCGCCAAGCCCTCTGTCGAAATCCTCACGGGTCTTGTAGAATGCACATCTGCGGCAGTAGTCCTTTGTTGGCGTTACTGTCAGCGCACCGCACTCGTCAGGCTTGACATTTGAATGGAACACGCAAAGGCTTACCGCTCCACTGCCGTTATCAAGGGGCTTGTCCCTCTTAAATACCTCTCTCATCACTATCATCGTTTTCGTCCTCCTCTTTCTCAAAACGTTTCTCCCAGTGCCTATTCGCCACGCTCAGCACAAGATACATCACTACATCTATCCCTGCAAGCACGGCTATTGTTATCAGCAGTATTCCTACAATGCTCATTACCACTTTCCTTTCATTTCAACTTCGACCTTGACCACGGGTCTGCCTGCTTCTCTCACTGCACGCTTTATGCTCTCCTCTGCTTCCTCGTAGGCAGTTTCTTTTATGCTTACATACCACCTGTATGCTACATACATTGTAAGCACCACCAAGAGCGCTACCGCTGCGGCACATCTGATTATCTCTAGTACGGCTATCATTTTCTCATGTCCTTTCTGATCTCTCTGCTATCCACTTGTCAAGCAGCGTTGAGTATATCTCATACACATACTCGTTAAGCTTAATGGCGCACCCAAAAGGATACACGCCCTGTCTGAGTCCTGCGTTCAGCCTGTTCACGTTGGTGTTGAAGCCTGCGGCTTTCAGCCGTTCCACCGCTTCTACCGATGATATCACTCTGAGCATTTAGTCCACCTCCTCGATTGCAACGATATTTCCGTCCATGTTCGTGTCATATGCCTTCATGATAGCTTCACGCTTGCTATCTGCATGAACTGTGAACACCTCTCTGACATTAAAGTCACTTATCGTCGTTACCTTGTACAGTTTCATTCTTGTACCTCCTTTTAAAAGCTTGATTAATCCTTTTCGCAGAGCAATTTTCCGTCAAGAGTCCAATACTGAATGACCTCTCTACAGGGGTCATTTTCTGTTCCTGCACCTTTCAAGGCTCTTGTTACGATCACCTGTTCAATCCTGGCACTGTCACACCCTCTTGGAGTAGCAGTAATTTTCTTTTCCACGTTTCTCTCACCCCTCTTTAATCACCTGCCCCCTCACGCCTTAGGATATGGCGTCGGGTTTCTTGTCTTGCCGAGAAGATAGTCAACCGAACAGTCAAACATCTCCGCAAGTGACATTAAAGCAATAACAGCCTGAACGTTTCTTTTCCTTTAGGTGTAATAAACACCTGCGTGCTTGAAAAACCTGTTTTCTCATTAGAAAACTCCTTGACTTCAAACAAGCCGTTCTCCATAGGCTTTGCATACGGCATAAGCTTGCCCTTTTTATCTCTGTAAAGATACTTTTTATCAAGCAGGAAATTTACAAATGTATTTTGCTTGACTTTAAGTTCCTTAGCTGTTTCTCTGATTCCTGTCAGCAGATTTCTGTCCACGAGTTCATCAAAGTAATCAGCTTTCGGTTGCATTATCTGTTTATCAACAGTAAGCTGTGAAACACTTACTTGCAGAGCTTTCACCTTTTCGTTAGCAATTTCCAAAGCCCTTTTCATAATCATTTCGGGACTGTTCCACGCTTCTTCAACTCTTATGAAGTACTGACGGAACTGCTTTCCTTTTTCACTTCTCTGCAACATACAGATCTCCTTTGCCATTGGGATTGTAAGTTGGTGGTCGGTAAGTTCACGACTTACCTGCCTGTTTCCCTCAGTACGAACCTGCTCATTTTTGAGCGGGTTGAAATCCTCACCCTCCGTAAATCCGTATTCACACATTCTCGGAAACCAGTCTTTATAAGCGGTCTTGACTTCAAGTGCCTCGTGTAGTTCCCTGCCCGATACTGTTGGACGTTCAGCATTTTCATAACTGATTTTGATTAGTTCATTCATTAGTCATCTGTCCTTTCTCAGTGGTGATACTATAATCACCATTGCAATAAACAATTTTCACTTCTAAGACATCTGCTATTTTTTCAGCAACACGCCTGCTGTCAGTTGCGCCGCACATAAACGCTTTAATTGTGCTTTCCTTTACACCTGATTTCTCAGCTATTTGAGCATACGTTAAGCACTTTGATTTCGCAATCATTTTGACTTTTTGCTTAAAATCATCAAACATAATTTGTCACCTCCTACAATCATAATAAAATTGGGTTGACAAAGTTGATGAAATATGATACTATATAGAAAACAAAGTTTAAATATTATAAACCACCGACTCTATCAACGCTGTCACCTTTTATTGTTGAGCTTGTATCAACTGAGATTAGTATAGTTGATATTTTCTCAATTGTCAATGGTTTTGTTTGATATTTTCTCAACTTTGTCATTTTATACAAAAGTGAGGTTGATATTATGTCAATTATAGACAAGATTTGTGATTTGATGAACTATAAAAAAATCACGCAAAAACAACTTACAGATTACTTAGGCTTAGATAAAAGTACTTTCTCACAATGGAAATCAGGTAAAAATCAATCATATCTGAAATACATTTCTCAAATTGCAGATTTTCTAAATGTTCCAGAATATTACTTGAAAAGTGAAGACTTGAAACTTAATTTTATACCACATGAGTTGGATGATGAATATATTATCGAATGTCCTGTATGCGGTTATGACTATACGCATTTTATAGGAATAAAACCTGTGGACTTTGGCACTTATAAAAGTGACGGAATAGCTATTGAATTTCACTGTGAAGACGATCACACTTTTTACCTGATTATTGATTCATACAAAGGAAATACTTATGCAGTTTACACTGATGAATCATGTACTCAGTTTAAACCTGCAAATCTAGGAATGGAGTCAATGTCTACTTCGCCACTAGACATGGTAATAAAAGAAATCGCAAAAAAATACCATGCTCTTGACGAACATGGTAAAAAGGCTGTGGAAAGTATACTAGATATAGAGTATAAACGTTGCACAGAAACAAATAGAAACAAGTCTAAAACAATCACATTCAAGCGCTTTAACGTGAATAAAGCTTCGGCAGGCTGTGGATATGATTTGAGCAATTCAGATGTATGGAGAGAAATTGAAGTAATAGATACCCCAGAAGCCCATGAAGCGGATTTTGCAGTTGAAGTTGATGGACACAGCATGGAGCCTACGATTAGTGACGGCAGTATTGTATATATAGCCACCGATTCTGATGTTCCTGTTGGTGAAATTGGATTGTTCCGTCAGAATGGTGCGGGTTACATAAAAGAAAAAGGTAGTAATCGCCTTATTTCACATAATCCAGATTATCCAGACATTCTTCCTGAAAACGGCGAAATAGTTTGTATTGGCAGAGTTATTGGTATAGCAAAACTTCCAGATTAAGTCCAAGAGGATAACTTCCTGCTGATACTTCAAATATCAATTAGGAGAAACGTACATGGGTAAAAAGAAACGCAAATCAGAGCCAGGCTGCATTGCCACTATATTCGGATATCTGATATTTGTCTGCATAATCGCTCTTATCATAGACCTTATTAGAACTCACATATCCGAGCGAGCCAAACATAACCTTATGGTAGTTGCTATCGTGATCGGCGTTATCATATTCATAAGCATGGTCTGCACCATTTACCGCAAGCTTCACAGAAAGTATACTTTGAAACAACTTGATGAAATGGACGGACACCAATTTGAATATGCCTGTGCTGATATTCTGAAAGCCAACGGCTACAAACACGTTAAGGTCACAAGAAGCTCCGGTGACTTTGGCGTTGATATCATTGCAGAAAAAGACAAGGTCAGATATGCAATACAATGCAAGCGATACAATCACAAACTTGACAACACCCCTATACAAGAAGTTGTCGGCGGACTTGCGTACTACCAATGTGACAAAGGTGCCGTTATGACAAATCAGTATTTTACCGAGCCTGCCAAACAGCTTGCACAGGTGAATGATATAGAGCTGTTGGACAGAGATACGCTTTCACATATGGTTGATAAAACAGAAAAGTCATTTGATGATAAGCTTAATTTATTCAGATCTTATTTGACCAGCTCATCTACAATGCTAGTTGCTTATCTCGAAAAGTGTGGAATTTATTCAAGAATAGAAGATATAAATACTGATACCAAAACACTATCGTTTACCCTTAAATTAAAATTTGCAGATGATATCGAGAGTGTAAAAGCAAAGAAGAAAGCAATTTCCAAAATAACTAAAGCGAAAGTAATTGATATAGTGCAAAACGAGAATGATATGATAACTATCATTGTTTGTACACCAAGAAAATACAGAATAAAATCATAACAAAAAAAACGCCCCCAAGTGCTACCAACACTCAGAGGCGAGCAGAGCAGATACTACCAATATCAGCTCAGAATGAACAAAACCCAACAACCACGAAAGGGCTTATTCTGCCCTTTTATTGTAGCACACTTTTTTAGGAGTGTCAAGAATAGGAGGAATATATGCTATGTAAAAAATGCCGTAAGGAAATTCCTGACGGCTCTATTTATTGCAACTACTGTGGCAAGAAGCAGGAAACTACCAAAAGAAAAACACGTCGCAGAGCAAGAGGAACAGGCACGATAAGATACAAGCCTGAATACAAAAACCGCCCATATGTGGTTTTCAGCCCTCGAACAACGTCCGGCACAGGTGAAAAGTACATCGGCTGCTTCAAAACGGCAGCAGAGGCACAAGCCGCCCTTGATAGTTACTTCAACTCTACGCACATAGATCACTCCAGCCTAACACTTGCACAAGCGTATGAGAATTGGAGCTTCGAGCATTTTGAAAGCCTTACAAAGAGTGGTGAGCAGGGCTACAAGACCGCATGGAGATACCTTGATAGTATCGCAGGCAGGAAGATGTCAGAGCTTAAAACAGCAGATTATCAGAGGTGCATAACCGAATGTGCCAAACGTTTCAGCCGTTCGCAATGCGCAAAAATCAAGCAGCTATGCTCACAGCTCTGCAAATACGCCGCCCAAAATGACATCATAGACAAAAACTATGCTGAATACATAACACTTCCAAAAGAGGTTAAGAAAGAGAAAAGAATTTTTACAGCGGAAGAACTTGAAAAACTGTGGGAACACTCTTCGGATAGATCTGTCCAAGTCATTTTGTTTATGATCTACACAGGCTTTCGTATCGGCGAGGTGTTCACGATACTTAAAAAGAATGTCCACCTTGCCGAGAACTACATGATCGGCGGCATCAAGACCGAAGCGGGCAAGGACAGACTTGTGCCGTTTCCGTCACAGATACCCGAAATAAAGACGTTTGTACAAGATTGGTACAATGAAAGCAAGACGGATTTTTTGCTGAATGGTGATGTCAACAATTTTAGAAAACGCAATTTTTATCCTGCACTTGCCGAGTGTGGTGTGATACCCGAGCCGACAGTTACCGAACTAAAAAGCGGCAAAACGACAAAGAAATATGACACGGAGATAACGCCTCATTGCTGCCGTCATACGTTCGCAACGTTATCGGCAGATTGCGGTATGCAACCCGAAAAGCTACAGCGTATCATTGGTCATGCCAAGTATGAAACAACGGCAGATATATACAATCACTCAGGGCAGGACGCAAAAGCACTAGCGGAAGAAATGTCAAAGTTAAGAAAGCCAGTGGAACATTTCACCGATAAGCGTCGATTTTACGGCATTTCTTGATTGGTTGATAAGGACGAGGTCACCGGTTCAAGCCCGGTTAGCAGCTCCAGCAGGTGCTTGCACCTGCACCCAAATCCGCTATCATTTATGGTAGCGGATTTTTTTGTCACCGCCTATGGGTACGATACGCTGGGAAAGGTACGATGTTCGCCGTGACGAGCATCTCCCACCACAGCTTTTTTATATAACAAACCAAGACACCGCTCCTATACTTTGCGCATAAATCGTACAAAGCAGGACGTGTCCCTGCACCCAGATCCGCTATCATTTATGGTAGCGGATTTTTTTGTCGCCTCCCATGGGTACGATACCCTACACACAAAAAACACCGCCCGAACTCCTCGGACGGTGTTATATTTTTATCTCGTATTACAGATTTGTATACTCCATAAGGCTCTTATCCACCTCACGGGCAACATCTCTGCCCTCTCTGATAGCCCATACTACAAGTGACTGTCCTCTGCGCACGTCGCCTGCGGCAAAGATGTTCTTCACGTTGGTCTGATGTGTGCCGTCGGCTGTTGCGATATTCGTTCTGCCGTCTACCTCAACGCCAAAAGCCTTTGTGAGATAGCTTTCAGATCCCAGAAAGCCTGCCGCAATAAGAACAAGTTCGGCCTCTACCTTGTATTCGCTACCCTCAACTGGCTTCATTATCGTTCTGCCTGACTTAGGGTCTTTCTCCGGGGAGAGCTTTACAAGCACTGCGCCCTTAAGATTGCCCTTTTTGTCTTTGAGAAACTCCTTTACAGTTGTCTGATAAACTCTCGGGTCATGACCGAACACACCGATAGCTTCCTCCTGACCGTAATCTGTCTTGCAGACCATTGGCCACTGCGGCCATGGGTTGTTCTCGGCTCTCGTGTCAGGAAGCTTTGGCATCATTTCAAGCTGCAAAACGCTCTTTGCGCCATGTCTTATGCTTGTACCAACGCAGTCATTTCCTGTATCTCCGCCACCTATTACCATGACGTTCTTGCCCTTTGCGGAAATGTGGTTTTTATCCGTAAGACCACCGTTCAGCAGCGCCTTAGTTGTGGATTTCAGAAAATCCACTGCAAAATAGATACCATTTGCATCTCTGCCCTCGGCTTTGATATCTCTAGGGTTTGAAGCACCACAACAAAGTATTACTCTGTCGAAGTCCTTGAGAAGCTCAGCCGCTGTGATATCCTTGCCCACATTAACGCCTGTGCGGAACTCGATGCCCTCTTCTTTCATTATGTTTATCTTGCGCTCGATTATCTGCTTTTCAAGCTTCATGTTCGGTATGCCGTACATAAGCAGACCGCCCACTCTGTCCTCACGCTCGAAAACTGTTACACTGTGACCTCTCTGATTGAGCTGGTCAGCGGCAGCAAGACCTGACGGGCCTGAGCCTATAACAGCGATAGTCTTTCCTGTTCTTACCTTTGGCACTCTTGCTGAAGCGTATCCGCAGGCATAGGCATTTTCGATAATGCCGTATTCGTTAGCCTTTGTGGTAACAGCGTCGCCATTAGCTCCGCAGGTGCAGGCTTTTTCGCAAAGTGCAGGACAAACTCTTGATGTGAACTCAGGAAAATTGTTCGTCATATGAAGTCTGTAATATGCCTGCTCCCAGTTGCCCTTGTATATAAGGTCGTTCCATTCAGGGATAAGATTGTTAAGCGGACAGCCTGAAAATGCGTTGCCTATCTTCATTCCTGCCTGACAGAACGGCACACCGCAGTCCATACATCTTGCTCCCTGCTTCTGCTGCTCCTCCTTTGAAAGAGGAGTGTGAAATTCATTAAAATTCTTTATACGTTCCTCAACGGAGAACGCTGCTGCGTCCTCACGCTTATAGTCCATAAAACCAGTTGGCTTTCCCATATCTCAACTATACTTGCTTTCACTGCAAGTATATCCTCCTTTCGATTTTAAAAGTACAATATCTCATGTGCGCAGGCTTACTGCTTGCCGTTGATGATCTGATAGAATGCTTCTATCTGCGCCTGATCGCTACTCATACCCTTTTCTTCCATTGAAGCTATAGCAGACATCATCTTCTTGTAATCGTGAGGGATTATCTTCTTGAACTTAGGCAGATATTCCTCAAAGTTATCAAGAATACGCTTGCCCTTTTCAGAGCCTGTTGCGTCAACGTGCTGCTGGATAAGGTCTTTGAGCTGAATGATATCGTACTTCTCCTTGACCTCAGAGAAAAGTACCATTTCCTTGTTGAGTCTTGTGTAAAGGTGTCTGTCCTCGTCAAGAACGTAAGCTACACCGCCCGACATACCTGCCGCAAAGTTTTTGCCCGTCTTGCCGATAACTACCACACAGCCGCCTGTCATATACTCACAGCCGTGGTCGCCAACGCCCTCGACAACTGCCACTGCGCCTGAGTTTCTTACGCAGAAACGCTCGCCTGCAACACCGTCAATGAACGCCTTACCGCTTGTTGCGCCGTAAAGTGCAACGTTACCGATAATGATATTGTCCTCGGCTTTGAAAGTGGAATCCTTTGGAGGATAAACAACGAGCTTACCGCCTGAAAGTCCCTTGCCGAAATAATCGTTAGAGTCGCCCACAAGCTCGAGGGTCAAGCCGTTTGGGATAAATGCGCCGAAGCTCTGTCCGCCTGAGCCGTTGCAGACTATCTTGTATGTATCGTCAGCAAGTGTGTTATAATACTTTCTTGTTATCTCTGAGCCGAAGATAGTACCGAATGAACGGTCTGTGTTCTTGACATTTACTGTGATAGACTTCTTCTCACCACTCTTAAGATTTTTCTCGAACTCCTTCATGAGTACCTTTTCATCAAGAGTGTTTTCAAGCTTGAAGTCATACTTGGATTTCTTGTTGTATTCTACCTTTTCTGAAACGTAATCAGAGTTGATGATATTAGAAAGGTCAACTTGTGCTGCAGTGCCTGTGATACCAGCCTTTGGCTTGATAAGGTCAATTCTTCCCACAAGCTCGTCAACTGTTCTTACGCCAAGCTTTGACATATATTCTCTAAGCTCGGAAGCCACGAATATCATAAAGTTCATTACATATTCAGGCTTGCCAGGGAACTTCTTTCTAAGCTCTGGGTTCTGTGTTGCAACACCAAATGGGCAAGTATCAAGATTACATACTCTCATCATTGCACAGCCGAGTGTTATCAGCGGAGCTGTTGCAAAGCCGAACTCCTCTGCGCCAAGGATCGCTGCGATAACAACATCACGACCTGTCATGAGCTTGCCGTCTGTTTCGATAACGACCTTATTTCTAAGACCGTTCTTGATAAGGGTCTGATGTGCTTCTGCAAGTCCAAGCTCCCATGGAAGTCCTGCATTGTAGATAGAGTTTCTCGGAGCCGCACCTGTACCGCCGTCATAGCCTGAGATAAGGATAACACCTGCGCCAGCCTTTGCAACACCTGCCGCGACTGTACCAACACCGCACTCAGAAACGAGCTTTACAGAAATTCTTGCGTTCTTGTTTGCGTTTTTCAGGTCATAGATAAGCTGAGCCAAGTCCTCGATAGAGTAGATATCGTGGTGTGGCGGAGGCGAGATAAGCGACACGCCAGGTGTGGAGTGTCTTGTTTTAGCTATCCATGGATAAACCTTTTTGCCAGGGAGATGACCGCCCTCGCCAGGCTTTGCGCCCTGTGCCATTTTTATCTGTATCTCATCAGCAGATGTGAGGTATCTTGAAGTTACACCGAAACGTCCCGAAGCCACCTGCTTGATAGCTGAACATCTGTCCTCAGAAGTACCCTTTGTGAGAAGTCTGTCAAGGCTCTCACCGCCCTCGCCTGAGTTTGACTTGCCGTGAAGTCTATTCATTGCGATAGCAAGTGCTTCGTGAGCTTCCTGCGAGATAGAGCCGTAGGACATGGCGCCCGTCTTAAATCTTCTTACAATAGAGTCAACGCTCTCAACTTCCTCCAGCGGAACAGGATTTTCAGCAAAGTTGAAATCCATAAGACCTCTGATGTTCACAGGGTCCATTTCCTCAGAGATAAGCTTTGAATACTTCTTGTATGTTTCATAGTCGCCAGTCCTTGCAGCCTGCTGGAGCAAATAGATAGACTGAGGATTGTAGAGATGCTCCTCCTTGCCGCTTCTGAACTTGTGGCTTCCTCTTGATTCAAGCTCTGTGTCTGTGCCAAGTCCAAGAGGGTCAAAGGCTGATGTATGAAGTCTGTCAACGTTCTTTTCGATATCAGAGATAGTGATACCGCCTATCCTGCTGACCGTGCCGGTGAAGTATTTGTTTATAACGTCCTCACCGATACCGATAGCCTCGAATATCTGTGAGCCTTGATATGACTGTATAGTAGAGATACCCATTTTTGAAGCTATCTTTACGATACCATGGAGAACAGCCGCATTATAATCGTCAACAGCGGCATAGTAATCCTTGTCAAGAAGGTCGTCAGCAATAAGCTCGTGGATAGTTTCCTGAGCAAGATAAGGGTTGATAGCGGAAGCGCCATAGCCGAGCAGTGTTGCAAAGTGATGAACTTCTCTAGGCTCGCCGCTTTCGAGGATAATAGCAAGAGATGTTCTCTTCTTTGTAACAACAAGGTGCTGATGAAGCGCTGATACTGCAAGCAGTGACGGGATAGCAAGGTGGTTCTCGTCAACTCCCCTGTCTGAAAGGATAAGGATATTTGCGCCCTCGCTGAACGCCTTGTCTGCTTCTATATAAAGTCTGTTTATAGCCTTTTCAAGTCTTGTGTTCTTATAATAAAGTATAGGGATAACAGCTACCTTAAAGCCAGGAATGTGCATATTCTTTATTTTAAGGATATCTGTTGAGGTAAGGATAGGGTCGTGTATCTTCATTACCTTGCAATTTTCAGGCTTTTCTTCAAGAATGTTGCCGTCCTCACCGATATAGACAGTTGTGGAGGTAACTATTTCCTCTCTGATAGCGTCTATAGGCGGATTTGTTACCTGTGCAAAGAGCTGTTTGAAGTAGTTGAACAGTGGCTGAGGCTCTTTTGAAAGCACCGCAAGCGGGCTGTCTGTACCCATAGCGGCAATAGACTCAGAGCCGTTCTTTGCCATTGGCAGGATAGATGTCATAACGTCCTCATAGGTATAGCCAAAAGCTTTCTGAAGTCTTTGTCTTTCCTCGTAGCCGTGTTCCTCTACCTTGATGTTTGGTATCTTAAGGTCTTTAAGTCTGACAAGGTTGCTGTCAAGCCACTCGCCGTAAGGCTGCTTTGAAGCATAGTATTCCTTAAGCTCGTCATCGTCGATAACTCTGCCCTGAACAGTATCAACAAGAAGCATTTTGCCTGGGCGAAGTCGTTCCTTTTCAACGATATTGTCTGATGGGATAGGAAGTGCGCCAACCTCAGATGAAAGGATAAGATTGCCGTCCTTTGTGATATAATATCTTGACGGACGCAGACCGTTTCTGTCAAGCACTGCACCCATGATATCTCCGTCAGAGAAAAGGATAGAAGCCGGTCCGTCCCATGGCTCCATCATAGTTGCGTAATACTGATAGAAGTCTTTCTTAGCCTGACTCATCGTGCCGTTGTTATCCCATGGCTCAGGGATCGTTATCATGACAGCCAGCGGCAGATCCATTCCACTCATGACCAAAAACTCAAGTGTGTTGTCGAGCATTGCAGAGTCAGAGCCTTCTGTGTTTACAACAGGTGTGACCTTATCAAGGTCGCCCTTCAAATGCTCAGACTTCATCGTTTCCTCACGAGCAAGCATTTTATCAGCATTGCCTCTGATAGTGTTTATCTCACCGTTGTGAACGATCATTCTGTTAGGATGAGCTCTCTGCCAGCTTGGGTTTGTGTTGGTAGAAAATCTTGAATGTACCATAGCGATAGCAGACTCGTAGTCCTTATCCTGAAGGTCAGGGAAGAACTTTCTGAGATCCTGCACAAGGAACATTCCTTTATATACTATAGTTCTGCTTGAAAGCGATACAACGTAGGTGTCCTCATTTGACTGCTCGAACACACGTCTTGCAACATATAGCTTGCGGTCAAAGTCAAGACCCTTTTTAACGCCCTTTGGACGCTTGATGAAGCACTGCATTATGGCAGGCATACACTGGGCAGCTCTCTTGCCAAGCACCTCAGGCTTTGCAGGAACGACTCTCCAGCCAAGGATCTCCAGACCCTCTTTTTCGGCGATTATCTCAAACATCTTCTTTGCCTGATTTCTCGCAAGCTCGTTCTGTGGGAAGAAGAACATACCAACGGCATAATCTCTCTCCTCGCCAAGTGTGATTCCAAGCTCAGCGGCGGCAATCTTCTTAAAAAATTTATGTGAGATCTGAAGCAGGATACCTACTCCGTCACCTGTTTTGCCCTCTGCGTCCTTACCAGCACGATGCTCAAGCGTTTCAACGATAGTCAGTGCATTTGCAACAGTATCGTGGCTCTTTTTGCCCTTAATGTTCACAACAGCACCTATTCCGCAGTTATCATGCTCGAATTTCGGTGAATACAGGCTTTTTACATTAGTCATATCCTCCATGCGTTCCATTTTTATCACCCTTTCCTGCCAAACTGTAAAAAAATTATAGCTTATCGTTCAGCAACGTATGTTATTTCACGGCTCATAGCCGATTTTTAGCTGTTTTTAACAAAAAATTTGCAGGAAGAAATTAAAATCCTGCAATCCTGCATAAGCGCAAACAAACTCAAAGCGTGGTTTTTCGCACAAATGCAAGAAAATAGCCTTTTGTCGTCTTTTTTGACGGCTTAATCATTATAACACACATTACAGCAAAATGCAAGAGCGAATGATAAAACTTGCATAAATTCATTATTAATTTTTAGTTAATCAGTATACATATATAACTTATGATTTCATATCGCTTTCCTAGGTAAACCTCGCAAACTAACGTAACAACGCTCTTTTCAGCTTATTTACAGCCATTTTCAGCGGAGAATCGTACTCTTTGTAAAAATGCTGATAATCCTTAGAATTGTTCCAGTCACCACCCCATTTCCAGCCGTGACGCCTGAAAATGCAATAGCAAAGGTCTGTTCTGTCAATCTTGTGATCAAAAGCCTTGTCACGGTCTGCATACTCTGCAGCATTGGCAGGCATGACCTTATTCCCCACTATATAAGGATTTATAAGGGGGTTTATGTCTATCGCCCTGCCGTAGCTGTGAGCCGAAATAATGTTGGTACCAGCCACCACCCTATAGTTGAAAGCAGAGGAATTGTTATCCGCCATTGACCTTTCATCATCAGCGTCGTACTCGTCAACGAGCCTGATTTTTTCTATCTCATAACTGCCCTCGAAAAGCTCATAGAAAATATCCAGAACCTCCTGCGCAAGCTTCCTCGACACGATAAGCTCCCCCGACTGCACCTTATGCTCAAAGTCATAATATCTCACACGCAGATAGGCAAGGTCGCCCAGCTTCACATAGGGGTTTTCCTTATAGGAAACGCCTTTGATACGCTCTATCACCTCGTTTGGAAGCTCCTCAGCCGTAAAGCCCTCTCTGTATAATATCTTTTCCATAAAAAACACTCCTTACAAAAAGCGGTCAAGGCATGATACCTTGACCGTCCTTATTATTTATCCGCAGACTTGTAGTACATAACAACAGGCGTACCGTAAGGCACGTTGTCATAAACATATTTGGCGTCGTCATAGCTCATATTTATACAGCCGTGAGAGCCGTTGTATTTGTATATCTCACCGCCGAAATATCCGCCTCGCCACGTTGAATCGTGAAGACCTATTCCGCAGAGAGAAACGTTGTTCCAGAAGTTGCACTTTGTATCCCACTCGTCGCCGTCGGCATTTGTGTCTTTCATGCGCTTGTTGGTTTCCTTTGACCACAGCTTATAAACACCAGGGAGAGTTGTTCTCGCCTCAGATGTGGTCTGACCTGAAACTATATAGGTATCGAGCTTTTTCTTGCCCTTTTCATAATACCACAAGTGCTGGTCGGTAAGGTCTATCTCAATATAAGTGTCGCCTATATCATCGTCCTTGCTTCTTGCAGACTCAACGCCTGTAAAGTCAAAATAACCGGTACTGTAATAGATAGGGTCTACCTTGTCAACGCTCTCGCCCTTTTCAAGCATATCCACAAGATCGTCACAAGTCTTTTCCTGATCTATCCACCAGCCGTATTTAGCATCAGAGCTTGTCGGCACGATTATGTCGCCCTGCAAAGTGGCGTGGAATTTTCTCTTAGTATTATATGTATCATACTTCTTTGCGAGCTTTTCCACATACTCCATGGCTTTCTTTCTATCCACAGTGTAGCTTCCGTCATCTTTGAGCTTTATCATCTTCATAAGCTCCTCGCCCGTGAGAGTTTCTGTGGTGTAGTCAAAATCGTATGTGACAGAAAGCTGGAAAACATCATTTCGTTTCTTGCAATCGTCCTCAAGGTCTGCGCTCTTCACCTCTGGAAGAGAATAACAACCTGTGTCCTTGTCAAGCTCAACGCTAAGCTCGCCTGCCGCCACGCTTTGCGTAACACAAGCTTCAAGCTTTTTCATATCGGTTATCTTGTTTCCCTGCACCTCAGGGGTGATAACATAAGCCGTCTTATCCTCGTTAAGGCCAAGCTTTGCATCGGCAGTTTCAACATCGCCCCAGTTTGCTTTCTCCACAAGCTTCTGAAGCTTCTCAACATCAAATGTGATGTCCTCATTAAAGCTATAGATGGAGTTCTGTATAAATCCAGAGAACCATGTTTTTCTGTTCACGCTGTCATAGATCTTCTGAAGCTCGTCCTTGCCGCTTAGCCTGTAATCAAAATCAGCCGTCTTGAAAACAACAGGCGTACCGTCGATAGTTTTGACCGTAAGCTCATAAGGCATATCATTCACCCCGAGCAGATCGCAAGCCTGTTCAAATGTCTTTCCGCCCACGTCAATGCCATTCACTGTTGTGCCGCTCAGAAATCTGTTGCTATAGTAAGCTCTTCCAATGAAATAACCTCCGCCCACAACTATCACGATAGCCGCTGCCGCAGTGCCGCAGATAATGCCGATATTGTTGCGTTTTTTCTTTCTCTTCTTATTCTTTGACGAACCTTTGACAGAGCTGTTTTTCTTCACTGATGTCACAGGCTTTTTCGTTATCTTTGTGGAATTTTCCGTCATCAATTATCCTCCTGTACAAAATGACGTTCGGCATTTGCCGACAATGTATCAAGAATAATTATATCATGCTTTTTTCCTTTTGTCTATAGGATAGGCTGAAAAATTTGTCACAAAAAGAGTGCCGGATATTCTTATTTAATGTACAAATAAACGTACTGCAAACAAACTGCACGCAAACACAGAAAAAAATATCGGGCAGATAACTCCACCCGATACAATATCAGTCTTTTATATACTTGTTCTTGACCTCGCTGTAGGTCTTGCAGAAGCGGTCATGGGAGATATACGCTCCCCAGCTCATGTTATCGTCCACCTGAGGGTCCATAACATATACCTGACCGTTTATCGTTACCTCTACCCACATATGATAGCCGTAACCGCCTGCCGCCATAGCGGTCTTGCCGTCAACGGTCTTTGCGTCAAAGCCTATGTAGTTGAGCATTGCGGCGTAAACGTAAGAATATTCTGTGCAAGTGCCGTAACCGTCCTCAAGAACAGCCTTGACAGGATTTGCCCAGCCGCCGTAATCGTAGACCGTGTTCTTTATAATATAATCGTAGCAAGCCACAGCCTTTTCGTAGTTTGTCATATCATCTGATATTATCTTATTGAGATATTTCAGAAGTATCTTTTCTTCCTTTGCGCTGAGCGTCGCCTTTGGATCAAGCACTGCAGAATTAAGTCGCTGTGCAGGGGTCTTGCCGTTGTCGACAACAGGCGCAGTGATTGTAGTTGTAACAGGCTTTTTAGTTGTTGTCACCTTAGCGGTGGTGGTCTTTTTCTTGGTAGTAGTCACCCCAGGCGTTGTGGTCGTAACAGGGGCAGTTGTTGTTTTTGCAGTGGTAGTAGTTTTTGCAGTAGTAGTTTTCACTGTTGTAGTCTTTTTTGTAGCCTTCGAGGCAACAGTATCGCTGTCAGTAGTGCTGACAGGGGCGGAAGTAACAGCAGAAACCTTTGTTTCAGACTTTGAAGCCTGCTGAGTTTTCTTTGTCACAAGGCTTACTGATATGCTAAGCTTTGTGTCAGCGGAAGTCACGCTCTGCACTGCGGTCACTGACGCTGGCTTCTGTGATATTACAGAGGTCGTTACGCTCTCTGATCTCAAAGCTGTTTCAGAAGCTGACTTTGTTGTTTCGCTTTTTGCAGTTTTTACAGCCTTTACAGCCTCGGTCTGAGAATTTTTCGCAGTTTCCTTGACGGCTGATGTTGTAAGAACAGTTGTGATATCCCCGATCTGCTCAGATGTTTCCTTGTCAGAAACAACAGAAATGACCTTTGCATTTTCAGGCGGCATGACCGCACATGGCTGGATAACGTTTTTATCAAGTGTCGCAAAAGTCACAGCAGATACTGTCACAACTCCGCAGGCAGAAAGCACAGCCACACAGCGGGATATCCCCGACTTCAAATAACCCAATTCAGAACGCTCCTTTCAAACGTGATAAACTACACCATATTATAATGAATAAGGTTACAAAAGTCAAGGGGCATTGTAATCAAATTGTAATTTTCAAGCCGTTTTTTCGCTCGTTTATGAAGTTTATATGAACGTCAAGTTACAACCATTGTACATTTTATATTCCAGGAACGACAATAAGGGTTCTATTTTTATCACTTTTAACAAATTTCGCAAAACTTTTATTAATAATACCGAAAAACGGACACCTGCGATACAAAAGCCCATATTTTCCACGATATTTTACATATCTATCCACAAAATCACCCACGCAAAAAAAGAACGCAGGCACAAGCCAGCGTTCCCTTTTTGAAGTATATGAAGTATATATGGAGAAAAAAGTATATGTGTAAATTTCATCTTTTTGTCTTTCTCTTGTTGTGTTTATATGATACTCCGCCAATGTGACAGTTTTATGATAATGTGCTGAAAACTAATACACAAAAAAATAAGTGCAAAAAAACGCCTGCCATATGACAGACGTTTTCTCTTAGTTTAAGTAAATTACTCAGCCTGAGGTGCTCCTACAGGGCAAGTACCTGCGCAAGAACCGCAGTCGATGCACTCGTCAGCGTTAATAGCACACTTACCGTCAGCCTCGGAGATAGCTCCTACTGGACATGCGTCCATGCAAGCGCCGCAGCCGATGCACTCATCACTAATCTTATAAGCCATTTTCACAGACCTCCTTGCATAAATTCTACAAGTATCATATCAAATACTATACTTATATAATAACACATTTTCTGAAAAAATCAAGAGGTTTTCGGCATTTCATAAAAATTTCACATAGATTTTAAGTGATTTTTCGGTTAGTATTCACTAATCAGCTAGATGCTTGCCAATTCCTGCTGTGAGATAAGTGCAAATCCTGCTTCACTCAAAGCTTCCAGAGCGGCTGTAACGTTCTCTACTCTAAGGATAAGATAAGCCGTGTTTTCCTTAGTGTTTATGAATGCAGAATACATATACTCAACGCTGATGTTGTCATTGTAGAGAGCCTTCATTGCTTCTGAAAGTCCGCCTGGGCGGTCATTTATCTCCACTGCAAGCACCTGAGTGGTGGTAACGGAAAAGCCCTCTGTTTTCAAGGCTGAAACTGCTTTTTCAAAATCGTCAACGATAAGTCTGAGAATACCGAAATCCTTTGTGTCAGCAAGGGACATTGCACGGATATTCACATCATTATCCCCAAGTATTTTTGTAACGGCAGACAATCTGCCAGGTCTATTTTCAATAAAAACCGAAAGCTGTTTTACTGTCATAAAATTACCCCCTGTCTTTTAGACAAGCTTTCTCTTGTCGATAACTCTTACTGCCTTGCCCTCAGAACGTGGAATGCTCTTTGGCTCAACAAGTCTTATCTTCGCCTTGATGCCAAGGATATTATGGATATCGTTTGATATCTTCTTTTCAAGATCCTCGATAGACTTGACAGTATCAGAGAACATATCGTCATTAAGCTCGACTCTTATCTCGAAAGTATCAGAATTGTTCACCCTGTCAACGACTATCTGATAGTTAGGGCTTGCTTTTGATATCTTAAGAAGCACTGACTCTATCTGAGATGGGAACACGTTTACGCCCTTAATGATGAGCATATCGTCGCTTCTGCCCATTGGCTTGCACATTTTGACGAGAGTTCTGCCACATGAGCATTTCTCTCTTGTAAGAATACAGATATCTCTTGTTCTGTATCTCAGCAGAGGGAAAGCTTCCTTTGTGATACTTGTGAATACAAGCTCGCCCTTTGAGCCTTCAGGAAGCACCTCTCCTGTGTCAGGGTCGATTATCTCTGCGATAAAGTTGTCCTCATTGATGTGCATACCAGACTGTGCTTCGCACTCGAAAGCTACGCCAGGACCGCTTGTTTCTGTCAGACCATAGATATCGTAAGCCTTGATGCCAAGAAGATTCTCTATCTCGTGACGCATTTCCTCCGTCCAAGGCTCAGCACCGAAGATACCAGCTTTGAGTGTAAGATCTTCTGGCTTTATGCCCATTTCCTTTACAGTTTCACCTATATAAGCGGCATATGACGGAGTACAGCACAGGATAGTAGAACCTAGATCCTGCATGAACTGTATCTGTCTTTCTGTGTTTCCTGATGACATCGGCAGAGTAAGACAGCCCACCTTATGAGAGCCGCCGTTAAGACCTGCTCCGCCTGTAAAAAGTCCATAGCCATATGCAACGTGGCAAACGTCGTCTTTTGATCCGCCTGCGGCAACTATAGCTCTTGCACAGCAATTTTCCCAAAGGTCGATATCATGCTGAGTGTAGAAAGCCACAACTCTCTTGCCTGTGGTTCCGCTTGTAGAATGTATTCTCACGCACTCTGAAAGCGGCTTTGCAAGCAGACCGTAAGGATAAGCCTCACGCAGATCAGCCTTTGAAAGGAACGGCAGCTTGTGCAGGTCCTCAATGCCGTGGATATCATCAGGCGTTACGCCCTTTTCTTCCATAAGCTTCTTGTAGTATGGCACATTGTCCCAGACGTGCTTGACCTGCTTGACAAGTCTTTCGCTCTGGAGCTTTTTCATGTCCTCGTGCGCCATGCACTCGATCTCTTCGTTCCAATATTTTCCCATTGGAACACACCTCCTGTTAAAATGGTTTCGGTCATATTACTCGGGTATCAACTTTGCACAAGTATCATACGCCGTACATATCTTCAAGCATTTTTATGCCAGCCTTCGTTTTGAACACCTTATCCCGAAAGCTTTTTATGCTCTCTTTGGACAGACTGTCCTCATAAGCGTTCACAAGAAAATCAGCCTCTAAAAGTATCTGCCAGTCAAGCCCCTGGGCGCCCTCATAGGTGTGGTGATGTGCGATAAGAAAGCACACCCTGTCTATGATATCCTCGTCAAAGTCAAGCTCTCTGAGCATTTTTTGTGCAGGCTCAGGGCCTAGCTGCTCCTGCAATTTGCCTCCGCAGTGACCCTTTCCGTATCTCTCCTCCGCAGGCTTTATGCCGATATCATGCACCGCTGACGCAACATCAAGACAATACATAGTGCGGATATCAAGTCCCTCTGCCCTGCCGATAACACGGGCAAAGGTATGTACCTTTATAAAGTGCTGTATACGTTTCGGGTCGCCAGCGAAAAACTCGGTCATTTTTATGATAAGACCGCTTATCTCGTCCATTATTTTACCTCTCTGCCGAGAGCGAACGCCTTCTTGTTCAGTTCAAGGAACTTTGCAGGAACGCACTGCTCAAGAGCCTTCTGCCATACGTCCTCATCAAAAGCCATTTTAGTTGACACAACGCCCATGAGAACAACGTTTGAAGCCTTTGCAGTACCAGCCTGCTCCGCAAGTGCCAGTGCGTCAACAGCGATAACGTCAACGCCCTCTGCTTTAAGCTTGCCTATGATATCCTCAGGATAAACAGCCGCACCTGTGATAACAGGCATTGGGTCTATCTGCTGAGTTGAAGTGATGATATGTCCGCCCTTCTTGAGATATGAAACATATCTTGCGGCTTCAAGCTGTTCAAAGCTGATGATGATATCAGCTTCGCCTTTTTCAACTACCGGCGAGCATACCTCGCTGCCGTACTTAACGTATGTAACAACAGAGCCGCCACGCTGGCTCATTCCGTGTACCTCGCTGACCTTTACATCAAAGCCCTGTGAAAGAAGCACGTTTCCTATTATTCTTGACGCAAGCAGAGAGCCCTGTCCGCCTACGCCCACTATCATAATTGATCTTGTTTTCATTATTTACACCTCGAAATATATGTTATCATTAGTCGCATATCGCACCGAGCTTACACATTTCCTTGCATATGCCGCAGCCTACGCACTGTGTATGGTCGATAACGCACTTGCCGTCATGGATAGATATAGCAGGACAGCCTATCTTCAGGCACTGCTTACAGCCAACGCACTTATCCTTGTTTACCTTGAGCGGTGGATTGTGCTTTACATATTTAAGAAGTGCGCATGGACGTCTTGAAATAATAACGCTTGGTTCTTCCTTGGCAAGCTCTTCCTTGATAACAGCCTCTGTTTCAGCCATGTGATATGGGTCAACGACTCTTACGCTCTTGATACCAAGTGAATGGCAGAGCATTTCAAGGTCAACGGCATAAGCAGGGTCGCCCTTAAGGTTTTTACCAGTTGTAGGGTTCTGCTGATGACCCGTCATACCTGTGATAGAGTTATCGAGAATGATAACAGTTGAATTTGTGGAGTTATATGCAACGTTCACAAGACCTGTCATACCGCTGTGCATGAATGTAGAGTCACCGATAACGGCAACAGACTTCTTCTCAGCCTCTGCGCCTCTTGCCTTGTTGAAGCCGTGAAGTCCGCTGATAGAAGCACCCATGCAGATAGTTGAATCCATAGCACAAAGCGGTGCTGTTGCGCCGAGAGTGTAACAGCCGATATCGCCTGATACCATAACGCCCAGCTTATGCAGGCAATAGAACAGACCTCTGTGAGGACATCCCGGACACATAACAGGAGGTCTTACAGGCACGTTATCCTCAAATGTGATATACTCATTCTTCTCGCCAAGTATCTTTTCAGCAACGATAGTCTGTGATATCTCGCCCATAAGGCTGAAAAGCTCCTTGCCGATAACGTTCACGCCGTTCTTTTTGCAGTGTGTTTCGATAACATCGTCAAGCTCCTCGATCACATAGACCTTTTCGCACTTTGCGGCAAAGTCCTTTATTATCTGAATTGGCATTGGGTTTACGATACCGAGTTTGAGATATGACGCCTTGTCGCCCAGAGCCTCTTTAGCATACTGATATGAGATACCGCTTGTGATAACGCCTATCTTTGTATCGTTCATCTCTACCTTGTTGAGGGGTGAAGTTTCGGCATAATCAGCGATAGCCTTCATTCTTGCCTCAACAACAGGGTGACGGCGGATAGCGTTACCAGGCATCATAACATACTTCTGGATATTCTTTTCATATGGGATATTCTCCCTTTCCTCTCTCTCGCAAAGCTCAACGGCTGACTGAGAGTGAGAAACTCTGGTGGACAGTCTTACGATAACAGGAACATCGAACTTTTCAGAAAGCTCGAAAGCAGCCTTAGCAAACTCCTTGCACTCCCTTGAATCGGAAGGCTCTATCATCATTGTCTTAGAAGCGATAGCATGATGACGTGAATCCTGCTCGTTCTGTGACGAGTGCATACCAGGGTCATCGGCGACAGCTATTACCATACCTGCCGTTACGCCTGTGTAGCCTGCTGTGTAAAGAGGGTCAGCGGCAACGTTAAGACCAACGTGCTTCATTCCGCAGAAGCTTCTTGCACCACCTATAGAAGCGCCAAGAGCCACTTCCATTGCCACCTTTTCATTAGGCGCCCACTCAGCATATACCTCGTCATATTTTGCAACAGCTTCTGTTATCTCAGTTGACGGAGTACCAGGGTAAGATGATACAACCTTACAGCCTGCCTCATACAGACCTCTTGCAAACGCCTCGTTTCCAAGCATTAGTTTTTTCATACAATAAATCTTTCCTTTCACTGCACCGACCATTTTTTCGTGGTCGGTAGAAATAAACAATAATTAAAATAGACATAAGTAATTATACCACAAATATCACCAAAATGCAACAGCTTTTTTGATTTAAAGCACCAATAGAGTGTTATAAAAAGTTTGCTTACGGCAATTTTGTCAGTTTGCATAAAATATCAAGGGAGCTTCTGTGCAAAAATTTATGCCAGCTTACACGTTTTGAGCAACAAAAAATAAATCGCCGCCAGGCGATACCATAATTCCTCATTCCTCACTCCTCATTCCTCATTCTTACCTCCTCACTTGTTAAAAAAATTGTACTTGAAAAAAGAGCATAAATGTTGTATAATAAAAAAGTATACTTATATTTACGTTCGGAGGATATACATAATGAAAAAATACACACTTGACGAGGTCTACACAGCCGATATGACAGCGTTTCAGAGAGAAAGATATAACAGAGTTGCAGATGAATTTGAAAAGCTTTTCGGTGAAAAGCCAACTGCTTTTTTCTCAGCTCCAGGCAGAACTGAGGTAGGCGGCAACCACACCGACCACAACTTCGGCTGTGTTCTTGCGGCAGGCGTTTCACTCGACGTTATTGCCGCTGTCGCTCCTGACAACGAAGAGAACGTTATTACAATAAAGTCCGAGGGCTTCCCAATGGACACTGTGAACGTTGATGACGACACTATCTACGAGGAGCAGAAAAACACATCAGCGGCACTTATAAGAGGTATGTCCGCAGGCTTTAAGAAGAATGGTCACAATGCCGGGGGCTTCAAGGCTTATGCCACTTCAAACGTGCTCAAAGGCTCTGGACTTTCTTCATCTGCGGCTTATGAAGTGCTTATCGGCACTATCCTCAACGGTCTTTACAACGAGGGCGAGGTTTCTGCTGTGGAAATAGCTCAGATAGCTCAGTTTGCGGAAAATGTATATTTTGGCAAGCCGTCAGGTCTTATGGACCAAATGGCTTCATCAGTAGGCGGATTTATCACTATCGACTTTGCTGACGAAAAGCACCCTGTTATCGACTCTGTAAAGTTCGATTTCACAAAAAGCGGTCACGCACTGTGTATCGTTGACACAAAGGGCAACCATGCCGACCTCACCCCTGAGTATGCGGCTATCCCAGCGGAAATGAAGTCTGTTGCGGCTTTCTTCGGCAAAAAGGTGCTGAGAGAGATAACAAAGGAACAGCTTCTTGAAAACATCTGCGCCGTTAGAGAAAAGTGCAGTGACAGAGCTGTGCTTAGAGCGCTCCACTTCTTTGACGATAACGAGAGAGTCGGCAAGGAAGCTTCCGCACTTTCAGATGGCGACTTTGACGCTTTCCTGAGCCTTATCAATGAATCAGGCGATTCATCATTCAAGTATCTTCAGAACATCTATGCTTCTTCTGCACCAAACGAGCAGGGTCTTTCACTTGCTCTGTATCTTGCAAAGCAGGCTCTTGGCAGTGAGGGTGCTTGCAGAGTTCACGGTGGTGGCTTTGCAGGAACTATCCAAGCGTTCGTACCCGAAAAGAAGCTTGAAGCTTTCAAGGATGAAATGGAGAGAGTATTCGGTGAAGGCTCGTGCTATGTGCTGTCCATAAGACCTGTTGGCGGCGTGCAGATCGACCTTTAATATAGGAGTTGTCATGAAAAATCCATTTGCAGGCTTGAAGAAAAAGCAGGTGAAGTTGCAGTTTTCCACCTGCGGAGAGATAATGATAGACGGACTTCCCTTTGCTTTCGGAGTGGAGAGTGCAGGGAAAGCGTCAGACAAAGGGCTTTGCGTTTCGATATCTGGTGAAGCTGTCAATGACGGACGTGTTACCTTTTCAAATCTTGAATACTACGAAAACCATGGCGGAAAGATAACCCTTGTGAAGCATGGCTTTTCACTTGTCACCAAAAAGGACGGCAAGAAAATTTATCAGGCGAAGTTTACCAAAATACCTATCACCGAAAAGGACACCTCAGTGCTTTTCAGAAAGCTCACCGAGGAAGAGGTCGTCCAACGGCTCAACTGCGAGATAGCTTTTAAGGTGACCCCTCATTTCAGCGGTGAGGACACACCCGAAGTCATGCTCACAGTTTATCCTTATGAAAATATGCTCACAGGGTCGGCTGTGCAGTGGCTAAAGGTCACGTCTGACAAGGACTATTTTCTGCACAAATATTCTAATAAATAACAGGAGAGTTTATTCCATATGAGAATGAGAAGAAAGAAAAATCTTGAGGCACGTCTTGAAGCCTGCGGAGATTATATTTTATATCTTGACCGTGACGAGAAGAATTTTCAGGACAAATCAAACAAACAGCTTATTGACTTTGAGAAGATATTCGGAAACAGCAATTCCCTTGTGCTGGAGATAGGCTGTGGAAAGGGTCAGTTTGCAAGAGAGATAGCAAAGAGAAATCCTGACAAGAATTTCCTTGCAGTAGAAAAAAGCAGTAATGTTATAGTTGACGCCGCACAAATGGCTATAGACGAGGGCATACCGAACCTGAGATTTGCAAGGGGCGAGGCTGAATATCTGGATTGCTTTATCCCCGAAAAGTCAGTGGAGTGTATCTATCTTAACTTTAGCTGTCCGTATCCTAAAAATACATATGCACGTCATAGGCTCACATACCGAGCTTTTCTTGAAATATACAGACGTATTCTTGTGGACAGTGGCGAGATATACCAAAAGACCGACAATATGCACTTCTTTGAGTTCTCCTTGGAGGAGTTCTCTGCGGCAAATTACGGACTTAAAAACATTTCTCTCGACCTTCACAACAGCGGCTTCGAGGGCAATATCGTAACGGAATATGAGAAGAAATTCTCAGACATGGGTATGCCTATCTACAGATTGGAGGCGTTCGTAAAATAATGAGCGAGCAGATAAATCCAATTGTCAGCGAGAAAGATATGGGTGCTGACGGCAAGCTTCGCAAATGGTCAACAGGCAGAAAAGTCAAGTGGATAATTTGGATAGTCATAATCTTAGCAGTAGCACTCGGCTTCTGGCATCAGCACTATATGCGCTCTGACAGCCAGATAAAAGCCGTTTTCGATGACAATAAGGCTAACTTTCAGACCACTGCGGAGTTTATGATAGAAAGCATTTCATGCGAAAAGCCGACACTACCAAAGGGCAAATGCTCCATTAAATCGCTCACTGAAAACAATGCCTGCAAGTCTGTGAAGAAAGAGCTTGAGGAGCTGGAGCGCAGGAACGTTACATACATCGACAGCGACGGCTTGACAGTGAAATTTTATACCATTTATGACCATTACTATATTTACCGCTCACCCATAAGCTCATCAGGGGGCGAGGATAACCTCGGTGACGGGTGGTCTTATGTAAAAACAAGTAAAAGCTGATTTTTTTATGGACGAAAAAATTATTTTTCGTCCATTCTTTTATGCAATCAAACGGTCTTTACATTCGTGTTATAGATGAAAGGCTTTTCAAAACAACAAAGGAGGTGACAGCTTTGACAAGAGATATTGACTACATAGTTGACAAATTTTCAGACGATATCTACCGAGCGGCACTGGCAGTCACAGGCAGCGTTCACGAGGCGGAGGATATAGTCAGCGAGGTCATAATAAAATATTTCACAAGGCAGGGTGAGCTTTTCTTCAATGATGACGAGCATCTTAAAGCGTGGCTGCTGAGAACGGCGATAAATCTATCCAAAGACCTGCTAAGGTCGGCAGGCAGACGTCTGCGTGCAGAAAATGAGGTAAGTGCAAGCAGCGATTTTTCATCACCTGATATGCAGATAGATGTGCAAAACGCTATAAACAGGCTGGATAAAAAATACAGGATAGTGCTTTATCTTTTTTATTATCAAGGCTGCAAGACCGATGAGATAGCCGACATTTTGGGAACAAGCAAGGGCACGGTCACATCAAGGCTGAAAAGAGCAAGAGAAAAACTAAAGCTTTCACTTTCAGACTACGAAAAGGAGATGAGCGTATGAACGAAAGAGATATAAAGAATTATTTTGCAAACGCAAGCCTATCGGAACAAAAGAAAGATCAGCTCAAAGAAACGCTCAAAAAGCGTTTTCCACAACAAAACGGAGATATAAATACGGATACTTTCACACCACAAACCGAGCCGACACAGCCTGCCATAGTCGCAAGACACAAGGGTGCAAAGGTAGTTGCGGCAGCGGTGGCAGTGGCGCTTGTAATGTCAGGCGGAATTTACATGACAAGAAATATCCATGACTACGAGCCGAACGCAGGCACAGCTCCACCTGCAAACAGCAGTGTATCCGGCGATACAGGTACACTGCAGTTGTGTTCAGCAGACTTTATAAAGCTTGCAGACACAGTGCTTGAAAGCGCAAATTCTACGGTAGGAAATCTCGACATAATACAAAACAGCCCTGCATACTGCGATATAGTCTACAGCGGCAACTATGACGAAAATATCGAGGGCAAGGAACACAGCACAAGGTATTACGTTGACCTGCTGGAGAAAACCGACAGCGGACTTCCAAGCGTGGATTTTTTGACAGATGATAACAGCTATGAGCCAAATTCTTTGGTAATCGATATCCTGTCGGAGATAAAAACCCTTGATGAGGACGCTTTTAACAAGGCGGTGAATTGCAGAATAGAAGCCCATATTGAGAATAACAACTGCAAGATAACCATTTCAGACAGCGATAACAGCGTTTCTCTCAAATACGGAAGCGGCGAAAGCTTCACTGAAAATGCCAAAATTATAGCTCAAACCCTCAAAAATGACCTGCTGGATATCTATGACGAAAGCTCTATGAAAAACCCAGACAATGCCATTTTTAGCTACTCCCCTGCTGACTATAATTATTACAACGATATCATGAACAGCAACAATACAACAGAATATGTAAAGTCAGACTATGCGCAAAATGGATATATCACAAACGAAAGTCTGAACCTCCTGGCCCTGAATATCGTCAACGATTCGGACATACAGTTCAATATGGCGACAGATTATTTCACTGTGGATATGTTCACAAACAGATTTACTCTGTATAGCTACGCCAATGACGGAAGCTGGGCGGTGTATGATTCCGCTCCGTTTTCAAGCACCAGCACTGTGGAAGCTGACCCGTCAGCCACGGCGCAGTATATTTTTGAAAAGGCGCAGGCGCTTGTAACAAAGTATAACACCAGCGGCAAGAAGCTTCACTTTGACAATGTGACCTCACTCGACCTTGCGAAAGAGCTTGCAATGTCGTATGTGCCAGATATGGACAAAGAAGATAACATCACGCCGGAGCTTTTCGCATATGGACTTTGGGTAGAAACTCTGCCATATGACAAAGAGTCCAGCTCCTATGATTTATCCGGACTTGACTTTTCAATATACTTTGAAAAGGATAAGGACGGCAGTGCATATGATGTAACCCAGGTGGATGTCACAGTTGAGGGGGATATGGTTTATTCATACACCACTGATGAGCATGACAGCGTTGAAACTTATGACCAAAATGACAGTGCATTATCTTAACAAAACAATGTTGGTAGCTCGGTTGCTCACTAAACAAAGGTAGAGTTACCGAGCCACAAAATAAAAGCTATGCTCCAAGATAGAGTAGCGAAGTAAAAAAAGAAAAAAAGTGACCTGCAAAGTTAATTGCAAGTCGCTTTTCTTTATGCAATAATATTTATCTGCAAATTAGTTGTTGATGAGCTTCTCGTCATCATTGTTCCAGCTGTAGAGCTTTCTGATCTCCTTACCAACCTTCTCTGAAGGATGCTCAGCGTGGAGCTTTCTCATAGCCTTGAAGTGTACCTGTGAACCTGCGTCAGACATATCAAGGAGGAAGTCCTTAGCGAATGTACCGTCCTGAATGTCAGAAAGAACCTTCTTCATAGCCTTCTTAGTGTCCTCAGTAACGATCTTTGGACCTGTGATGTAGTCGCCGTACTCAGCTGTGTTAGAGATAGAATATCTCATGCCCTCGAAACCTGACTGATAGATAAGGTCAACGATAAGCTTCATCTCATGGATACACTCAAAGTATGCGTTTCTTGGGTCATAACCAGCTTCGCAAAGTGTTTCAAAACCAGCCTGCATAAGTGCGCAAACACCACCGCAGAGAACTGCCTGCTCACCGAAGAGGTCTGTTTCTGTTTCTGTTCTGAATGTTGTCTCAAGAACACCTGCTCTTGCTCCACCGATACCAAGTGCATATGCAAGTCCGATATCCTGTGCGTTGCCTGTTGCGTCCTGCTCAACTGCGATAAGGCAAGGTGTACCCTTACCAGCCTGATACTCAGAACGTACTGTGTGACCAGGAGCCTTAGGTGCGATCATGATAACATTGACATTCTTTGGTGGTACGATGCAGCCAAAGTGAATGTTAAAGCCGTGTGCGAATGCAAGAGTCTTACCCTCTGTGAGGTATGGCTCGATAGATTTCTTATAAAGTGCAGCCTGCTTCTCATCAGGAATAAGGATCATGATGATGTCAGATGTCTTTGCAGCTTCCTCAGTTGTCATAACTGTAAGACCCTGCTGCTCAGCCTTTGCCCAGCTCTTAGAACCTTCGTAAAGACCTACTACCACGTCAACACCGCTCTCCTTAAGGTTGAGTGCATGAGCGTGACCCTGTGAACCGTAACCGATAATGGCAACTCTCTTACCCTTGAGTACGTTAATGTCGCAATCCTGCTGATAGAATATTCTTGCCTGTGCCATTGTTAATTCCTCCAAATTCAGAAATTTAAGATTTATTTTATGTAGCCTTTCGGCTATATAATCAAAGTTTATTTGCCTGCATTGAATGTGTCAGAGCCTTTCTCTATTGCGATAGTGCCTGTTCTTACCATTTCGATTATTCCGTAAGGTGCTATGACCTCCTCAAATCTGCAAAGGTGAGCGTAAGTGTCGCAAAGCTCCAATGTCATTGTCGTAAGCGTTATATCCATGACCTTAGCCCCTGTGATATCCGCAATAGTCATTATCTCACTGCGTCTGTTTGCGACCGCAGACACCTTAACTATCATAAGCTCTCTTGCGAGATACTCATTAGCCTCAAATGTCTTTACCTTGATAACCTCGATAAGCTTATTGAGCTGTTTCTCGATCTGCTCAACTGTATGCTCGTCACCGTCAGCAACTATCGTTATTCTTGAAACGTCAGGGTCATGAGTCGGACCTACTGCAAGGCTCTCGATATTGAACCCACGTCTTGAAAACAGTCCGGAAATTCTTGATAGAACACCGCTGTGGTTTTCTACAAGAACTGAGATCGTATGTTTCATAAATCAACCTCCATAAGGAAACCTTTCCTTGTTTATTTATTATATCAGCTTATTATTAAGATTTTTTGAACGCAAACGCTATATACTGTAAACGCTACAGATAGTTAAAATATTGGCCTTATAATGTTGGCATATCCTTATCCACAACGACTTCAACAAGGCAAATGCCTTTATGTTCAGCAAGCATTTCGATGCCCTTTTCCATAGTATCATCGTCATAAACTCTCATTGCAGGTATGCCATAAGCTTCTGCTAGCTTGATAAAGTCAGGAGAGCCGTCAAGAAAAACTGCTGTCTGTCTGTCATGATAGCCGTTTGTCTGAAGCTCTCTTACCATGCCAAGGCGGTTGTTTGTCATTACTACCACCTTTATATCAACACCGAACTGAACGGCTGTTGCAAGCTCCATGAACGACATCTGAAAAGCTCCGTCACCGCATATAGCAACTGTTGCTCTGCTGTTGTCAGCCATTTTTGCACCTATTGCCGCAGGCACAGAATAACCCATCGTACCCATGCCGCCTGAGGTAAGAAGTCTGCCCTCTTTGCGGAACTTATATTCAGTGCAAGTCCATATCTGATTTTGTCCAACGTCTGCCACAACAGTAACATTGGCAGGCATTTTCTTTGCAAGCCTGTCGATAAACACCCTCGGATTTACAGTACCCTTTGCAGGCTCAACATACTTTCTTTCGCCACCAAGGGTCTTGATGTGAGCTATCCACTCATCGTGCTTCATAGGCTTTGCAAGCTCCGTCATTTGCTGTAAAACAAGCTTTGCGTCGCCAACGAGAGGCAGGTCAGCACCGATATTCTTGCCTATCTCCGCAGGGTCGATATCTATATGTATTATCTTAGTAGTTTTCTCCAGAGCCAAAGGTGTTTTAACGGCTCTGTCGCCAACTCTTGCGCCCACAAGGAACAGCACGTCGCACTCGTTCACAGCGGCATTTGCCATTTTAACACCGTGAGTTCCTATCATGCCGCAGAAAAGCTGGTCGTCATCAGGGAAAACAGAAATGCCCATCATAGTTGTGATAACAGGTATCTGCATAAGGTCGGCAAGCTCTCTTATCTCGTTCTCAGCGTGAGCGGCAAAAACACCTCCGCCAATACAGATAAGCGGCTTCTCAGCCTCTTCCAACGCCGCCATTACACGCCTTACCTGAACGTAGTTGCCCTTTGTGGTAGGCTTATAGCTTCTTATCTCGCACTTTTCAGGGTACTCAAAGTCGATAACAGCTTTCTGAACGTCCATAGGGATATCAATAAGCACAGGACCCGGTCTGCCCGTGCCAGCTATATAGAAAGCCTCTTTGAACACTCTCGCAGTGTCCTCAGGGTCTTTGAGAAGATAGCTGTGCTTAACGAACGGCTCAGCCGAGCCTGTAATGTCAGCCTCCTGAAAAACGTCAGAGCCTATCTGATCGGTATTCACCTGACCTGTTATGCACACGATAGGTATAGAATCCGCATAAGCGGTAGCAATAGCAGTAATAAGATTAGTTGCACCCGGACCCGATGTAGCGATACAGACCGCAGGCTTACCTGAAATTCGTGCATAGCCGTTAGCCGCATGACCACCGTTAGCTTCCTGTCTCACAAGCACCTGCCTGATGTCGTTTTCAGCATCCAGCAAAGCGTCATAGAAAGGACAGATAGCAGCTCCGGGATAGCCAAAGACGACTTTTACGTTCTCAGCTTTCAAACATTCAACCATAGCCTGACTTACAGTCATCTTCATAATAAAGTCGCCTCCATAAAAAATTTCTGTATAAATTATCATATAAAGTGATAAAACATACAAAGCTGTGATTTATTATACCATATTTATAAGATTTCGTCAAGTATCGTTAGCATACGAAGGAATATTTATGCTTCAAAAAAATTTCGCAAAAAAATTTGAAAAAAGGGTTGACAAGACAGATGAACTGTGCTATAATAATTAAGTCGCTGAGAGAGAACGACACAAAAACAAATAATTAATGTGGACAGGTGTCCGAGTGGTTTAAGGAGCTGGTCTTGAAAACCAGTGATACGGCAACGTACCGTGGGTTCGAATCCCACCCTGTCCGCCACATTTTTTATATATACAGGTTTGCGGATTTACCCAAGTGGTGAAGGGGCTCCCCTGCTAAGGGAGTAGGTCTGGAAACGGGCGCGAGAGTTCAAATCTCTCAATCCGCGCCAGCAAAAGTTTAAGCTTTTGCTTGTATCCGCTTTACGTTATGTAGAGCGGATTTTTTATTATATAAATACACAAACGCCGCAGAGATGTCTGTCCTCTGCGGCGTTTTTTTATTATGCAAGCCCTGCGGCACTTTTCATTCTGTCTTTGAAGAAATGATCGAATACTGCCACGCACCTTCCCACAAGGAGCATTGCCGCCACCGTTCCGATACCGATACCTATTATCCGCTTGTCAAACAGCAGACCTATCACGCAGGCAATGGCAACACACGATGCGTCAAGTATATTCTTGCCAAAGCCCATGTTCTTTCCAAAGGCTTTTCCTATAGCCTGAGCAAGACCGTCGGCTGGGTTCGGCACGAACTTCATGGCTATCATCATTGACATTCCCGCACCCGTGCAGATTATTGCTGCTGCCAGATACAGCGTGTTTTGCCACAAATGCCCGAAATTGAAATCAAGCAGCTTTGAAAACATATTCAGCAAAATGCTGAACACAATACTGAATGGTATTTGCAGCCAGTCTATAACAGTTCTGTCGCTGCCTTTTATTATCATTTCTATCACAACGAACAGTGCATATGTAGCAAAAGTCACAAGAGAAAAATTCACGTCCCATATACTCGATATGGCAAATGGCACTGATATAATAGTGGATACACCTAGCCCTGTTTTGATGTTCATCGTTATCCCTGCGGCAAGTATCACAAGCCCCATGGCATATATAGCCGCCCTTGCGGCATAATTCTTCTTTTCCAAACCAAATTCGCCTCCATACCAATTATACCACCTTCATCACACTTTTTCAAGAGCGCAAAAAAGCTGCCGTACCAAAAGGCACAGCAGCTTTTATACTATATAATAGTATCAGAGTTATTGATTATTCCTTTGGACCTGCTGATACAAGAGCCTTACCTGCTGGGTTGCCCTCATACTTAGCAAAGTTCTTAACAAATCTGCTTGCAAGATCCTTAGCCTTTGTCTCCCACTCGGAAGCGTCAGCATATGTGTCACGAGGATCGAGAATTGCAGGATCAACGCCTGGAAGCTCTGTTGGAACTTCAAAGTCAAAGTGTGGTATCTTCTTTGTAGGTGCGTTGAGAATGTCGCCGTTAAGAATAGCATCGATAATTCCACGAGTATCCTTGATAGAGATTCTCTTGCCTGTGCCGTTCCAACCTGTGTTTACCAGGTATGCCTTAGCACCGCTCTTCTGCATCTTCTTAACAAGCTCTTCAGCATACTTTGTTGGGTGAAGCTCAAGGAAAGCCTGACCGAAGCAAGCTGAGAATGTTGGTGTAGGCTCAGTGATTCCACGCTCTGTACCTGCAAGCTTTGCAGTAAAGCCAGAGAGGAAGTAATACTGTGTCTGCTCTGGTGTGAGGATAGATACTGGAGGCAGTACGCCAAATGCGTCTGCTGAAAGGAAGATAACGTTCTTTGCAGCAGGTGCAGAAGAAATAGGTCTTACAATGTTCTTGATGTGGTCGATAGGATAAGATACACGAGTGTTCTCTGTAACGCTCTTATCAGCAAAGTCGATCTTGCCGTTCTCGTCAAGAGTTACGTTCTCAAGAAGAGCATCTCTTCTGATAGCGTTGTAGATATCAGGCTCAGAATCCTTATCAAGGTTGATGACCTTAGCATAGCAGCCGCCCTCGAAGTTGAATACTCCGTTGTCGTCCCAGCCGTGCTCGTCGTCGCCGATAAGAAGTCTCTTAGGGTCTGTAGAAAGTGTTGTCTTACCTGTACCGGACAGACCAAAGAAGATAGCTGTGTTCTCGCCGTTCTTGTCTGTGTTAGCTGAGCAGTGCATTGAAGCCATACCCTTGAGTGGAAGGAAGTAGTTCATCATTGAGAACATACCCTTCTTCATCTCTCCGCCGTACCAAGTGTTGATGATTACCTGCTCACGGCTTGTGATGTTGAACATAACGGCTGTCTCTGAGTTAAGACCAAGCTCCTTATAGTTCTCTACCTTAGCCTTTGAAGCGTTGTATACAACGAAGTCAGGCTCAAAGTTCTCAAGCTCCTCAGCAGTTGGCTTGATGAACATATTTGTTACAAAGTGAGCCTGCCAAGCAACCTCAACGATGAAACGGATAGCCATTCTTGTATCCTTGTTAGCGCCGCAGAATGCGTCAACTACGAAAAGTCTCTTATTTGAAAGTTCCTTGATAGCGAGTTCCTTAACAGACTTCCAAGCCTCCTGTGAAGCTGGGTGGTTGTCGTTCTTGTACTCGTCAGAAGTCCACCAAACAGTGTCCTTAGAATTTTCGTCCATAACGATGAACTTATCTTTAGGTGAACGGCCTGTATAAACGCCTGTCATAACGTTTACTGCGCCAAGCTCACTTTCCTGACCCTTTTCATAGCCTTCGAGTGTTGGCTTTGTTTCTTCCTCGAACAGCTGCTCGTAAGAAGGGTTGTAAACAACTTCTGTAGTTCCGGTGATACCGTACTTGCTCAAATCGATCTTTGACATGTTGCAATAACTCCTTTTCAAAAAAAATATCGTTAATAGGCGCTATAATGAAACAGCACACGCCGGCACATTCATTTTCTTTCCTTATTATTAAGCATAAGCTATACAGAAATTCATCTGACAATTGAAAACACACTGCCAGCATTTCATGCTGTGCTCCTATTACAGCAATATAATTATACCACATATTTTTCTGAATTGCAAGGGTAAACGCAGATTTTGTGAGCTGATTTTTTACATTTCGTTTAAATCTATAACGATTTTTTATGAATAAATGTAATTTCATGGTATAAAATAGATAATAAAAGATATTGACTATTATCAACAGTTAGTCTAAGCTTGCGCGGACGATTTTGCAGTATCGATATAAAATAATTGCATTTTTATGCTTCTTTGCAAAAAAACGCCCCAAATTATGCAGGCAAATTCCGCTTTCCTGCAAACAGAAAAAAGGCAGTCCACAAGGAACTGCCCTTCTCCGAAATATCAACAATAGGGGAGATCTTATTTACTTTTTCTTCTTAGCCATGACCACAGCCGCACCGCTCAGAAGTGCAAGAGCGAATGCTCCTCCAGCAACGCCGGTCGATGGGTTTGTGTTTGAAGCGTTTGAAGCTGCCTTTGAGCTGCTGTCTGACTTGCTGTCAGTTGCCTTGCTGTCAGAAGATGAGCTGTCAGAAGCGGAACTGCTCGTATCTGACGAAGCATCAGAACTGCTTACGCTGTCAGGCTGTGAAGAAGCAGGTGCTTTCTTTACAAGGTTTGCCACAGCGTCATTTATAGCCTTTACCATAGCGTCCACATCAGCCTGCTCTGTGATGTTCTTTGTTCTGTCAATAGCGGCAAGAGCCTTTTCGACTTCTGAGAAGTCCTCATAATCGTCTTTGTTGAGAGCCTTTGCGGCTTCCTCTACCTTGTCAAGCTCTGTGTAGTCTGCTGACTTGTAAACAAGTGCCTCAACAGCGTCGTTTATATCATTTGTCATTTTGTCAACATCTGACTGCTGTGCAAGATCTCTATACCCTCTTAAAGCCTCAACTGCACTGTACAAGTTTGCAACGCTTTCATCTGTGTAGATAGAAAGGTCGGCAGGAATATTACCCAGCACTTCATAAACATCGCTGTAGTCAGCAGGCTCAGCACCGCAGGCAGGAGTATCGTTATTACGCTTAGTCCATACGTTTGATGAGCCGTTGAGCACATTTAAAAAGCTGTCTGTTTTCATATCGTCAATAGTAAGAGAAGCTGCTGATTCCGTATTTTTTGCTGTATTTTGTATGTTGTAGTAGCAATTTTGAATCGTACTTCTATTCATCGTATCTTGCATTGCAAAAGCATAAGCGGAAGAAGAAATATCAGATACAAGACCTGTTGCATAGCAATTCTTTACAGTGCCATAATAGTTATTGCTTGCAGCGTCAGTACCCATGAATGACGCACCAACAAAACTATTGCTTACATCACCCTTTGCATAGCAGTTGCTGATGTTAAGACCTGAGATGTTTCCAACAAAGCCGCCTGCATATTCTGCACCTGTTATATTGCCTGTGGCATAGCAATTTTCTATCAAAGTTTCATCAGTTGTCACTCCATTACCTATTCCAACGAAGCCGCCTACTGCAATGCCACGTCCGTTTCCTGTTACCTCAACAGAAACGTCTGCACCGCAATATTTAGCAGATGAGCCTTTTGCGAGCGTACCAACAAAGCCACCAACATTGCCCTTTTTTGTTGATTCCTCTATCTTTCCGGAAACACGGCTGTGGCTCACTGTTGTACCTCCGTCCTGAATGCCTACTAATCCGCCTATGCTGTTAAGAGCAACATAGCTGCCGTCAGAGCCTGCTTTCATGTCAAGACCGATAACAGTACAATTTACTATATCGCCCATAGAATAACCTACAAGCGCACCTCCCATGCGGAAGCCATATCCACTGCTGTGATTTCCGCCAACATAGTTTATAGAAACATTTTCAAGAACTACGTCCTCGATAGTGCCGCTGGTCGCACCGAACAAGCCGCATACATCGCCACTGTATGGCGATGTTTCTGTTCCAATGGTAAGATTTTTGATAGTATAACCATTTCCGTCAAAGTTGCCAGAGAAAACAAAATATTCATGACCACCCATAATAAGATCCGCCACAGTTTCTCCTACTGGAGTCCACTCTTTTCCACCGAGGTCGATATCCTCTGTAAGCTCAAAGTATGTGTCTGCATATTTTTCACCATATTCCTCTGCGTTCACTCTTTTCGCAAAATACGCAAGCTGTGAGCCAGTAGCTATTTGATAAGGGTCATCTTTTGTGCCTTTTCCTCCTGCAAAAGACTCCGCTATAGAGCCGTCCCAGACCTCTGTACCGTCAGCAAAAACAGAAACAGGCACTAAGCTTGCCGCAAGACCCATCGTCACCAAAAGGCTTAAAATCTTCTTTTTCATTCTAATTCCTCCATTATATTTTTCGGGGTTGATATTTTTTTACTCAGAGCATAGATTTTTCACGATTATTTTAACACAACCCACACACTTGTCAACAAGTTTGACACAAGCCGTCAAAAATCTGCGCAAGCGGTATTCATTTAAACAAATAATGTATGAAAGTCCCACTTACTTCCTTTATATATCTATTTAATGGATATATTACTTTTTCTTCTTAGCCATGACCACAGCCGCACCGCTCAGAAGTGCAAGAGCGAATGCTCCTCCAGCAACGCCGGTCGATGGGTTTGTGTTTGAAGCGTTTGAAGCTGCCTTTGAGCTGCTGTCTGCCTTGCTGTCGGCTGATGAGCTGTCAGAAGCGGAACTATCAGGCTGTGAAGAAGCAGGTGTTTTCTTTACAAGGTTTGCCACAGCGTCATTTATAGCCTTTACCATAGCGTCCACGTCAGCCTGCTCTGTGATGTTCTTCGTTCTGTCAATAGCGGCAAGAGCCTTTTCAACTTCTGAGAAGTCCTCATAATCGTCTTTGTTGAGAGCCTTTGCGGCTTTCTCTGCCTTGTCAAGCTCTGTATAGTCTGCTGACTTGTAAACAAGTTCAAAAGCCTGTGTATGTGTTGCGATATCTGCTGAAATAGTTATTTCCTTGCTGAGAGGCTCGCAATCGTCAGCAGTTACCTCTACTGTGTAAGTGCCTGATGTAAGCATTGCAGTATTGCTTGTTATCTCTTTTCCGTCTACCTTTATTACAACATTTTTCAGGTCAGCAGGTGTTACTTCAAAATCAACTGCATATTCCTTAGTTGGCAGGACAGGCGTTTTTCCCTCAACATACTGATACTTTGCACCGCCAGCTGTCAACTCGTCATAAAATTCTTTTGTTGTCATATAGTCATATGCTTTAGCCTTGCCTGCTTCTTTATTTGAACCGCAAGCTTCAACATTTTCTGTTTCTGTGAAATAGTTGTTTTTAAAGTCAGTTGTAGACGAGGAATCCTTCCCCACTATTCCGCCGAAACGTGTATATGGCTTTTTGGCTGAGTACTGTGAAAGGTCAATTTCTCCTGCAAAATAGCAATCACTTACAGAACCGCCGGCTACTGAACCAACGATACCGCCTACATCTGTGGTTCCGTTGCCAACCGGCGTGAGTTTTCCTGTAACATAGCTGTTTATAACCTTGGAATCGCCATACAAACGTCCTACGATACCGCCGGCGTCTGGTGCAGCATATACCATATCGCCTGTGCTTGAACAATAGCGGACTTCCGTTCCAATCTGCGCATATCCAACTATACCGCCGACATAAACACTTTCGTTGTCGCCTGAGATAGTTATGTCTGCTGTGTTCTCACAATATTCAAAAGTTGTGCCGTATGCCTGACCTACCATGCCTATGAAGCCATAAACATATTTGCCGTTATTGTTGAACGATACGTTTGACACACAATCAGAAATAGTACAATCACCTGCAAATCCTGCAATAGTGCCATAAACAGTATATTCGTTATCAGTATTTGTCACATCCAGATTTCCCTCTATAGTCAGACCTGATACCTCTGCTTCCTCGATATCGCCAAAGAAACCGACCAACAAATCTTTACCATAAATAGACGTAAAATCAATGTTTGAAATAGTATGACCGTTTCCGTAGAATTTGCCGCTGAAACAATGTTCAATATAGCCGTTTTCATCGAAAACGTTTCCGATAGGCGTCCATACAACACCTGTCAAGTCAAGGTCATTTTCAAGAACAACAACTGCGTCCTTATTCTTGTCATAATCTCCGTTGTTTACCGCTTTTGAAAACGCCAACAGGTCGTCAACAGTTTTTATTACCGTCTTATTATCGTCTGCAAATGCCGTTGTCGGCACAAACAAAAGACAGCCCGTCACCAAAAGACTTAAAATTTTCTTTTTCATTCTAATTCCTCCATAATATTTTTTGTTGCTGATATTTCTTTTTTACTCAGAACATAATTTTACTCGATTATTTTAACACGGCCTACACACTTTGTCAATAGATTTGGCACAAACGGTCAAAAATCTGCACAAGCGGTAACAAAATAAATGAATAATGCTTGAATTTTGCTTTGATGTGTGTTATTATATATTAAGAAATCATGTATAAGAAAGGATTTTTACAATATGAGAGTGGCATTGGTAGACGATAATAAAAACGACCTTGCACTTCTTCATGAATATATTTCCGAACAAACCGCTCACAGCTGTCAGATAGATACGTTTTCAAGCGGAGAAAGCTTTTTGTCATGTTGGCAGATGGGAGCTTATGATCTGGTGGTGCTTGATATATTCATGGGGAAAATGACAGGGATAGAGGTCGCAGAAAAGCTTCGTGAAACAGACAAAAACGTGCATATCGCATTCGGCACTTCAAGCAACGAGTTTGCAAGCGAAAGCTACGACCTCAACGCCTGCTACTATCTTTGCAAGCCCTTTCAGGCTGACAAAGTAAAAGCCATGCTTGACCGGATCGGTTCTGATGAAATTGATCGTATGCGTTCAGTTAAGCTTCCCGACGGTCAGAACGTGATACTCAGAAATGTTATCTACATAGACTGTGCGTCACATATCGTGACAATCCATTGCACAGACGGCGAAAGCATAGTTTCAAGAAATTCTTTCGCTGAGATCGAGAGCATTTTTTGCAGTCATTCATACTTTTACACCTCCACCAAAGGCGTCATCGTGAATTTCTATGAGATAGCCCAGCAAAAAAGCGACCTTTTCATAATGAGCGACGGCACACATATCCCCATAAGCCGCCGAAAATCCAGAGAAACACTAGACGCCTTCGCTCAGTTTCGCTTCAGTGATCTGCGAAAAGGTGGTGAGCAGTAATGCCTCCTTTATACCGCCTTGTGGAAGTGGGCATATATTCCCTTCTGAATTTTCTGCCACTTATGGTGCTTGCCCTTTATCCATTCCGGCATAGGCTTCGCTTTTCCAAAACAGCTACTGTGGGACTTGTTGTGGCTCTTTCACTGGTGCAGATATTTTTAGGCTGGCAGGCGGCATTTTTCAGCACAAATGCAGGTCTGCTAAGTGCAGTCAGCACCCTGCTCTATGCGGCTTTTTACTTTTTTGCTGTGAAGGTCAAGGTCGGCAAAACAGGCTTCACACTGCTTCTGCTTTCAAATAACGCAAGCTTTATCGTCATTACCTCAAAGTGTCTGGAGGGCATTCTGTTCCCGTCACTTGCCTATGAATCATACCGCTGGTCGTTTTCCCTTTGTATGCTTATGACAGAAGCCGTGGTATGGGGGCCGCTTTTTATCTACATGAAAAAGGTCTACACACCTGCGGTGGAAAGAGAGCCGTCAGGTCTGGAGTGGCGCTATCTTTGGCTTATCCCATTTACGTTCTATATAATATGGTACTATACGCTCTACGGCAACTCTACGAAAAGCAGCTTAGAGCTTGCTCTGGAGCCAAAGAACACCATAGCTCTGTTCTTTATAAACGCAGGGGCGTTTCTGGTGTATTACATCGTGGCACGGCTGGTCAGCGAACAGCAGAAAAATCTGCGGCTTCAGGAAAATAACCACCTGCTTGAAATGCAGAACCTGCAATATGACTATTTGCAGGATAAGATAAAAGAAACAAGACGCTATAAGCATGATGTCAGACATCATATCGCTCTTATGCAGGAGCTTCTGAAAAAGGGCGAATACGATAAGCTTTCGGAATATCTCAATTCTTTCAGGGATTCTATGCCCGATATATCAGAACGCATTTACTGCAAAAACACATCTGTAAGCGCACTTCTTGCATATTTTGCTCAAATAGCGGAAAGCAGCGGCATTGAATACAAGGTGAGCGCTGACATCCCAGATGATATAAAAATAGACATAACCGACCTCTCTGTGCTTTTCGGAAATCTTATCGAAAACGCCATTCACGGCTGCGTGTCTGACAGTGCAAAGAATAAAAAAATAATAATCAGAGCAAAGGCTGACAGCTATTCCCTTTGCTTGGCGGTGGACAACACCTTCACCGGAACTATCCTCACCGACCCAGAAGGCGGTTTCCTTTCCTCAAAACGCAAAGGCAAAGGGATCGGCACAGAGTCTGTCAAGAACATTGCCGCTAAATACAATGGTGTAGCTAAATTTGAATACGGTGACGGAATGTTTTACGCTTCCGTAATGCTGAACATATGAAAAAGGCGGAAAGCTCGCAAAGAGCCTCCGCTTTTTCTGTTTTATCGTCCTCCAAGCTTTACATTTTCAAATGTTGCCACAACAAATAATTCACATATCATTTATAAAATGTTTCTTGTATCTTTTGTGCAAAATGCTATAATCTAATTGAAAATACGGAGAGAATTCCGTATAAAGTTAATAAATCAAACAAATCGGAGGTAATTCATTATGATGGGAAGACTCAGAGCAATGCGTGAGCCGCTCAAATATGTTCAGGGCAGAGATGCTACACTTAAGTTTCATGAAGAAATGGGCTATATGGGCAAAAGGTGGCTGTTTGTATGTTCAAACAGTGGCTACAAAGCCTGTCATGACAAGATAGAGAAAAGCTTTGGCGAACTTGACGATTACAGACGCTATGAAGTATTTGGTGGTATATCAAGCAAGGGCGAGATAGCCAAAATGGAAGAGATAGTAAAGGCTGACAACATCGACACAGTAGTTGCAGTTGGCGGCGGAAGCGCAGTTGATACTGCAAAAGCTACAGCATACTACACAGGCAAGCACATTGTTATCGTGCCTACAGTTGCGGCAACAGATGCGCCATGTACAGGTTTGTCAGTAATATACAATGATGATCACAGCTTTGACAAATATCTTTTCTATCCTACCAATCCAGACGCAGTAATGGTAGACACAACAGTTATCGCAAACGCACCTGTAAAGTTCCTTATTGCAGGCATGGGCGATGCACTTGGTACATATTTTGAGGGCAGAGCTTCCATAAGAACAGAGTCCGCAAGCCTTGAAGGCACAGGCATCACAAGAGCAGGACAGGCACTTGCAAGACTTTGCTATGACACGCTGAAAACATACGGCAAGCAGGCAGTTGAGGCTTGCAAGGTACACGCAGTTACACCTGCCCTTGAAGCTATCTGCGAGGCTAACGTATATCTTTCAGGTGTTGGAGCAGACAACGTAAACTGTGCGGCTGCACACTCGTTCTACAATGGCGTAACATCATTGGGAATCAAGCACGCAGACCACGGCTGTTGTGTAGCCCTTGGTACACTGGTTCAGCTTGTACTTGAGGGTGCGCCAAAGGAAGAGTTTGAAGAGGTACAGAACTTCTGCCTTGAAGTGGGACTTCCTGTCACACTCGAGGAGATCGGTGTAACTACACCTGAGCAGGTAGAAACTATCGCAAAGAACGCTTGTATCCCAGGCGAAACTATCCACAATCTTGCAGGTGACGTACAGCCTATCGAGCTTTATGACGCTATCATGCAGGCAGACGCAATGGGCAAGATAGCGCTGGGAAAATAAAGAATAGTGTATATTTAAAATGATATTGCCACCCACGGCTGATTTGGCTGTGGGTGGTTTTTTGTGCGAAAAAAACAGAGAAACCCGATCAATGGGTTTCTCTTCCTCTTTTTGCTGTATTAAATCCACAGTAAGGCGGAATTAGGTGCAGGGTCGAATGAGTTTACATTTTGGTGTCCTCCATATCTAAAGTTACTTTCTTTGTGTGTCATATGAGTATTTTCCATGAGCTGCATTTTGTGGGTGTCCAAAATCCTAATATTACATCGTTTTATCTTGCTTTCAGTATAGCATAATTGCCAGACAAAGGTATGTCCGTTTAAAATTAGTTTACTTTTACATTATAACCCTTTCTAGCGGTATATATCAAGAAATAATACTAATATAAGCGTGATGACGACATCAAAAATCCTGCTCTCACACAGAAGATCGTGGACAGCGTATCGAAGCTTTCGGAAAAAGACCAGCGATTGGTGCTTGAAGTTTCTGAAAGACTAGGAAAAGAATAATTTTTGAAGCCCCGAACTGCAATATCAAAGTAAAAATAAAACAGCGTACCGCACCCCCCTGCGATACGCTGTTCTCATATAAAATTATTTCTTAGTAGTCACACTCTTTGAAGCCGACCAAGCGCCGTAGTATTTCGTACCCTTTACAGTTGTGTACGAACGAACACGAACATAGTATTTCTTTTTGCCCGAAAGCTTAGAAACCGTCTTGGTATCGGTCTTTTTATTTGTTATGGTAACTTTCTTTGCACTTGTGAACTTTGAGTTGGTAGCGTACTGAATTTCATATCCAGTAGCAGAGCCTTTCTGCGCCCAATCCACAAAGAATGCCTTTGACTTTGCCGTGAGCTTCTGTATCTCCTGCTTGGCAGGATTTATCTTGAACGTCTTTGTGATAGTGCCTGTGTAAGAGCCTTTTCCTGCGATTTTTACAGTGGCAGTGCCTATGCTCTTGTTGTTTGAGTATGAAACTGTGTAGTCAGTACCATTTTTCAGTGTTTTGCCATTGTATTTAACAGTAATGCTATGAGTGATGTTCTTGCCAGTGAAAGCCTTTGTGGAAATGCCCGAAACTGTGGCTTTCTTGAAGTTATTTTTGATACTGTAGGTCTTAGAAACTGAGCCTGTGTAATTGCCCTTGCCTGTGATAGTGACCTTTGCTGTTCCTACCTTGGTGTTGTTGCTGTAGGAAACAGTGTAATCAGTATCCTTTTTCAAAGTCTTTCCATTGACCTTTACATTAACGGACGGAGTTTTTGCCTTGCCATCATAAGCGTAGGTCGAAGTGGAAAGTGTCACGCTTGCCTTTGAGATGCTAGTCTTTGCAAGTGCAGGGATCTCAGCCGTTTCAAGAACTTTCTTGCAGACTGTACATTCCTTGTGCTTTGAGCCTTTAACTCCGATAGAAGCCGCCTTGTCGACTATCCAACCGCTTGACTTGTGACCTGTGGCATTTATCACTGTCTGAGCCTTGATAACAGTATTGCAAACTGAGCAATGTGAGCCGTCTGTTTTGCCTGCTGTGGTGCAAGTAGCAGGGTAGCCCTTGTCGGTAACTGCGGTGTGACCCTTTGCAGGAAGCTTCTCTGTAACTGTCGCATTGCACTTTGTGCAAGTCTTTATAGCAGTACCCTCTGATGTGCAGGTCGGCTGTTTTGTTACAACAGAATTTCCGTAGCTGTGACCTGTTGCCTTAGTTATGCTATCCTTGTATGAAGTACCGCAAACAGAACACTTGTGGAGAGTGTAGCCGTCAGCAGTGCAAGTAGGTGCAACAACTGTGTCAGTATATTTGTGTGAAGTCTTTGGTATAGTTTCTGTAACTGTCGCATTGCACTTTGTGCAAGTCTTTATAGCAGTACCCACTGATGTGCAAGTCGGTTGTTTTGTTACAACAGAATTTCCGTAGCTGTGACCTGTTGCTTTTGTTGTGCTGTCCTTGTATGAAGTACCGCAAACAGAACACTTGTGGAGAGTATAGCCGTCAGTAGTGCAAGTAGGTGCAATAACTGTGTCGACATATTTGTGTGAAGTCTTTGGTATAGTTTCTGTAACTGTCGCATTGCACTTTGTGCAAGTCTTTGTTTTTGTACCTTCTGCTGTGCAGGTCGGCTGTTTTGTTACAACAGAATTTCCGTAGCTGTGACCTGTTGCTTTTGTTGTGCTGTCCTTGTATGAAGTACCGCAAACAGAACACTTGTGGAGTGTGTAGCCGTTAGTAGTGCAAGTAGGTGCAACAACTGTGGTTGTGTAGCTGTGAGAAAGCTTTGCAATTGTTTCTGTTACTGTTGCTCCGCACTGCGTACAAGTTTTGGTTTTTGTACCCTCTGATGTGCAGGTCGGCTGTTTTGTGATAACAGCACTGCCATATGTATGGCTCGTGCATCCGCAGGTGAATTTGTATGTCTTTGCTACAGACGGATTGTATGTAGGATAAATTTTTACAGTGAGTGAACCGCCGTTTTTGAATGTGATACGTCTGATATCATTAGCATAGTTTTCAAGCTTATTTACACTTACCATGCTGCGATCGGAAAATTCAACTGTGTAGTCTGTATCGTCATAAAGCCAGAAATCAATGCTGTCGCCCACACTGAACTGAGTTTTGCTCAATACGCTTGAAAAGGACGTATTCGAAAGGTCTGTGCGCCAATAAACAGTGGTAGAGGTCGGAACTGTGAACTTATTCACATAACCGCAAGACTTGCAGGTCTGTGTTACAGTGCCGTCAGTTTTTGATGCGTACTTTGTTTCGTAGTCATGACCTGTTTTGACGTCAACCGTCTTTATATCGTCAAGATTTGAAAGGTTCAGGGAGTTGAAGGTCACGTTATTTTTATCGTAAACATACCAAACTGCTCTGCCATTTTTGATAACAGGCTGGCAGTCTGAAAGGCTTCCCTCAAAGGTGTGTATACTGCCGTTTACTGTGCCGTCAGCGTTTAGCTTCACACAGCTTACCTTTGTATCTCTGGCCCACAATAGCAAAAAGCTGTTATTATTTATCTTCACAAGCTGTGGAACAGAAGCTGAAGCTGTACCCTCTGCATAAGAAGTTATCTTATTGAGCTTGTTTGTGGAAAGATCCTTTGAAACAGCGGAAACGTAGACGTTTCGTGTTTCTGACGTATTGATATAATCAAGGTCAACTGTACTCTGTGCCACGATATAGCTTGATGATGACACATCAAAGCCGCCTATAGCCGCACCTGTATAGTTATAGTGACCGGCGGTATATTCAGGGTATGTTACAACGTCGATATTGCTGACCTGTTCAAAATAGCTTGGGAAAAATTTGCCTGTAGTAAAATCAGAATTATACTTCACCAGAACGGCAGAACGTGGATGAGCGTCACCATGGTCGAGGGCGACTATATGGTTGCCGTCGGTTTTTATAAACTGATTGAAGGAGTGGCTCACATAGCCATAATCAACGTTCATGACGCCGGTATATGAATCAGTGATAGTCATTGAAGGCATATCCACTTCAATGGTAACATTAGCCTGATGATTATTGCCGTCGCTTGATTTATACATTTCGTGGCAGGTTCTCACAAGCAGGTGGTCACCGCTATGGGTCATTCTTGCCGAGCCTGCATCGAATGGAACTGTAGTGTTAGCTCCATACAGACCGCAGGACTTTATTTTGTTCCAATTCTTATCATACTTCGTTATACGGAAAACCTCGAGGGAGTCGTTTTGTTTCGGATTTTCCTGACCGCTAAGGACATAATAATTATTGCCGGAGTCATAGAAAGCTCCAAAAATCGGCAGTTCATTGTCGATAAGCTTAGTGCTGAGCGGTTCAAAATCAGAGCTGTAATATTCCACAAGGAGCTTGCCCTCGATAGCGCCTGACTGGACACGCATATAATTGCCGTTGTCACACACTGTCAGGTAAGATTTCACTGTGTCAGACCATTGCACATAGTCCTGATCATTCACATTAGAGCCTGAATACGCAACACATTGCGCCACGGCAAAGGCACTGAACGATCTAGCAGACACAGCAGTAGAAACAGCCATTGCGCCAGACAGGACAATGCTCAACATTCTTTTCTTCACATTCATCAATTTCATCACCTCATACAAAAACTTTTAAACAAGAACACCTTTATATATATAATATCACAACGCAAGGCATATGTCAATGAAAATAAGTTACAATGAGAATGATTTCAATAAATTCGTCATACACCAAAGGTCAACGCAGTAAAAAAAGAACAAAGAGGATACAAAACAGAAAAAACGCCTTGACAAGGTTTGATGGGTGTGATATAATATTACAGTGGTATTTCGAGGTGTGGCTCAGTTTGGTAGAGCGCTGCGTTCGGGACGCAGAGGCCGTGGGTTCAAGTCCCGTCACCTCGACCAGTCACTCGCCGTGACGGGCATTGTCCGTCATGGCTTTTTTATTATCAGAACTTAACGCCGCAGGGGGAGTTTTTGTATTACCTAAACAAGCAGGGTTATGCTTTGAGGAACCGAAAAGCGTAGCCTTTTTATTTTAGTCGAAACGCAGGCTTGAACCCATTGTTCAACGTCCCGTCACCTCGACCAGTCACTCGCCGTGACGGGCATCGTCCGTCATGGCTTTTTTTATTATCAGAACTTAACACCGCAGGGAAAGTTTTTGTATTACCTAAACAAGCAGGGTTATGCTTTGAGGAACCGAAAAGCGTAGCCTTTTTATTTTAGTCGAAACGCAGGCTTGAACCCATTGTTCAACGTCCCGTCACCTCGACCAGTCACTCGCCGTGACGGGCATTGTCCGTCATGGCTTTTTTTATTATCAGAACTTAACGCCGCAGGGGGAGTTTTTGTATTACCTAAAAAAGTAGGGTTATGCTTTGAGAAACCGAAAAGCGTAACTATTTTTTTGTATGTTCCACATAGCAAAAGTGCCTTATGACTAGCATTAAGGCACTTTATCGATTCAATCTTTCCCCAACCTCTCCGAAATCTCCAACACAAGCTTCTGATCCTTCTCAGAAAGCCTCGATACGCTGTCCATGATCTTCTGTGTGAGAGCAGGATTTTTGCTGCCATCGTCGAAAAACTGCTGATGATAAAGATATAGAGCAGATAAAACGAACCATGCTTAAACGTGTCGAAAGTATCGAGCCTAGAATAAGAGATTATGCAGAAGAATGGCATATCAACATATTCAAACAAAAAGATCTCCGTTGGAGATATAAGAAAAACTCAGCTTATCACTACATATGGTGTTGGCGCTATAGTTGACTTTAAGAACGATACTGTTGTTATCGCTTCTACAGACGATTGGGACTATTCCCCTAATGACGCTGGTGAGGTAGAAAATCGAAAAATATTCAGCTTTTTAAGGAGCTTCATCAGCTTTATGCTGCTAAGCGTTTGTAGATATCCGCACCACATTGCATACAGCGCTCTTATTTTCACTTGTCCAACTTCTTCTTTCCAAAAAACAAATCAAACAGAATATCCACCACGTCTTTTACAAGAATGAATATCACCGCCGCCTCCTGTCCCCCAAGAGAGCGGCGGTATCTACACCACGCTACTTTTCAGTAAGATATTCATTTCTGTCAAACAACTGCTCAATTGAAAGATTTTTAAACCTCGGAATGTTGTATCCAAACGGCGAGTTGAGAGCCTTTACAAAGTCTTTCGTATAGCCGTGATTTTTTAAAAGATCGTCCTCATACTTTATTTTCTCTTCTTGCTTTGTGTCATCTTCCCTTTTCGTGATACAGCGCTGCATAACATAATGATAAATGGAGAAGTAAGAATCCACTGTACGAATATCTCCTATGTATTCTTTCAGTTCACGAACTACAGTAAGATGAGCAATACAGTTGCGGTATTTTCTTGTCATGCTGCTGTCTGCATTATTGATATCAACTTCAACGCACTTGCGCAGCCGCTTGTTCTTTTTCAAGAACAAATTCGGCGACTCATCACGATCATCACAAAGTTCACAAAGCGTCTGTGAAAGTATCCTGTAGTCATTTTTCAAGTTCTTTGAAGCCAACTCAGGAATTATCTCCTTATACAGCCCAAAATCACGTTCAAGGCAGTGTATCGCAATAACATACCTTGCATTGACATTCACAAGATTTTTCACCAGCAGATACATGACCGTAAGATAAAGCCCGATAACAGCCTTTGCCCTCTCCTTAGCCACGTTTTCTCTGCCCTTTGCCTGCTGTTTCACATTTTTGAAATCATCAAAGCTGATGTTCTTTATCATTCTCGCAAGCTCACTGCACTTTGCTTCCAAAGAACTGTTCATGTCAGGAAATTCCACACAACTCTTGTAATAACGCTCTATCTGCGTGTCAGGGATACCCCCAAGAACAAACATGACAACTTTCTCATTCTTAGCCACTTCTCTTATCTTCTGAGCGTTCGCATACTTGATAAGGTATACAAACCGAGAGGACTCGATAACATTGTTTGTTATAAAATTTCTCAGACCATGTATGCCCTTGCCTTTTTCTTTAAGTTTTAAAATCTCGCTTATCCTATCGTCCGTGATCTTGTCGTCTATACCGAGTATAGTCAGTGCGTCACGGAACATCGTAAGCTTCGCCGAAGCCGCAGGCTTTCTCATGGAAGCAATGTTCTTTACGATAAAAAGCTCGTTGGTTATCCTCTGGCTGTCATTGAACAGCTTGTAGCCCGCCGTAAGCTCACACTCAACATCAACAGCAGAGCTTTTCATTATCTTCAAAAACTCCTTGATGTTATCAAACTTGCTGATAAGCGTTGTAAGAAGATCGTTTATCTCCTTGCCGTCAAGAAAATATGTGAGCATATATATCATTTTGGAGAAATACAAAAGGTCAGACGCATTCTTCTTTTCGCTGTCAAGAATTTTCTCATCAAAATCCATGTCAGCCTTGCCAAGCTCCTTGATAACGTCACCGTTCATGTGGTCGGCGATATTTTCAAAATCATTCCTGAATTTGCCCCAAAGCTTTTCCGCTTCATCAGCATATATCCCCTCTTTTTCATCATCGGTCATTGAAAAACGCAGTTTGCGCACAAGAGCTTCGCCTGCGACAACGTCATTTCTGTAATAGTTGCAGAAAAGCAGAAAATCCATAAGCTTGTACATCTTTGAGCGCACAGAGTCATATTGCTTGTCCTTAAATCTGAAGCCGTATTCGTCCAGCATTTTCTCACGAAGCTTTTTGATAGAAAAACCGAGATTTTTCTGAGATTTAAGCACAATGAAATCATAATAAAGGCGTATGATATCATCAGCCTCATAGCCTTTCATCATATCAATAAGCAAGCTGATATTGACCTTGTTGCCCTGGACAAAGCCCTTATTTATAGAATCAAATCTCTCATCTACAAGATAGTCAAGAGTGTCTCTGTATTCGGAATCAATAATGTCAATAAAGCTGTAAAGGTACTCATCAAGCTCATTTGACTTATCATGGAAAACACTCTGCCTTATCTGCCCCACAATTGCAAGCATATGATAAACACGCTTTTTGTATGCCTCCGAAACTCTTTTATCTTTCGTCTTAGGCTCTTCAAGACCAAAATAGCCAAGACGCTTAGTTTTCAGCAGGTCATTAAACTTGCTAAGGCTTTTCTTGATATTACCCTTTACCTTATCGGAAAGATTACTTTTGTCAGGGTGAGTAAAAATATAATAAGTATTTTGGGCAGAAAGATACCCCATAAAATCATCATAACTTTCAGAACCCTTTACACCAAGCATATTGTTCAGTGCATAAACGATATTCGTCACATACACTGCAAGTATCTTTTCGATATCCAGAATGTTGTAAATAAGCTGGATATGTATATTATCATCAAAAGTCTTGCCGAAAAAGCGCTTTTCAAGCTCCGATTTAAGCCCCAGCATATCCCCTCTTACAGACGAGCTTTCACCGCTTCTGTGAGTAGGGTTTGAAGTGTTTATCTCCACACCGCTCTCAAAGCCATGCTTGCTGGAAAAAGCATTTACAAAAATACCGGACAACACAAATCTGATTCTTCATTCAGACCAAGGCTGGCAGTATCAACACAAGCACTATCAGAAAATGCTCAAAGAGAAAGGCATCAGGCAGAGTATGTCCCGAAAGGGGAATTGTCTTGACAATGCCTGTGCCGAGAATTTCTTCGGCTTGCTGAAAACAGAGCTTCTCTATTTGCAGGAATTTCATTCCATCGAGCATTTTATTCAAGAGCTTCATGAATACATAGAATGGTACAACAACAAACGCATCAAGCTTAATGGTCTATCTCCTATAGATTTCAGACAGGAAGCTGCATAACAAAAGCGACCAAGATTCCTCTTAGTCGCATTGCATAATTTTTCTTTTGAATCTTTGTCTAACTTTTTGGGATCAGTTCAATCACTCCTAATAAATTTTATTGTTGAGTAAGATTATAATTTAGTGAATGTGTTAGTGTTCAAGCTGTCTTTCTTAGCATTTACAGCTATACCTAAGGTAGCCTGATTTTCATATAATTTTACTCCCAAATTTGCTGGTGGGGATTGTATTAAGTCCCTTAGAGCAAATACGTGACCTGATGGCATCTTGCCAATTCCTTTTTTTACCTTATCCCAAAGATTCGCATAAGTCCTTTCTTCTAAGGAAATATCTTTGCAATAGGTCGGAACATCAGGATAGCCATTCGCAGAGGCTAAGTGCTGAAGTTTTGACAATTCGTTAGAGTCAACCGAAAATTGTACTCTCATAATAAGTACCTCCAATATTATATTCAGGGGTCTGTTCAACCTCCTGAGAATATTATATCACTTTAAGCTATCTTTTCAAGTCTTTTTTTAAGAGTTTACACTTTTTTTACAATTAGAACTTATCAAAATCCGACTGCGTAGCGACTTTATTATAATTCCAATCATCATTGCTGCTCTCTGCATACATATCATTGACCATACCAATCGTGAGCAAGTCAAGGTCACGAATTGATATGCCAAGCTGTACGCATCTAAGTAGAAAAAGGCGTTGAAATGTTCGGCAAAATACTCTATCAGCGCCCCATACTGAAAGGCAATGAAAAGCCCAAGCCCAACGCTGTCAACGAGTTCATCTCCCCGCCTATCCAAGTCAAATACTATTTCAATAAGTTCGGCAAAGACGGCGTTATCCTATCCCCAAGCGACTCGTTTGAAGAAATGAGAACGCTGTATGTCGAGGGGGCAGAGGCGTATAACCGAGAAGTTGAGATGTGAGAATATAAATGAAAATTATAGCAAAAAAACACCCCTATACAGAAATATACTCATGATATCATAAATAGTCAGGCTCTGAGAAGAGTGAATATATGAAGTTTATCTTTGCAAAATAAACCGACCCCATTCGCTAGACTTTTTGACCTAGCAAATGGGGTCGGTTCAAATATCAATATCATTAACTAAAAAAATCAAGACATAAACGCAAGCGTAATATGCGGATCACTTTACTTTTCTGCCGTAAACCTTGCCCACTCATATTCAGCCGTCAGCGGAACTGTGCCGTCAAAGGCTTTCAGCCAGCTGTCAACGCCAATGCCGTTCCACGCATTCATCATTATTTTACCAGGCGTAACAGGCAAATTTTCAGTAGCCTTGTATGCTTCCTTTCCGTCAACATACCAAGTTATGCTGTCCTCTTTCCACTCAAATGCGTAAGTGTGAAAATCCTCAGAAGCGTCAAATCCAAGATCATACATGTATTCGTGCTTGCCAACACCATTGGTGTAGTAATTGAACTGCACCTTTGTTGTGTCCTTGCCAAGGACTTCAACATCTATTTCGTCCCAAGGATTATCCTCCGACGGGCCTGTGTATGTAAAGAACGATGATACAACGCCGTCATTCTTTATGGCTTTCATCGATACCTCATAAAGTCCATAGCCATAGTTTTCCTTTGAACGATACTCGCCGCCTCTGTACGCTTCGGAATCGCCCATACTGTCAATGGTAAGCTGCATTTTTCCGTCATTGAAAGTTACGTTATCTTCGCTCCACGAACAGTTGAACGGATCACCATTTGACCAGCCTGCTGAAATGGAAAAATCATTTGACGCACCCTTGCTGAAATCTGCCTCAACCGTGTATGGGGAATTGCTTTCCGTTTCCGCCTTGCTGCTGACATCTTGCGAAGAACTGCTGTCAGATGAAGCACCGCAGCCACCCATAGACATAACTATCATTGTGAGAATCGACATAGCCAAAACTTTTTTCATTTTTCATTACCTCCGAATAAATATCAAAATTTTATCTTCTATAAGTATTATAATTCAACAGATGTGATATTTATATCATAAAAGTAATGCAAATATTATAATATTAATATCAACTTATATTTTCGATCTGCTTGTGCTATGCTTGTTCCAGTTTGCACGGAAAAACTGATCTCTATACTGTTTCGGCGTAAGTCCTGTCTGTTTCTTAAAGCAGGCAATAAAATGGCTGTGCGAGCTGAAAGCAAGATAATTGGCTATATCAAGCGGACTATATTCAGAATATCTCAGCATATTTTCAGCCGCTTGTATCCTTTTTGACATAATGAAATCAGAGATCTTTACGCCAACTTCCTCTCTGAAAAGCTTTGAAAGATACTGAGGAGTTATGTTCAGTTCATCAGCTATCTGATTGACGGTCACGCCCTTGTAAATATTATCGAAAATGCAGTCAAAGCACATAAGGATATGCTTCGAGTAAACGTTCTGTGACGCCGCCTTTTTCATTTGCTTTGTATAATAAACGATGACCTCTTTGTGTACAGCCATAACGCTTTCTTCATTGCGGCACTCATCACATTTATTAATGTATATATCGCTTATGGTATATGCAGTTTCCGGGTCAAGTCCACCCTCGATGCAAAACCTGCACAGCATAGCTATGGTTATGACAAGATGATACTTGACGTTTCTAAGGTCGTCTTTGCTGAGTCTGCCCTTTCCGTTTGTATCCAGCGGCGTATACAAACGTTTGACTGTTTCAAGGTCGCCTGCTCGCACCGCAGAATAAAATTCCAGTTCCGTTTCATATGGTGAATGATGATAGTCATTTTCCTTTTGCATAAACTGCCGCTTAGACAATTCTCTGTTTATTTCCATAGCTTTCACCCCCTGCTTTTTAGCTTATTATATCATATTTACAGACACAAGTAAAGCCTCATATTTATAGAAAAAGGACGGCAAATCACCCTGCCGCCCTTTTTTCTGATAATTAGATATTATTTAGCCTCTTTCATTGAAGTCATAGCCTCGTCGATAAGATAATCTATAGCCTTTTCATTTTCCTGAACGACCTGTGACCAGCTCTTTGACTCCTGCGGATTCATTGTTCCTCTTATTGCAGTATCGCAAATAGAGTTAAGGTCGGCAGATACGCCCTGTTCAAAGTCAAATACAGGATTCTGTGCAGACAGATCATAGATAGTTTCTCTCATTTCAAGCATCTCATCTGTCCAGCCGTAATCGTCCTTGTACTGATCGAGGGTTATCTGATGTGCAGCCTCGTCAAGCTCTGCATAACGGCAGCATTCAAGGAAAGCTGCCACGCCCTCAGGATTTTGAGCGTTTTTTACAATGCTAAAGCCGTGTACTCTTGAAGGGATATACTGTTTATCGCTATCAGCTGAGCAAGGAACAGGAACGAACATTACCTCTCCCTTTGATACATCGCCATAGTTTACAGTTGTTGATGGAGCATTCTCAAGTGCCCAAAGTCCGATAGGATAGAAAAGCGTCAGACCTGTTGCCATTCCGCTGCCCTCTGCGTCGCCTCTGAGTTTCCAATTATTCTCGTGCTTTGGATAAACAACATTGTTCTTCTGCAGCTCATACATCATATTCTGAGCCTTTGCTATCATAGGGTCAGAAATATTATTTACAAGCTTGCCGTCTGTGATACCGATGAGCGGCACACCAGAAGACTGCTGCAAAGCCTTTTCATAATACCAGCCGTCAAGTGCGTATTTATCGCTTTCAGCGTCAGTAAAATCAAGACACATTTCTGTGAATGTATCCCAGTTCCACTTTCCCTCTTTGAAAAGCTCAGCAGGATCGTCATAGCCATTATCTTCCATTGTCTGCTTGTTGTATACAAAAACATATGCAGGGTCTGTTCTGATAACGCTCACATAATGCTTATCGCCAAGCATAAACTGATCTGTCGCACCCTTTATGTCTGTCCAAAGAGGCTTTGAAAGATCGATATAATCGTCGATAGGCTCTATCATTGACTTTATAGCACCCTTAGGGAAAACGTCCATATCATCAGCACCGATGAAATCAGGTGAATCATTTGACATTACAAGTGCCGCAAGATCGTCAAACTTAGTTTCCCAAGTGGTCTGCACCCAGTTTATCTTACCATTATACTTTGTCTTGAACAAAGCAAGGTCAGCACCTATCTCCTTGTCCTCTGCCTCAGTAGGGTTGATATCCCAATGTGAAAACCACTTTATTTCGTTGCTCTTGAGATCTCTCACATCTTTCATATCATCAGCAAGTCTTTGAACTATCTGCTGCTGATCTTCCTTTAGCTTTTTGTCAACTACCTTGCTTGATGAATCACTTGAACTTCCGCAAGATGCAAATGCGGAAAGCGAGCAAACCGCAAGGGCAAATGTCAAAACTCTTTTTGCATTATTCATAGCCATACCTCCAAATATTACTTTCTTCTCTTTGCAACGATCACTGCTGTGCCGGCAAGAGCGATAACAGCAAATGCTCCGCCAACAGCCGCACCAGTTTCTGCTGCCTTAGATGTATCGTCAGATGCTTTTGAAGATGTAGCCGCTGCTGCAGAAGTCTTGCCTGCATCTGCCTTAGATGAAGAAGCGTCTTTCTTTGACGTATCAGCCTTTGAGCTTGAAGCATCAGACTTTGAATCTGCCTTTGAAGCATCTGTTTTTGACTCTCCGCCCTCGGCAGATGCAACACCGAAATCAAGCGTCATTGAAAGTGTGCCGCCGTTGAAAGCGCCTTCCTTCTCCCAGCCTGCGACCTCAGGACAAGATTTCTTTGTTACCTCGCCTGTTTCATCATCGACCTCTTCAGTTGGTCTGATATGTATTCTTATTCCACCCTCTGGGTCCTCGTCCAATGAAGTGATAGAATTAAGCGAATCAAAAACCGTTGTTGTGCCGTCCTCGGCAACGAACTTTGCGTCAGATATCTTAACGTCCACAGGATAAACACCATCAGGAAGATTAGCCACCATAACGCCCATATCTCCAAGAGTTCCCTTGCCTGACATTGTCTTGTCGGTGACAACTTTGCTTATCTTATATTCAACAGTTATCTTGCCAGTATCATCAATGCCTACCCAGTCGCCCTGATTCCAGGTCCAGTCCTGACCCATATAAAAGCCCATTGCTCCGATAGAATAATATGAGTCATTCATTTTTGAGTCCTCCTCTGACGGGTGAACAACATCGCCAAGCTTTGCTGCCGAAACAGAAACTGACATCATTGTTGCTGCGAGAACCGCTGCTGAAAGACCTGCTACAAATTTTTTGATCTTCATAACCTTTTCCTCCTATTTTTCAATAAAATTTTTCGCTAAAAGCAATTTATTTTGTTGTTTCTGTATATATTATAACTATGTAATCGTTTTGTTTATATCAAAAATGTAACATAAATATCATAAAAGTGTTTAATATCGAATTTATGAAAGATTATAAATATATGAAAACAGACCCACTTGATATTCAAGCAGGTCTGTTTATTCGGAAGTTATTATAAGAAAGTGACTATGAATTAATATGTTTATATTATACGCTTTGTTTCAAAACTATTATATCAATATTCAATTATTTATATCAAATAATTATCGTAAATAGAATTTTATGAGCAAACATCAATTTATGAAACTAAGCATAAAAAAACAAGCTCGGCAAACGTGACCGAGCTTGTCCAAAAATGGAGTTATATTAAGCAATGATCTATTAAAGATACTTTACCAGTTCATCAAGAACGCTGTCAAGATGTCCGTCAATAAAGCTATAGTCAACACCCTTGTATGACCAAGCCGCTCTTCCGATAGAACATTTCTCAAAGGCACTGCTTATATCCTTGTACCAGTTAAGAGTATTTTCAGCAGATGCAAGATTTATAACACCGTATTCGCCACAATACATAGGAACATTTCTTTCCTCTGCGACCCTTACAGCCTCAGCAAATCTTCCCATAAAATAATCAGGCGTAAATTTCTCTGTCTTGACCTCCTCATATGTCTGCATATATTCAAGACCAAGACGCTTTATCTCAGTTCTGTATTTTGGGACGCTGCCAGGATAATCGATCCTGAAATCTCTCGGCATCTCATCTACCCAATAGGCAGCCTGATGAGTGAAAAGAAATGGGTCATAGCAATGGAAAGTATAAACTATATGCTCGTCATAAGGCTTATCAAGGTCTTTCATTGAATCAATAGAGTTGTTCCAGTAGCTGCCCACAATAATATTTATATCAGAGCTGTATTTTCTAATAAGCTTTATGGCATTTTCAACGATAGCATTCCACTTTTTGCTGAACTTAGGATCAGTTACCTCATTGAGAAGTTCAAAAGAGACCCTGTCAGAATATTTGCTGAAACGCTTTGCAAACTCTTCCCAAAGGTCATAGAATTTCTGCTGAAGCTCAGCGTTATCAAAGAATCCGCTTTCAGCCTGAGCCTTGTCAAAGAAAAAGCCCATTGTCTTATGGAGGTCAAGTATCATATTGATACCGTTATTTCCGCACCAATCGATACACTTCTGAACATAGTCGAAGCCGCTCTCTATAAAGCCGTTTTCGTCCTGAAAGATATTATAATCCACAGGCACTCTAACGTGGTCGCAGCCCCAGCCCTTTATACGCTTGATGTCCTCCTCTGTAATAAAATTATCAAGATGTTCCTTACTGTAATCGCATTGTGACAGCCAGCCTCCGATATCGATGCCGTGCATATAGCCATTAAATCTTCTCATATTTTAACCGTCCTTTCTGATTCTAGTTTTGTTTGCAACTATATCGTAGCACTATACGGCTGAAAATTATATCATAATTTTAATATTCGTGTAAAAATCGTAATGTTATTATGACATTTTAAATGTATTTTGATATCTATATGTCTTCTCTCCAATAGTTATATGTCCCGAGCTTCAAGTTTCGGGTCTTTTCGTGTGATCTATTACATGGTGAAGGCTATATCTCCGCACAAAAACTTGTCAACGACCGCAAAACACGTTATTTGCTTTTTTTCCTACATAAATTCCCCACCTCTGCAAATAATATTACTGCAATTTTGAAAAAACAACGGAGGTCATAAATATGAAAGCAACAGGAATTGTCCGCAGGATCGACGATCTCGGCAGAGTTGTCATACCTAAAGAAATAAGGCGCACCATGCGTATCCGTGAGGGCGACCCGTTACAGACAACGTTGAACTACGAACTGGAATGCTGTATGTGTCTGCTGAGAATTGCGGACAGGCTGTACATAAAATAAATTAAAAGCAAAAACTATAAACAGCTTGACATTTTGATAAGAATGTGTTATTTTAAATCTGTAACTTAAATTACGTTATAGATTTAAAAGGTGAGCATATGAGAGAATACCTAAAAAAAACGTTAAGACAAAACGTTAAAATAAAAGAGAATAATGACCTATACGACCGATTGCCGCTTGCTTTCAAAGGGAGATACGATCTATTTGATGTTGAAATCAACGGAATAGACTGGCTTGCAATTCAACCAAAAGGCGATGTTGGTCTTATTGCGCTCCGAAAGGACAGAGCTAAAGTTCAGAATATTTCAGGACTTAACTGTGCAATATTTCTTAAATCGACCACCCCTTATATCAAGGAAAAACTTGTCGAGGACGGCATCCCATTTGTACTGAAAGGCAAGCAGGTTTATTTGCCGTTTATAGGCTGCCTGCTGTCTAATTCAGGTGAACGTGATATTGCACCTGTTGATATTATTTCGTACTTGACGCAAAAGCTAATACTTATGGCAATCTATGAAAGGTGGAACAAGGTAACAGTATCAGAAGCTGCCACAAAGCTGGGCGTATCCAAAACGTCTGCGAGCAGGTGCTTTGATGAAATAGAATATCTGAATGTCAATATCCTTGATACAAAGGGCAAAGCAAGAGCTGTTACCGTTCCGTCTGATATAAAGCAGCTGTGGGAACAGCTTCAGCACATTCTTAGAAGCCCTGTTATTAGAAGATACGAGTTTCCGAATGATATATATTTAGACAAAAAGGCAGGAATCACTGCTCTGTGCGAGTATTCATTGCTCTCTGATAATGCTTACACTACCTATGCGGTGACAAAAAAAGAGTTATCTGACACAGGGGTAAAAAAGCTGAAGCAAGTTCGAAAAGGAGAAGCTATTGGCTGTGCAGTTCTTGAAGTGGGCTATTTCATTGACTATAACCATAAGCCGATACAAGACCCACTAAGCGCATCCCTGTCATTGACCGATGAAGAATTGCAGGACGAAAGAGTAATGAAATCTATAAACGAGATGTTGGAGGAATATGTGTGGTAAAAGGATTAGATACTTTCAGAAACTATTTTGCCGACTACGAAGAACAATATGTGCTTATAGGCGGTGCAGCCTGTGATATTATATTTGAAAGCAATGACGCAACTTTCAGAGCAACAAGGGATCTGGATATGGTTTTGATAGTCGAGGCTCTTACGCCTGAGTTTGGAGAAAGATTCTGGAAATTTATTCAGAACGGGAGATACCGAAATAAGACAACAAGTGTACAAAAGCCGCAGTTTTACAGATTTGATAAACCTGAAGATGATACCTATCCTAAAATGATAGAACTGTTTTGTAGGAATAATTTTGAACTTCGTAAAATGACAGGGATCACACCAATACACATAGATGATTCTGTTTCAAGTCTGTCAGCAATTCTGCTTGATGATGAGTATTATAAAGCTTTGCTGGAAGGAAAAGTTGTAAGAAACGGCCTGTCTGTTCTTCGCCCTGAATATATTATTCTGTTCAAGGCAAAGGCATATCTTGACTTGAAACAAATGAAAGAGAAAGGCGAAGCTGTTGATTCGAGCGATATAAAGAAGCACAAAAAGGACATTTTACGAATAACAGCTGAGCTAATGCTTGAAAGCGTATCTGAATTACCCGCAAAAGTTAAATTAGATATTGATACTTTTATTGACTTGTTGGGGCAAGACCCATTTGACAGCAATTCCTTGAAAAGCTATGGACTTAAAAATGATGATGTAGTAGAGGTATTACATAGGATCTTTGGATGATAAGCAGTGTTCTTAATTATTATGAAGTACAGCGGTTGTGTTTTTATGCTACAGCAAAAAAATTCAACTCCGTTTTGAAATTGGTGCGTTTTTATTATATTTTCTGCTTGCGTTTTTGAGATTGACGGATAGGTTGTGCATAAAGTAAAACGGAAACCGGACGGATAGTGCAGACACGCATTTTTTACCGTTTGTGAGCGAAGCTGGCTCTGCGAAAAAATCTCTGTAAATTAATCAACTGTGATAAAAACATTAGTTGGGAGTGGCATAAAATTTGCCACTCTAATTTTTTACAGTATACAATGGGTACTGTAATTTGTCAAGGTTCTTTTTGAAAATCAGCCTGATGGAGTGGAGCACAGCGCAATGGAATCAGGCTGATTTTCAGCGGCTCGCTCAGCCAAGCCTGTCGGGATACATGATTTCAAGCTCACCAAGAACTCTGCACCAGTTTCTCAGTGGCATAGTCCATTTTTTCGCTATTTTATGAGTTGCAAGATACAGAGCCTTCAACAGCGCCGTATCGCTCGGAAATACGCTTCTCTGTTTGTTCAGACGGCGGTATCCGCTGTTACGGCTCCTTTCATACCCGAAAGACCATCGGCACATATCACGAGGACGTCCTTTACGCCACGATTTTTTAGCTCGTTCAGAACGCCAAGCCAGTACTTTGCACTCTCGTTTTCACCGATATGTATGGACAATACCTGCTTATGTCCTGTAAGACTGACAGCAAGAACAACATACGCTGCAAGCTTTTTATCTGTCCGTTTTCTCGTACAGAAAGATGTACAGCATCAATAAATACAATGGGATAAACCTCATCAAGCGGACGTTTCTGCCAGTCCTCTATCTGCGGAAGGAGACGGTCTGTGATATCGGATACCATACCATCGCTGACCTCAAATCCGTAAATATCTTCGATGGTATCGCTTATCTGGCGTGTTGTCATGCCCTTTGCGTACAGCGATATTATCTTCTGTTCGATACCTGAAATATCCTTTTGACGCTTTTTTACGACCTTAGGCTCGAATGTTCCGTCTCGATCCTGTGGTACTTCGATCTCGGTTTCGCCTAAATTTCCACGTATCTTCTTTGTTTTCTTTCCATTACGGTAATTGGAGTTGTCCGAGCGTTCATATGAACTGTACCCTAAGTGTTCATCCAGCTCTGCCTCAAGCATTTCCTGTATAGTGCCGCCAAGAAGATCCTTCAGAGCATCTTCTATATCCCTTGCTGACCGGATATCATACTCCTTGAGCAGCATTCCGATGATGTTCTTTTTTCCTTCACTCATTGGTTCTCTTTTTCTTCTTCCCATAAAAAATCAGCCTCCTGTGTTATTTCTATTTTACCACAGTTGACTGACTTTTTACAGACTTTTTTTTCAGAGGGTCGAAAAGCAGCGACATTGCTGCCGCTGCTTTCCACCGTTTTATCTCGCAGCTTGCATAGGGTCGCTCCTCAGCGTTGCCCTATTTGGCTGCAAATATAGTATTGATTTTATTTTGGGTGTTATACGCATTTACACAGTTGTTTTTTCAGAACCGAAATAGGACCTAATGGATACGTCACTATATTGAAAATGTCTTTTAGTATACTATTTATTAATTTTACGAGTCATAATTTTTCTGCCCAAAACATCATACGTACATACTCACATACAGCATCGTCGTATTTTTTAGTTTCAATAAGATCTACGATATAAACGATTTTACTATAGATTTCATTGTAAATCTCATCTTTTCTATCTAATTTGTTGATCTTTTCTATAATTGCAGGTGCTGTTTCATAGTAAATTTTTATTAACCCATTTCCGAAAACAGACTGTTTCATATAATGATCTCTTAAAGATCTTAATGTTGTTAGCTCGTAGCAATCATCAGGTAAGCCTTTATGTTCGCAGCAAGCTGTTGTTAAAAAACATCCTCCGGTGCTTGATATGTTTCCCTCTTCCCAATGGCTACACGAGTCATCTGCATAGTAATAAGATTTATACCAACTGCAATAGCCTTTCTTATATTCCCCCTCATAAGTATAATACTTACAGGAACCGCATTTATTCATTTCTACATAATCCATAATTATCATTTCCCTATCTGAATTTTAATTTTCCGAAAATATCCCTTTTGAATCTGATCAAAAATTTTTTTGCATCTTCAAACCCAAGTTTATATGCTGAATCAAAAGAATCATAAGCCATTGAAATCTCATTTATATTTAAACAAAAGATACCGTGTTTATAACATAATAAGCCTTCTAAATAAAATGTGATTTCAGCAATCTGAGGATAAGCGTCAGTCATTTTAGAAAGCTTTGATAAAAGACCATCTAATTTATCCGTATGGTTTTCATTTATATATAGATCACTTAATGAATCAATAATTGAATAATATAATTGATTTTTATCTTCAGAATCACTATTACATTCACCAATAATATATAAATAATCAGTACACAATTCAAGACCTTCAATATTTTTCGCTTTATCAAAAAAAAGAAACATTGCTTTTAAAATAAAAAATGAACTTTCATAATTATTATTGGTTTTTAAATATTTTTTTGCTACTGATATACCTTTTGGGACATTTGTCCACGATTCATTTATAGAACCATAATATAAATTTAAAAATGCATATTTTGCACAACAATCCATATTATCCGACATTCCGAGCTCATAATAATAGCTTGCTAATTTATAATTTGGCTCAATATTTTTTTCATCTGAAAATAAATCACCAAGTATTTTATAATTTTTTGAACGTTCAAGATAAAATACAGCTTTATTAATATCCTTCGGAAAGTCTGGTGTACCTGCAATATATAACTGACCAATAAGCGTATCTGATAATGGACATCCGCCTAATGCCTCACTTTTCTTTAGATACTCCGGAATTTTTTCATCTCTATTCGGCAAGTTTTCATTTTTCAGATATAAAAAAGCTGCGGCTGAGTATCCGGTTGGATCATGCGTTTCTTCAGAAAATGCACAATAATAATCTTCTGCTTTTTTTAGATCAACAGTTGTTCCAAGTCCTTCTTCATATATATTCCCCAAAATAAATCCCGATCCTGCACCTTCATATTCGTAAGCTATTTCAAGGAGCTGTCTTGCTTTCTCATAGTTTTGAGGTGCACCATTTTTTCCGTGACGAAAAAATACTCCTAATATCCATACAGCGTTCGGGTTGTGCTGATAATATGCTTCACGAACATATTCATAAGGCATTTGAGACAATTCTTGTTTTGTGCAATTCCTTAAGTCCATATATTACCGACCTCCTTTATATTTTTCAACCCGTATCAATCAAAATTTATTTCTTTCGGCATTTGATTTTAAATCATCAATAGTACAGCCATTACATTGCTCAATAGTTATTTCGTAAAAATTGTAATATGAATATTCATTCTCAGAAAATTCAAGTGCATCTCCTTTATAAATTTCCTCTGACGTTAATTTACCATTAGACAAGGAATACTTTGTAAGAAAGGTTATTATTCCACTGGGTGTATTTGCATTAACATCACAACCATGAGAATAATAATTTACAAGGCAATTGAGCGTTTTTGAATAATACAGATCATCCCAGCCAGTATCACTATCACCTGTAGATACTACCGATCCATCATCAGGGTCATATTCATATACATGAAACCTTGAGGCTGCTGCTATATCATATATGTAAATCAATTCATCTGTACCATCTCTATTTATGTCAAATAAAGCGTAAGCGGGTTCTACGGAAGATTGTTGATTTAATTCCGATAATTTGTCAAGATATGCACTGTATATATCTTTAACATCAGTGTTCTTACCATCGTCGGGATTTTTATTTTTTTCTATGTTATCGGTGTCCTTTTTATCAGAACTGTCTTTAGGAATACTATCGATCATATCTTTAAGCGGAGGCCTAATGCTTTTATCTTCGGTATATTTAAAAGCATAATAAGATTCAGTCAATGCCTTTTTACGTTCTTCCTGAGTCATTTTTAGATAATCCAGCTTTTTTATAGTTTTAACTGACGCTTTTAAAGGAGTTTTATCTGCAAAATAATTGTTATATGTATTAATGACTTCACTTGATGTAGTTTCATCATTTCCTACTTTAAATGAAGAATACTTTTTATTTTCACCGTCATAATTAAAGTATATCTTCTCGGTACACCTTACTTTTTTATCGTTCTCTCCTAAAACAACTTCATTTAAGGTATATGCGCCTGCATCTTCAGGAAGATCTGTACCTGTGTATGCATAAAATTGTCCGTCTGCCAATATTATTTTTCCGTTTGAATCTTTATATGGAGTAAAGGTAAACGCATCATGTCCATAATCACTTCTGTTACTACTCCATACGGTATAGAGATCTTCTCCCGTTGCAATAATTCCATTATCTTTTTCATAAACAGTGAAGCATTTTTGCTCCTCCTGTCCGATCATAAGTCCATATCCGCCAATAATAAGTTCAGGTTCCCCATCTCCGGTTAGATCCTGGAACCACATTTCATCCTTTTCAGCATAATTATGACCAATATAACCTTTATACATTTCATATGAATCAAGCCAACCGGTACCGCTGTCCATAGGTTCATGTTCTTCCGACCAGCTTAATATTTCTTCAACGAATTCCGGCGTTTGTTGAGATGTGTTTTCATTTACTTCAACAAGCTTATTTTGACCTCCTATTGCAATTTTGGGAGTAGCAACTTCTGGCTTGATCTCATTATCGGTTAGATACATATCAGCCCATTCTATATCACTTTCACCCCAGATATCTGTTGCAAAATCAAGGGCTTCGTCTATGCTGTCTCCGCACATTAAGCTATAAACAAATGCGTCCTGAATATAGTAATTGTAATATGTATATACTGTTTCTGTATTTGCAATTACACTTAATGCTCCTGCGTCTTTGAATGCATTCACAAGCTTATCGTTTATGTATGCTTTACAGGAACCTAAAAATACTATTGATCCTTCAAGCTCGTTATTTTTATAGTGAGATGTAAAATAGGACGGCATAATACAGTAATAAGTATTTCCGGAGCTATCGTCATCATATGTCACTTGAATAATATTACCGTTAATTATATCATCAAAATATTCTCCGATATTTTGTTCAGTCACAACTTCCTTTGTACATATAATAGGAGTATCATTATAAAGTGTACCATGCTCTTCAATATCAATAAAATCATATCCAGCCAATTCCTCTGCAAAATCTGCAACAGTACAATCTGTGTCGATATCTGTTAAAAGCTTTTCGCTTGTCCACACATCTGAACGCTGATTTAACAATTCAAGCATATCATCGTATCCAAGACCATACATTACTTTTGCTTTCATATCAGTTTTGCTGTATGAATATTTTTCCGAATCAAAGGCTACTTTATTATCGATTGCTTTGATTTGACCGTTTTGATCTATATCGGCATAGTTTTTTGCTATTCCATTAACACTCTCGTCAAAAGGTTCCAGCATTACTCCGCCCAAAGAGCCATCGTTATAGACATATTCATAAATCATAGTATCTTCACTGTAGTCAATGTCGCTGATCATTGATTCCTCGACCATACAGTTTAATGCATTTTCGATTTTTTCTTTTTTGTCGTTCTCTGATCCATTCTTATAATCAGGATCGGATATTATATCTCTCAAAGTAGAGTTTACCTTTTCATAGCTTTCATAAGCGGTTTGGACTTGTTGAACAGTAGGTTTATTTGAGGATAGATATTTATATGCAAAAAAAGCTCCTATTCCCAGAACTGCAACAGAAAAAACACAAGCAGCTATTTTCCCAACACGATTTTTCTTCCGGGAAGAATTTATTTTAGACCTATTTTCCATGCAATTGTGGCATAATTTTCCTGGGTTAGAGCTGTGAATGGTAAATCCGGTGCCGCATTTGCTGCATTTCCTCATAACAATGGGATCGTAGTTGGGATCGTAGGGTATATTAATTTTAAATTTATATCCGCATATATTACAGCTTCTCGCATCTTCATTTAGCAGCTTCCCACATTTAGGGCATCTTTTATTCATTGTATGTCACTTCCTATGAATTACTTTGAAATTGTGGCTTTGTTGAGTATTTTTCCTTTTTTCCGTATATACTTCTATCGTTTTTGTCTTATAATCAATTTTTATAATATATTGCTCATCATTTTTTAATGTCAGAAGCGATCTCGTTCCGTCTTCGGGTTTGTCAAATGCCGTATAAACGAATTTTGCGCTTCCTTTCGGAATTTGACATGATAAAAAGGAATCTTCCGGCGGATAACAGTATGCTATAAAGGTACCATTTTTATTAAAAAAATAACCATTCATAATACATAAACTATCTCACTCCTGTATTAATCATCTATAATCAACGCCTTAATATGTATTAAATTACTTCAACTTCCTTTTCTGCTACAACATCATCACCATAAATATAAGAAATCGTTAACTTGCCTGTAGACTTTATTTCAAACTGTTCATCACCAAATGTTATAATATCTTCGTTACTTGAAACAAATTCACAGTCTTTCCACGCTATATCTATCGGGATTTTTTTTAAAACTTCACCATTTGATTTTTTTATAAATAGATTTCCTGAACATGGAGCTGCATAGAAAAGGCTTACGGTCGCATGACCGTTTTCTTTATCATAAAAGTCAATACCATTTTTAGAAAATGGATCTACATAAGCTTTATCGCAATCCGTTTCTGCGATAAGGTCATAAACCGTTGCGTCCGAATCAAAAGATATATCGATATCATAAATATTAACACTAAAACTGAGGGTAGGTGCAGGTATTGTAGACGACTCATACGAAGAGATAGTTTCGGGAACATCCCAAATTACCTCCTCGTCAAAGTCTATCTCAGCGTAAGCCGATATTTCATCAACATTAGTTTCTATATTTTCAATTGATATTTCTTGTTTATTTTCTGACAATTCATTTTTATCTATAGTTGACATCGGAGTAAAAATCGAATTTGTTTTATACAAACTGCTGTCGATAGTATCATCGTAATAATTATATGTATCAGTAACATTTTCAGCATAATTTGGGGAGGATTCATCTGAATAAATACCAATCAAAGCAAGTATTAAAAAAAATGATATTATGAGAATCGTAGCTATCAATGCTCTTGTCGCTTTCTTGTCTTCGTTGTGAGTTTTTGTATTTATTTCATCTTTTGATGCTTTTTCTTTATTTTGCTTCCTGCGAAATTCCTCCCATCCGTCGTCAATTTTCAAATCTCCCGGATTTGGCTTTGATTTATTTCTTATTTCCATGTCAAGCTTACACCAAGGACAACTGCTTAGTCCTATAAAGTATTCATGCTTTGGATTGTCGGTACATTTGCACAATCTCTGACTTAAAGAATCAAGTGCGTAAAACCATTCGTCTGCTCTCGGTCTGGCGCTCTTGCTTTGTTGACCTTCAATAAATGCTCTTTCAAATAGCTTTTGAATATCTCTCGGAAGAATACCTATATTAGGTGAATAGCGCGTTTTTGCTATTTTCCCATTAATATTACTTTTTGTAAAATAAGGACAATATCCATTTTGTATGTTCTTTACAGGTTGGAAATTACTCATAGATTCTTTGGTGGTAACAACGCATGAAAAAGGATGAACGCCGTTCATTAAAAGCCTGAAAATAATAACTGCAAGAGCAAAATTGTCTGTGCTTTCGTTAAACATATTCCGTGCATTATTTTCATCAAAAGTTTTACCCTGAAGCTCAGGAGGAATAAACTCCGGAGTAACTACAGTACATGGAAAAATTTCTCCTGATTTACTTTTGATATGATATGAATCCGTATCTACAAGCATAACTCGACCAGTGTTCACATCTAACATGAAATTATTTGGGTTCAGATCTCCGATTATATGTCCGCTGTCGTGAACATTATTCACGGCGGCAGCAATATTTTCTGCCACTTTTACATATTGTGACCACAAATATTTTTTTCTGTTATCATAAACGTAAAAATCTATCAAGCTGCTTAACCCTGACACTTTTTGCATTACATATCCGCAAAAATTGTTATCCTGATACAGAATGGCGTGAGGCCATGCACATTCAGACAAGTCATTTGAATCTGTTTCAAGCATAGCCAGAAGTTTATTTTTCCTGTTTTCGGTACGATTCTTTTCATGATAGATCTTTGCAACCAAATCGGGCATACCTTCTATATTATAAATGCTGCCCTCGCCGCCGGAAGTAATGCTTTCTTCAAATAATACATATTTTTGTCCGCTATTCAAATCGTAATAAATTCTTCTATCATTATTAGAAGCCACTGCTGGAACCCCCCGTTATATTACTATAGTGCTCATCAACAGCTTCTGAATTAATATAAGTAAAATGAGTCGATGTTCCCACCTCTTGGAGAGCTTGTTTCATTCTTGGTAAAGCATCTTTTATAGCTTTATCTTTAGCTTTATCATTTTCAGAATTTGACGCCATACTATCGCTTTGTGTAGAATCATCTGCATGATCAGAAGTATCATCATCCGCAATAGCGCTTTCCTGCGTATGTTTGCCGTTGTAAGCGCTATCCTTACTTATACTGGAAGATTCCATACTCTTTTTCGATGTATCCTGAACGTTACCTTTGTTTAAAAAAACAATACAGATAGAACAAATAATAATAAGCACTAATATCACTATCAGCTGTATCAAAACGATTTTCCTTAGTTGGCGGTTGATTCTATACGAATTTTGTAATCTTTTCTTTAACTTTCTGGATTCATCATTAATTACTACGCTTTCACCAGTAGGAGTTACTTTGATTATATTTGTAGGCTTTTTTATATCAATAGGAGTAGGTCTGCGGCCTTCACGGAGTTTGCGTTTCATGTTTTCGTTTAACTTATCCCAATCAGGTTCCTTGTAATATTCCTCGTCTTTTAAATCTGCTAAAATATCAGTGTTTATCAATCCTACGATAGTTTTATCATCTGTTACATTAGGCAAGCCGTTTCCCGAAACAAATTTAGATATGCTTTTTTGCAGATTTTCAAAATCAGTTTTGTTATTTGCCCTAAGAATATTTCTGTCCATAAATCGGCGGATAAATGGAATATTTATTTTTTGAGCTTCATTTGCAAGCAGAGGATGACACACAATATCAAATATGCCGTCTGTCATAAGCGTTAATGCACAGACCTCGTCGGGATATTTTCCAAAGGACCAATTGTCGGGACCGCCCAAGAGCGGATATGTTTCATTGAATGCTTCTCCCTTTTTTACTTCTGTTGCACAATCATAATTACCGCTCGGCGTTAAAACGATAATACCGCCGTCACCGCATTGACCGTAATATAAGTTTTTACCATTATAAATCGCAGCAGTGAGGGTTGTATTATATTCCGAAAAATCTATTTTCATGTCTTCGGCAGTATTCATTACGTTGTTATATGCTTCTTGATATGCCTGTGATATAAGATCAATGTAAAACTTATCGCTTTTTTTGGTTTTAATATGCAAATTTATGTAAGCCAAGAATGAATTCACAGCCACTTTTGCACCTATATCCGATTTACTTGCACTGCCTAAACCGTCGGCAATTACAGCTATTGTATATCCGTTGTCAAGCTTTAGCACATCAGAATAATCCTGACATACACCGTCAGGATTTTCTAAATGTGCTGTTCCTATTGCCGAAATTTTAAAATATCCAATCATTCTTACAAACTTACTCCTTTATCAGCAGAGTGTATCTTCCGATCTATTTCATATCTTTAAAAATTTCCGCAGGCTCAATCAAGCGGAACCTTAAACATTGTATCAGGTGCAGGAATATTTAACGAACCGGATTCCTCAGTACTGTTTCTCAAAGCATCCAGACTGGATGAAACAAATTTAAACAGCCCAGTGAAATCACAATTTTTTAATCCGTATATATTATTTGGATCAAATATTTGTTTCATAATATCGGCTCTAAAACCGTCCACGCCAACACAGTATGCAATCGCCTTTCCGTTATTCTCCATCCACTTTAATCTCTCAGCTGACTCACGGTAATCATCATTTGGACCACCATCAGTTACGCAAAAGATCCAAGGTCTGAAATAAGGTGTTCCTGCGTAGTTGTATTTATTTTTTTGCATCGTGACCATATCCATTGCAGTTTCCAGGGCTTTGCCCATAGCAGTATTTCCATATGCTTTTAGTTCAGGTAATTCCATTTCTTCTACCGGAGCAAAATCCTGAATTACCTTGACATCACTGTCGAACGTAACAACAGCCACATCAATACAAGCCTTTGCATGGGTATCAAGACTTGATAGGGTCTGCTGCTTGAATACTCTGAGTCCCTCGTTAAGCTGTTTTATTGCTTCATTGCTGTTCATTGAACTTGACGTATCCAATAGAAAAACACAGGCAACGTGTTTTTCCGTAACGTATTTTACCGGTTCGTCATTGAAATCTCTTTGGTTTAATTTTGGCATAATAAGTCCTCCTAAATTTGTTATATATAATTAGAATATTTACTGGTTTGATTTTATAATCATACCTACATCATTAACTGAGAGAGGCACATCAATTACCAAATCAGTAATAATACATCCGTACATTTGAAATACTATCCCACCATATTCTGTATTGTCATCGTTTATAGTAGCGTTGTTTTTTAGATAAGATATGGCTTTTGCAGAAAGATTGAAAGAAACTGTCTCAGGCTTAAAGTCAAATAAACAGAAAAAACCGTCTGATTGTATAAATGTTCTTGTATTTTCAATAATGTCATTACTGATCTCATTTGGAAAAGTATATGATTCATTATTAATGCTGACTGCATCTGCTGCCGTAGGTACACCGGTTATGTAATTCCCGTCAAGCTTATAAAGAGCATTCCAATCTACAGCATCTTTGGGTGCAAATACATAATAATCAGTATTAAGATATTTTAAAGTAACAGTTATTGAACAACCTGTTTCTTCGAAATCAGAAAAGTATTTGTTATCGATATACTCTACTTCGTTTCCGTCAGTATCATAAAAATTTGCAGCTGACCAGTCGTCATAATTATCGATTCCAATGAATTCAATCGATTCATAGGTTTTATTATTTGAGTCTGTTTTTTCAGACTCTATTTCAACGTTTGTATTAGAATCTGTTATTGATTTGGCTGATTTGCTTTTAATAGCATTATCAGTAACACCAGATCCAATCTCTGTTTTTGATAAATCGTCATCCGTGACAATATTTTCTTGTTTATTATGTATTTTAATAATAACTGTTATCAAAACTATAGCAGTTAATACAGTTATAATAGAGGATAGTGATATTATAATATTTTTTTTCACTTGTTTAGACTTTATTGCAGAACTGTTTTCGGTTGGGGTATTTAAATACGCTTTCTGGCAAGATGATTCCGCAGATACTTTGTATCCGCAAAATTTGCAAAAAGTTGAGTTATCATCTATTTTATTGCCGCATTCTTTACAAATCATAGTTATAACCTCTTAAAAACATACGTTCTATCTGTATTTATTTTCCTCAAAATCAATTTGTTGGAGGAAAGTTTTTCAATTACATACCTTTTAGAATGTCCAAGTAACTTACTTACTCTATAATCATCATCATATATTTCAAGAGTATCACCATCGATTGAGTAGTAGCCTTCCTCGGAATAAGCACCGGAAATGAGTAACCTTCCATTGGTAAATTCCCAAGTCACTTGATCTTCTTTATCTACCAATTCGGTACCATCAGAATAAAGCAACCATTTTCCTTGAATCTTACTCTCGTTGCTCTCAAATATCCTGAATAAAATAAAAGCAATTATAACAATAAACAACATTAATATAATAGCAATAAGTATATTACGTTTTTTATTAGTTTTCATTATTGCTGCAAATCCTCCATCTTGAGGGTTGAAGTTATTTAAAACACATCCGCAATGTAGACAGAATTCCGCATTAGGTGCAACGGCATTACCGCATTTAGGACAATAACTCACCTGAGGGGCAGGAGCAGGCTGCGGCTGAGGGCGTGGCTGTGGTTGAGGGCGTGGCTGCTTTCCCGTAGGTTCTCCGCAAACGGGACAAATAACTGTGTTGTCTGATAATTTCTTTCCGCATTTTTTGCAAAACATAGCTGGTCACTTCCTAAAAATTATTTTGCATGGTTGAATACATTCTTTGAGAAATAATCTGATTTATCATCTCTTCAATGTTTTCACATTTTGTTTTTTCCATAATGTAAAATGGAATTTCTTCTACGTTTCCCGATGTCTTTTCTATGACAAGCATTGTTGTAAAAGAATCTATAATATACAATGCTGCCAGTAATAACAATATAATTCCCCATGCAGGAGATCCACCTAAGCATATAATGGCAGCAATTAAAGCAACAAGTCCGCAAATAAAGGATTTTGGATTCAATGAGAAATTTGAATTGACTGATGAAATTTGATTAATAGGAATACTTTTTCGTTTAGTGCCAAATGGTATGAATAAAATCGCATTCGGAAGTTTGGTTTTAATAAAATTCTGTTCCATTCTAATCTCACCTTTCATATAGAATAATAAGAGTGAGATCATAAATGTTATTACTTTCGGGTTTTGCCCGGTTAGTTGACCTGCTTGGCAATTGCTGCATAGAGTCTGCCCATAAGGCAAAGCAGCACCGCATTTACGGCAATAACTCACCTGAGTGGCAGGATCCGGATGAATGGGTGGCTGTGGTGGAGTGTAAGGCGGCATCATTCCCGTAGGTTTTGGTGGAGTGTAAGGCGGCGGCATCATTCCCGTAGGTTTTGGTTGAGGGAAAGGCGTCGGCTGCATTCCCGTAGGTTCTCCGCAAACGGGACAAATAACTGTGTTGTCTGATAATTTCTTTCCGCATTTTTTGCAAAACATAATAAAGCTCCTTCACTTGAATAAATCTAAGTGTCTATACCTATCTTATAATATACCACTAAAAGATAAAAATGTCAATCCACGGATTGACTAAAACTGACAAAACTAATTATATATTTTGTACAAATTCAATGATAGCTTTCTGTCAATCTATATAATTGACGGTAAAATATCAAGGATTTCGAGATGTTTATAACTCTTTTTTCTTCTATTTCTGGTCAAAAATCTCGTCAAAACGGGTGTATACTTAAAGTACATATTTTAAGGAGGTATCGCTATGTCAAGACGAGGAGAAAACATATTCAAACGCAAGGACGGTCGCTGGGAGGGCAGGTATATTTCAAGTTACATGGAAAACGGTAGAGCAAAGTATTCGTCTGTTTACGCTTACAGCTATGTGGAATGTTCGCAGAAGCTACAGCTTGCTAAAGTTGATTTGTTGCCAAAAAACAACCCGATAACTGTGAACGAGTTGTTTGCGGTCTGGCTTGCAAGCCGTAAAAATAGTATTAAATCATCAACCTATGTCAGTTATCGCACCATGTATCAGAATTACATCGCTGCACCGCTTGGAGATATGCGTGTTGACAGAGTGACTTCATTTATGATCAATCGCTATGTGTCCGAACTGTTGGAATGCGGCAGAGATGACGGAAAAGGACTTTCATCAAGGAGCGTGCAGGCAATTCTAATCATGATGAAATCTGTATTTGCTTACGGAGAAATTGAATACAAGCTTGATGACCCTGCTAAAAATGTATCGCTGCCAAAATCGGAGCATAAGGAAATTGAGGTTTTTACAAGCATTGAAATAGAGAAAATTCGTAAGAATGCTTTATGTGATGATTGCCAAATTCTCGGTATTCTGCTTTGCCTTTATACTGGTCTGAGAATAGGTGAGATATGCGCTTTGAAGTGGCAGGATATTGACCTTGTAAATCAGGTGATTCGTGTACGGAAAACGCTCCAGAGAATTAAAAACCCTAATGCAATAACACCTAAAACAGTTGTGCTAATCGATGAGCCAAAAAGCGCTAAGTCTATCCGTGATATTCCTATTCCGACTTTTATGCTGTCGCAGATTGCTAAAATCAAACGAAATGTCAATCCTGACTGCTGCTTCCTGACACAATCAGTTCAACATACCGAACCGAGGACTTATCAGTACAGGTACAAAACTTTTCTGAAACACATTGGTGTAACGTATAGGAATTTTCATGTTCTGCGGCATACCTTTGCTACGGAATGCATTCGGCTTGGGATTGATGTTAAAACTGTCAGCGAACTTTTAGGTCATGCAAGTGTGAAAATTACACTTGAGAGGTATGTACATTCCAATATGGATATGAAACGTAAGCAGCTTGAAAAATTATATGCCTGCGTTTAGCTTTTTTATTTTATTTCTGGTCAGAATTGTGGTCGGAAAGCTCCGCAAAGCCTTGATTTATCGGGGATTGCGGGGCTCTTTTTCTTATAGTGGTATATTATAAGATAGGTATAGACACTTAGATTTATTCAAGTGAAGGAGCTTTATTATGTTTTGCAAAAAATGCGGAAAGAAA